>NZ_LT607754.1:2400000-2700000 GCF_900090285.1 Micromonospora inositola | reverse complement strand
CTGGCCGCCGCCCGGGGCGCCCGCCGCGCCCTGGTGCTGGGTGGCGGCCTGCTCGGGCTGGAGGCGGCCCGCGGGCTGGTCGCCCGGGGGCTGGACGTGACGGTGGTGCACCCCATGGGCCACCTGATGGAGCGGCAGCTCGACCCGACCGCCGGCGCGGTGCTCGCCGGCACCCTCGCCGGACTCGGCGTGCGTACCGTGCTGGCGGTCCCGGCGACCGGGGTGGCCGCGGACGCCGACGGGGTCCGCCTCGGCCTCGCCGACGGCCGGTCCCTCAGCGCCGACCTGCTGGTCCTCTCCTGCGGAGTACGCCCCGACACCGACCTCGCCGCCGCGGCCGGACTGACCGTCGAGCGCGGCGTGGTGGTGGACGACCGGATGCGGTCCAGCGACCGGCGGATCTCGGCGATCGGCGACTGCGCCCAGCACGACGGGGCGTTGACCGGGCTGGTCACCCCGGCCTGGGCCCAGGCCCGGGTGGTGGCGCAGGTGCTGGCCGGCGACGACCCGCTGGCCCGCTACCGGCCCCGGCCGGTGGTGACCCGGCTAAAGGCGGCCGGCATCGACCTGGCCGCGATGGGCGACGCCACCGACGGCCCGGGGATCGGCGGGCCGGTGGAGGAACTGACCTTCGCCGACCCGGCCCGGGGGACGTACGCCCGGTTGCGGATCCGCGACGAGCGGCTGACCGGGGCGATCCTGCTCGGCGACAACCCGGCGGTCGGCACCGTGGTGCAGCTCTTCGACCGGGGGGCCCAGGTGCCGGCGGACCGGCGGTCGCTGCTGCTCGGCCGGGCCTTCGGCACGGTCCCGGCCGCGCCAGCCGCGTCCCCGGCGCTGATGCCCGACGCGGCCACGGTCTGCCAGTGCAACGACGTCAGCAAGGGGGCGCTGGTGGCCTGCTGGCGCTCCGGCGCCCGGACGGTCGACGCGCTGTCCGGCGCGACCCGGGCCGGCACCGGCTGCGGCGGCTGCCGGGACGCCCTCGCCGGCATCGCCGACTGGCTCGGCGGGGCCGAACCGGTGGCGACGCGATGAACGGGATGGACGGCGACGCGGTGGAGGTGACGGGATGAGCGGCGGCGATCTGGTCGTCATCGGCAACGGCATGGTGGGGCAGCGCTTCGTCGAGGCGCTGCGCGCCCGGGACCACGACCGGCGCTGGCGGGTGACGGTGCTCGCCGAGGAGCCCCGGCCCGCGTACGACCGGGTGCGCCTCTCGGCCTTCTTCGACGGGGTGAGCGCCGAGGAGTTGAACCTGCACACCCGCGACGACGGGGTGGCGCTGCGGCTTGGCGAGCCGGCCCTCAGCATCGACCGGGCGCGACGGATGGTGCGCACGGCGGCCGGCGAGCACCCGTACGACGCGCTGGTCCTCGCCACCGGCTCGTACCCGTTCGTGCCGCCGGTCGACGGCACCGCGCTGCCGGGGGTCTTCGTCTACCGGACGCTGGACGACCTGGCGGCGATCCGGGCGCACGCCGTGGGCCGGCGGACGGGCGCGGTGATCGGTGGCGGCCTGCTCGGCCTGGAGGCGGCGAACGCGCTGCGGCTGCTCGGCCTGCAGACCAGCGTCGTCGAGTTCGCGTCCCGGCTGATGCCGGTGCAAGTGGACGAGGCGGGCGGCGCGATGCTCCGGCGCTACGTGGCGGAGCTGGGCGTCACCACGCACCTCGGAGTGGCCACCACCGCGCTCCGCCCCGGCCCGGACGGCGCGGTCGCCGCGCTGGAACTCTCCGACGGCAGCATGGTCTACGCCGACCTGGTCGTGGTGGCCGCCGGCATCCGGCCCCGCGACGAGCTGGCCCGGACCGCCGGGCTGGAACTCGGCCCGCGCGGCGGCGTGCTGGTCGACGCGACCTGCCGGACCTCCGACGAGCGGATCTGGGCGGTGGGCGAGTGCGCGGCCGTGGACGGCACCTGCCACGGCCTCGTCGCCCCCGGCTACGCGACGGCCGAGGTGGTCGCCGACCGGCTGCTCGGCGGGGCGGCCACCTTCCCCGGCGCGGACACCGCCACCAAGCTCAAGCTGCTCGGGGTCGACGTGGCTTCGTTCGGCGACGCGCACGGCACCACCCCGGGCTGTCTCGACGTCACCTTCACCGACCCGGCCACCCGGTCGTACGCGAAGCTGGTCCTCTCCGACGACGCGCGGACGCTGCTCGGCGGCGTGCTGGTCGGAGACGCGAGCGCCTATCCGACGCTGCGGGCCAGCGTCGGCGGGCCGCTGCCCGCTCCCCCGCTGGCGCTGCTGGCCCCGGCCGGCGAGACCGGCGGCGGGGTGGCCGCGCTGCCCGGCGCGGCGCAGGTCTGCTCCTGCAACGCGGTGACCCGGGTGGCTGTCGACGCGGCGATCGCCGGTGGCGCCCACGACGTGCCGGCGCTGAAGGCGTGCACCCGGGCCGGCACGAGCTGCGGCTCCTGCGTCCCGATGCTGGCTTCTCTCCTCGACGCGGCCGGGGTGCAGCAGTCCACCGCGCTCTGTGAGCACTTCGACGCCAGCCGGCAGGAGCTGTTCGAGATCGTCCAGGTGCGCGGCATCCGCACCTTCTCCCAGCTCATCGCCGACCACGGGCGCGGGCGGGGCTGCGACATCTGCAAGCCGGTGGTGGCCTCGATCCTCGCCTCGCTCGGCACCGGGCACGTGCTCGACGGCGAGCAGGCGTCGCTGCAGGACACCAACGACCACTTCCTGGCCAACCTGCAACGCGACGGCAGCTACTCGGTGGTGCCCCGGATCCCCGGCGGGGAGATCACCCCGGAGAAGCTGATCGTGATCGGCGAGGTGGCCCGGGACTTCCGGCTCTACACCAAGATCACCGGTGGGCAGCGGATCGACCTGCTCGGGGCCCGGGTCGAGCAGCTGCCGCAGATCTGGCGCCGGCTGGTCGACGCCGGCTTCGAGTCCGGCCACGCGTACGGCAAGGCGCTGCGCACGGTGAAGTCCTGCGTCGGCGAGACCTGGTGCCGGTACGGGGTGCAGGACTCGGTCGGGCTGGCCATCGCGCTGGAGCTGCGCTACCGGGGCCTGCGCGCCCCGCACAAGCTGAAGTCGGCGGTCTCCGGGTGCGCCCGGGAGTGCGCCGAGGCGCGCAGCAAGGACTTCGGCATCATCGCCACCGAGACCGGTTGGAACCTCTACGTCGGCGGCAACGGCGGCTTCCGGCCCCGGCACGCCGACCTTCTCGCCACCGACCTGAGCACCGACGAGCTGGTCACCCTCATCGACCGGTTCCTGATGTTCTACATCCGCACCGCCGACCGGCTGCAACGCACCGCCGCCTGGATCGAGGCGATGGAAGGCGGCCTCGACCACCTGCGCGCGGTCATCGTGGACGACTCCCTCGGGCTCTGCGCCGACCTCGACGCGGCGATGGCCCGGCACGTGGCGTCGTACTCCGACGAGTGGCGGGACGTCCTCGACGACCCGGACCGGCTGCGCCGGTTCACCTCCTTCGTCAACGCCCCGGACACCCCAGACCCGTCCATCACCTTCGCCGTGGAGCGCGGCCAACCCGTACCGGCACGCGGGGCCCCGCCGGCGGCCGGCGCGGACCGCCGCCGCCAGCCGGTCGCGCTCGGCCTTCCGGAGGTACGCCGATGAGCGAGGTGGAGCGATGAGCCCGACGAGCACGCTGGACTGGACGCCGGTCTGCCCCCTCGACCGGCTGGACCCGGACCGGGGCGTCGCCGCGCTGGTCGACGGCGTGCAGGTGGCGCTCTTCGTCACCGGCGGCGAGCTGTACGCGGTCGACAATCTCGACCCTTTCGGCGGGGCGTACGTGATGTCCCGGGGCATCGTGGGCAGCCGCTCCGGGGTGCCGACGCTCGCCTCCCCGCTGCACAAGCAGGTCTACGACCTGCGGACCGGGCGCTGCCTGGACCTGCCGGACCTGACGCTGCGGCGGCACGAGGCGCGCTGCCGGGACGGGGTGGTCGAGGTGCGGCTGCGACAGGAGGAGTGATGGCCGACGAACTGGCCGGCTTCACGATCGGGGTCACCGCGGACCGGCGGCGGGACGAACTGGCGGCGCTGCTCCAGCGGCGCGGCGCCCGGGTGGTGCTCGCCCCGGCGCTGCGGATCGTGCCGCTGGCCGACGACACCGACCTGCGCGAGGCCACCCGAGCCTGCCTCGACCGGCCTCCGGACATCCTGATGGCGAACACCGGCATCGGGATGCGGGGCTGGCTGGAGGCGGCCGAGGGTTGGGGGCTGGCCGAACCGCTGCGCTCGGTGCTCGGCCGGTCGTACGTGGTGGCCCGGGGGCCCAAGGCGCGCGGCGCGATCCGGGCCGCCGGCCTGCACGACCAGTGGTCGCCGGACTCGGAGAGCTGCGAGGAGGTGGTGGAGCACCTGCGCCGGCGCGGCGTCGCCGGGCAGGTCATCGCCATGCAGCTGCACGGCGACCGGCAGCCGGAGTGCACCGCCGCGCTGGAGGACGCCGGGGCCACGGTGATCGAGGTGCCGGTCTACCGCTGGGCCGCGCCGACCGACCCGGCGCCGCTGGACCGGCTGATCGACCTGGTCGCCGGCCGGCTGGTGGACGCGGTCACGTTCACCTCCGCCCCGGCGGCGGAGGCCCTGCTGCGGGCGGCCGGGGACCGGACCGAGGCGGTGCTGGAGGCGCTGCGCGGTGACGTGCTGGCCGGCTGCGTTGGCGCGGTCACCGCGGAGCCGCTCGTCCGGCGGGGGGTGCCGGTGAGCGCCCCGAGCCGGGCCCGGCTCGGGGCGCTGGTCCGCACGATCGTCGACGAGCTGCCGAGCCGGACGGTCAGCGTGAAGGCCGCCGGTCACCTGCTCACCCTGCGCGGGCACGCGGCCGTGGTCGACGGGGAACTGCGCCCGCTCGCCCCGGCCCCGATGGCGGTGTTACGGGCGCTGGCCCGGGCCCCGGGCCGGGTCCTGTCGCGGACCGCCCTGCTCCGGACGCTCCCCCGGGGCGCCGACGAGCACGCGGTGGAGATGGCGGTGGCCCGGCTGCGGGCGGGCCTGCGTGCCCCGCGCGTGGTGCAGACCGTCGTCAAGCGCGGCTACCGGCTCCGGGTCGACTGACGCCACGGCGGTCGGCGTGGTCTGCCCACCGGATCGATCTGCCGCTCACGACCGATATACCTGTGAGCCATATTTATGCCTCACAGGTATATCGCCGAACAGAGGTGCGTTCCGGAGCCGAGCAGCCGGCGGGATCCGTCAGCCGACCGGGGTCGGGTAACCCCGGCCGTGCTCGGCCTGGAGGCGGAGCATGGCGTGCTCGACGACCGTCACCAGCACCTGCTTGACCGACTCCCGCTGCCGCGCGTCGCACATCACCAGCGGCACGTCCGGGGAGATCGCCAGCGCCTCGCGGACCTCCTCCGGCTCGTACTGCGGCGCACCGTCGAACCGGTTCAGCGCCACCACGTACGGCAGGTTTCGGTTCTCGAAGTAGTCGAGCGGGGCGAAGGCGTCGGTGATCCGCCGGGTGTCGACGAGCACGGCGGCACCCACCGCGCCCCGGATGATCTCGTCCCACATGAACCAGAAGCGGGTCTGGCCCGGCGTGCCGAAGAGGTAGAGGATCAGGTCCTGGGCCATGGTGATCCGGCCGAAGTCCATGGCGACCGTGGTGGTCTCCTTGCCGGGCACCTTCGACGGGTCGTCGATGCCCACCCCGGCTGCGGTCATCAGCGCCTCGGTGGTCAGCGGAGTGATCTCGGAGATCGCTCCGACCAGGGTCGTCTTGCCCACGCCGAAGCCGCCCGCGACCACGATCTTCGCGGAGATGATCTCCCGGCTGCGGTGCGCCCCGGCGGGGTCATAGTTCGCGAAGTCCACTTAGCACCCTTCCAAGCAGGTTCATCCGCTCCTCGAACCCCGTCGCGGGAGCGGCAGTGTGTAGCGTCAGCAGGCCCTCGGCCACCATGTCGGCGACCAGCACCCGGGTGACGCCCAGCGGCATCCGGGTGTACGCGGCGATCTCCGCGAGCGACTGTGCCCGGCCCTCGCAGACCGAGGCGATGCGGTACTTGTCGTGCCCGGCGAACCGCGCCTCGGCCACCTGGGTGGGTGTGCACGACAGCACCGCTTCCAGGGCGATGTTCTGCAGCGGCTCGGTGCGGCCCCGGGTGACCGCGTACGGTCGCACCAGCGCGCCGCGCGGGTCCCGCCGTGGTTCCATCTCGCGATCACCTCCCTCCGTACGGAGCCGGGCCGGCTCCGGATCACCTGGTCACGCGGGTTCCGGTCAGGACCGCACGACGTCCCGGGGCAGCGGCACCAGGGCGGCACCCACCCGCTCCACCAGCAGCGCCATCTCGTAGCCCACCTGGCCCACGTCGCAGCTGCGCGCGGCGAGCACCGCCATCGACGAGCCGTCGCTGATCGACATCAGGAACAGGTATCCGCTGTCCATCTCGATCACGGTCTGGAGCACGCCGCCCGCGCTGAACATCCGCGCCGCACCCTCGGTCAGGCTCACCACGCCGGCCGTGATCGCGGCGAGCTGGTCCGCCCGGTCCCCGGGCAGGTCCCGGGAGGAGGCGAGCAGCAGCCCGTCCGCGGACACCGCCACCACGTGGGCGATGCCCGCCACGCTGTCGGCGAAGTTGGTGAGCAGCCAACCCATGTCCTGCATGGCCGCTGGCCTGTTCATCGGTTCGTCTCCTTGATCGAGGTGCTGTTCAGGTCCGCGCCGGCCGTCCGCCCCCGCTGCACACCGCGGTGGTAGGCCGACAGCAGGCCGCGTACTTCGTCCGGCGTGCGCCGGCTCTGGGACCGGCCCCCCTTCGGCTCGATGCCGCCGGGGACGAGCTGGGCCTGCGGCACCCGCTTCGGCAGGCCGGAACGGGTGGTGCCGCCGGTGGTCGGCTCGGCGGCCCGGGTCGCCCGCGACCAGCCCTCGTCGGCCGCCGTCCGCCAGGCGTCCGCGTCCGCCGCCGGCGGCGCCGACGCCGGCGCGGAGGCCGGTGGCACGGACGGGGGTACGGCCGGAGCGGGCGGCACGGACGACGCCGACGGCGGAGTGTACGGCGGCGGCGACGTCACACCCGACGCCTGGGCGCCCGAGGTACGGGTCGGCAGCGGCGGCCGCGACGCCGCGGCGACCGGCTGCTGCGCGGCCGGGGCGGGCTCGTCGAACCGGGGCCGGGTGAAGATCGTCGTCTCGTCGTCACCGTGTGAGCGGAACCAGACCGCCTCCATCTCCCGGAAGATCGGCGCCTCGGCCCGCTGGTCCGGCCGGGCGACCACCGGGGCGGCCGGGGCCACCGGCGCGGACGGAGTCACCCGTGCCGCCGCGACCGGCGGGATCACGGGCGACACCGGGGCCGGGCCGGCCGCGGCGGCGCCCAGCCCGGCGATCGGACCCACCGGCAGCCCCGAGGTGCCCGGGCTGGCGGTCTCCCCGCCGCGGTTCCGCTTCGGCAGCGGCTCGCGGATGGGGTGGGCGCCGGTGGGCGTACCCACCGACAGGCCGCTGGAGACGGGGGCCGGCGGCGGGGGCGCGGCCGGCGTGGTGGCCGGCATGGCGGGCAGGCTCGGCAGCGCGCCGGTGGAGCCCCCCACCTGCACCGCGGGGCCGGTGTCCCGCGCCTCGGTCGCCCCCTGCCAGCGGGCCGGCGAGGGCGCCGCGGTACGCCACTGGTCGGTCAGGGTGGCCGCGGCGGTACGCCCGGCGCCGTCCAGCGGGTCGGCGTGGCCGACCGGGGACAGCGGCGCCTGCTCGACAGCCAGCGGCTGGCGCGGCCGGGCCAGCGGCGCCGGGTCGTGGCCCCGGCTGGCCGGCAGCACCACCGTGGAGTTCGGCAGGGTCACCTGGACGACGGTCCCGCCCTCCACGTTCCGCCGCAGCTCCACGCGGACGCCGTAGCGGGAGGCGAGCCGACTCACCACGGCGAGGCCCATCAGCCGGAACGCGGCCACGTCCACCGTCGGCGGGGCGGCCAGCCGCCGGTTCAGCGAGTCGAGCTGCTCGTCGGTGAGGCCCAGACCCCGGTCCTCCACCTGGATCAGCACGTAGTCCCGGATCCGCCGGCCGTCGGCCACCACGGTGGTGTTCGGCGGGGAGAACCGGGTGGCGTTGTCCAGCAGCTCAGCGACCAGCCGGACCACGTCGTTGACCGCGTGCGCGGCGACCGACACGTCGGTGTCGACCGTGCCGAACTCGATCCGGTTGTAGAGCTCCACCTCGGACTGGGCGGCCCGCAGCACGTCCACCAGGAGCGCGTCGTCGCGGCGCGGCACGGCCGAGTCGGCCCCGGCCAGCACCAGCAGGTTCTCGTCGTTGCGGCGCATCCGGGTGGCCAGGTGGTCGAGCTCGAAGAGCTGGGCGAGGCGCTTCGGGTCCTCCTCGCCGCGCTCGATCGCGTCCAGCTCGCCGATCATCCGGTCGACCAGGGTCTGACTGCGCCGGGCCAGGTTGAGGAACATCGCCGACACGCTGGTCCGCAGCGCGGCCTGCTCGGCCGCCACCCGGACGGCCTCCCGGTGCACCACGTTGAAGGCCACCGCCACCTGGCCGACCTCGTCGCGGTTGCTGAGCTTGATCGGGTCCCGGACCTGCTGGACGATCTCCTCCACCCCGCCGTCGCCGATGGTGCCGACGTTCTGCAGGCGGCTGACCGCCTCCGGCAGGTCGTGGTTGGCCACCGCCAGGGCGCCCTCCCGCAGCCGGCGCAGCGAGTGGTTGAGCGAGCGGGCGAGGACCACGGCGAGCGTCACCGCGATGATCAGGGTGAGCAGCACGAGCGACGTCTCGACGACCGCCTGTCGGATGACCTCCGTACGGGCCGCGTCGGCCTCGGCGAACAGCCGGTCCTGGAGCTGGATCTCGGCCCACCGCATCAGATCGTCGACCGCGCCGATGGCGGCGGAGGCATCGTCCCGGGTGACCAGCGGGACCTGCCCGACCGACCGGGACAGGTCGGCCGCGACCCGGTCGGAGAGCTGCACCGCGTCGCCGGAGACCGTGCTGTCGACCAGGGCCCGCTGCTCCGGCTCGGCGGCGCGCGAGAAGGAGAGCAGCGCCTCCTGCTGGCTGGTCAGGGTGGCCACGAAGGAGGAGAACTGCTCCTCGTCGAGCCGCCCGGAGGCGAGCGCGGTGAAGGCCACCGCCTGTTCCTCGGCGACCGCCGCCTTGGCGTGGGCGAAGGCCGCCACCGCCCGGCGGGCGTCGGCCAGGCTCTCCCCGCCCGGCTGCTGGGCGAGGGTGTCGCCGTACGAGACGAGGTCGGTGAGGATGATGCCGTAGCGCAGGCTCGCCTCGGCCACCGGCATCTGCTGCCGGTCCAGCACCTCCTGCCGGGTGCCGTTCAGCGTCGCCAGGTGGTCGTCGATGACCTTGAGCCGGTCCCGGACCGAGGCCGGCAGCTCGTCGAGCCGGCCCCGCTCCTCCCGGTACGCCGTGATCCGCTCGTCGGTGCGGCGGACCCGCAGGTTGTAGTCGTCCGGCTTCTGGTCGGGGGCGGCCAGGTAGCCGGCCGCGGCCATCCGTTCCTTGTGCAGGTCCTGGCTGAGCGCCGAGATGTCGATCGACAGCGCGGTGAGGGAGCGGATCCGGGTGGCGTCGTAGGCGCCCTCACCGACCGAGACGAGTCGGATGGTCGCCAGTGCGATGACGGCGGCCACCGGGACGACCAGGATGAGGGCGAGCTTGGAACGGATCCGCGCGTCCCGCAGCCGGGGCAGCCGCCGTCGCCGGTTCCGCGGGTCGGCACCGAGGCGCTCGGGCAGGGTCGTAGGTCCGGTGCTCACGACATCGCCTCCGTCGTTTCTTCCACGCCTGACCCGCCGACCCGTGCCTGGTACAGCGGCCAGCGCCACGCGCGGCACGGCCGCGATTTCATCAGAGAAGATCCTGTTTGGGAAGCCGCAGTGAGGCAGGAATCGGTCGGCGGGCACTCAAGCCGGTCTGCGGTCAACTATTACCTTCTTTTCCCCAGCCCCCTGAACAGGGCATGTGCGTCCAGCGTGGTCGGTCGATCCGGCAAAGTGAGCAACCGTAAACATTCGATGTCCCCACCATGTGGGATGAGCGTCCCGAAAACGGCTCCCGGCTTCCGCGCTTGACCACAGGGCCCGGCGTTGGCAAGGTTTTGCAGGCTTCGCGCACACCGTACGGCAGACCAATCCCGTTCTCTACTGAGGACGGACAAGCGGCGGTGATCGGGCTGCGCCCGCGCCGCACCTGGAGGACTGAGTTGAGCCCCATCCGCTCCGCGAGCATCGCCGCGCTCGCATCGGCCGTGCTGGCCACCACGCTCACCGGCTGCCAGTTCGGCGAGGAGCAGCAGGACACCAGCCCGATCGTGATCGCCGCGGACCTCGAACTCTCCGGCGCCTCGGCACCGGTGGGCAAGGTGTACCAGCGGGCGCTGGAACTGAAGGTCGAGCAGTTGAACTCCTCCGGCGCACTGGGCGGCCGGAAGATCGAGCTCAAGGTGAAGGACAACCGCTCGGACGCCGCCGAATCCTTGCGCAACATCAACGATTTCAGCAACGACTCCAACGTCAGCGCCATCATCATGGGCGGCTGCAACGAATGCGCGGTGGGCGCCGCACGCACGATCGACGAGAAGCGCATTCCGACGATCGCGCTCGCCGCCTCCGGCGCCGTCACCGAGCCGATCGCGCAGCGCCGGTACGTCTTCAAGCTGGCCCCCAACGCGGTGGACAGCGCCGGCGCGCTCACCACCGAACTGACCCGCCGCAACATCCGCAAGGTGGCCGTGCTGCACACCGCCGACAACTACGGGAAGGAGGGGCTGACCGCGCTGCGCGGCGAGTTCGCCAAGGCCGGCATCCGGGTGCTGCGCGCCGAGGCCGTACGGACCACCGACACCGACGTCACCAGCCAGGTCTCGGCACTCGTGGAGCGGGGGCCCCAGGCGCTGATCGTCTGGACGCCGCCGGAGCAGGCGTCGCTCGCGGCCGCCAGCGCCCGGCAGGAGAAGTTCACCGGGTCGCTCTTCTTCGACGCGTCGGCGGCGGGCGACCTCTTCCTCGGCGGCTCGGCGCGGACCACCGAGAAGGCGACCCTGATCTTCACCCAGACCATGGTGATCGACGACGTCATCGCCACCACCCCGGCCAAGGCGGCCCGTCGCCAGTGGTTCCAGGACTACACCGCCCGGTTCGGCGGGTACCACGGCTTCTCGTCGTTCGCCGCCGACGCGGTCCAGCTCATCGCGGACGCCGAGCTGCGCTCCGGCGGGGAGCCCGGCCGAGTGGACCGGAACGCCCTCCGCGACGTCCTGGAGACGTCGCAGCTGGACGGCCTCTCCGGCCCGATCCGGATGACCCCGGACAACCACTCCGGCCTGATGCCCCAGGCGCTGACGACCCTGGTCGCCAGGGGCGGCCGCTGGCGGCTGGCGGGCTGAACTCGTCGGGATCCTGGGAGGGAAGTGGCCCCCGCCCAGGGGCGACTTCCCTCCAGGATCACCCGGTCAGCGGGATGAGGTGGTGGCGCGTACCCAGGGGAGGGCGAGGCGCTCGACGAGGCTGAGGGCGGAGTACAGCAGGATGCTCATCAGCGCGATCAGCACGATCGCCGCCCAGGCCGTCGCGGTGTCCCCGATCCCGTTGTACTGGAGGATCTGGAAGCCCAGCCCGGGCTTGTCCGAGTAGAACTCCCCGATCACCGCGCCGATCGCGGCGAGCGGCATCGCCACCTTCAACCCGACGAACATCTGCGGCAGGGCGGCCGGGAAGCGCACCTTGCGGAACGACTGCCACCAGGAGGCGTTCAGCGACCGGGCCAGGTCGGCCAGGTCGGCCGGGGTGGTGGTCAGCCCGGTCGCGGTGGAGAGCACGATCGGAAAGAAGCAGAGCAGGAACACCATGGTCAGGATCGGCTTCTGACCCCAGCCCACCGAGACCACCAGCAGCGGGCCGAGCGCGATCTTCGGCACCGCGTTGATCGCCACCAGCAGCGGCGCGAACATCCGCTCGACCCGCCGGGAGGCGGCCAGCGCCATGCCGATCAGCACGCCGGCCACCGAGGAGAGCAGGAAGCCGAGGACGGTCATCGCGGTGGTGATCCCCAGCGCCGGCAGCAGCACGTCGCTCGTTTCGGTCAGCGCGCTCCACACCGCCTGCGGCGGCGGCAGGGACGCCGGATGGACCAGGTGCAGGCCCGACGTCACCGTCCACCAGACCGTCACCGCGATCAGCAGCCCGAGCGCCGGCAGCCCCACCGCCGCCGGGCGTACGCCGCCCCGGCGCGGCGCGGCCGGCTCCGTCGTGGACCGCACCGGCGCCGGCGTGCCGGCCCGGCTCCGGGTCAACTCCGTCAAGGTGTCCTCCTCTGCTCGGCCGGCCCCACGACCGGCACGCGAAGGGGGTGCGCCCCACCGGAACCCCGGCGGGCCGCACCCCCGATCTCCGGGTCGACCGGTCAGGCCTTCGGCGCGAGGTTGAAGTCGATGATCTGGTCGGGGGTCAGGTTCTGCTTGAGCGCGCCCGCGCCCTGCAGTAGCGCGATGCTCTTGGCGACCCGGCCGCTGTCCAGGGTGCCCAGCGCGGTGCCGGAGTTGCTGGACCGGACGTACGCGGCCATCAGCTGCAGCTCGGCGGCGGCCGCGGCCGGGTTGGTGGCGGCCACGTTCTTCTTCAGGATGTCCGCCGCCTCCTGCGGGTTGGCCAGGGCGTACTCCAGGCCCTTGAGCAGCGCCGCGGTGAAGCGCTTGACCATCTCCGGCTTCTCCTTGGCGATCTTCGTGGAGGTGATCAGCGCGTTGCCGTAGAGGTCCTGCATGACGTTGCTGTACGGCAGTACGACCGGCTTCTTCTTGGTCACCGCCTCGACGGTGGGCTGACCGACCACGAACTGGCCGATGCCGTCGACCGAGCCGGAGGCGAGCGTGCCCATCAGGGTCTGCGGCTCACCGTTGACCCAGGTCACCTTGCTGGCATCGACGCCGGCCAGCTTGGCGTACGTGGGGAAGAGGTTGCGCACGACGGAGCTGGGGGTGTCGGCGAGCTTCTTGCCCTCCAGGTCCTTCGGCGTGGCGATGTTCTTGCCCTCGACCGAGACGATGGCGGCCATGGTGCGCTGCTGGATCGCCGCCACCGCGACGAAGTCCTTGGCCTGGCCGTTGCCGAGCTGGAGGATGCCGCCGGTGAGGTCGATCGGGCCGAAGTCGGCCTGGCCGCCGACCACGGTCTGGATGACCGCGCCGGTGCCCTGGCCGGGCTTGATCTCCACGTCGAAGCCGGCGTCCTTGAAGAAGCCCTTCTCCTTCGCCACCCAGGCGTAGGAGTCACGGCCGAAGTTGCCGAACGAGGTGAGATAGGTCACCTTCTCCACCGTCCCGGCACCCGCGCTCTTGGGGTCGCCGGACTTGTCCGAGCCGCTGCTGCAGCCGGAGACCAGGGCGAGGGCGGTGGCCAGCGCGGCCGCGGCGACCGTACGGGTCAGCCTTCTCATCAGTGCACCATGTCCTTTCCGACCAGGTCATGCCACCCGGACGGGTCGTGGGTCCGACGGTGCCGGCAGGAGGGGGCAGCCGACGGGACCGTCGTGAGGGGACTCTTCGCGGGCACAGCGTACGAGAAGGGCAGCGTCGCAAGGCCGGGCGTACCGGTTGCGGAACGGAAACGAAGTTGCGGAACGGAAACCGACCATCGTCCATCCTGGACGGTGCTATAGGGACGACATCCGGTTACCCTTGCCGGGCTCGTGGTCGTCGAGCGGGAGGGAGCCGGCCGGAGATGATCAAGCTGTCCGCGGTGTCCCGCACCTTCGACGGCCGCTCGGGTCGCGTCGAGGCGCTGCGCGGCATCGACCTCGACGTCGCGGAGGGCGAGTTCGTCGCCGTCCTCGGCCGCTCCGGCTGCGGCAAGTCCACCCTGCTCCGCATGATCGCCGGGCTGCTGCCGGTCACCGAGGGCGAGATCACCGTGGCCGGCACGCCGATCACCCGGCCCCGCCGCGACATCGCCATGCTGTTCCAGCGGCCCGCCCTGCTGCCCTGGCGCTCGGTGTTGGACAACGTCCTGCTCCCGGTCGAGATCTTCGGCTGGAGCCGGGCCAGGCACCGCGAGCGGGCCCGGGAGCTGCTGGACCTGGCCGGCCTCGGCGGCTTCGAGAAGCGCCTGCCGCACGAGCTCTCCGGCGGCATGCAGCAGCGGGTCTCGCTGTGCCGGTCGCTGATCGGCGAACCGCGGGTGATGCTGATGGACGAGCCCTTCTCGGCGCTCGACGCGCTCACCCGGGAAGAGCTCTCCGGCGAACTCCAGCGGGTGCACACGGAGACGAGCGCGACCATCGTCTTCGTCACCCACTCGATCGACGAGGCGGTGCTGCTCGCCGACCGGGTCGTCGTGCTCAGCCCCCGCCCCGGCCGGATCCGCAAGATCCTCGAGGTGGACATCCCCCGGCCCCGCACCCTCGGTCGCAACGCCCACCTGGCCGAGGTGGCCCAGGTCAGCGCCGACCTGCACGAGCTGTTGATGGAACGGGACGTCCCGGTCGTCGCGGCACAGACCGAGGACGCGGCGGCGGCCGGCCCGGCGGAGACGCCGGCGGGGTCCGGCACGGGAGGGCGGTGACCATGCGGGTGTCGGTCTTCACCGAGCCGCACCGGGGGGCCAGCTACGACGACCAGCTCCGGTTCGCCCGGCTGGTCGAGGCGGCCGGGTTCGAGGGCTTCCTCCGCGCCGACCACTACCAGTCGATGGGCGACGACCCCGGGCTGCCCGGTCCCACGGACGCCTGGCTGACCCTGGCCGGGCTGGCCCGGGAGACCTCCCGGATCCGGCTCGGCACCCTGGTCAGCTCGGCCACCTTCCGGCTCCCCGGGCCCCTCGCGGTGATGGTGGCCCAGGTCGACCAGATGAGCGGCGGCCGGGTCGAGCTGGGCATCGGCGCCGGCTGGTACGAGCGGGAACACCTCTCCTACGGCATCCCCTTCCCGGGGGTGACCGAGCGGTTCGACCGGCTGGCCGAACAGCTCGAGATCATCACCGGGCTGTGGCGCACCCCGCCCGGCGAGACGTACCGCTTCACCGGCGAGCACTACCGGCTGGCGGACGCGCCCGCGCTGCCCAAGCCGGTGCAGCGGCCCGGCCCGCCGGTGATCGTCGGCGGCCGCGGCCCCAAGCGCACCCCCGAGCTGGCCGCCCGGTACGCCGACGAGTTCAACATGCCGTTCAAGAGCGTCGCCGAGACGGCCGCCGCGTACGAGCGGGTGACCGAGGCGTGCCAGCGCACCGGCCGTACGGAGTCCGGGCGGGCACCGCTGGTGCTCTCCGCCGGGATCGTGGTGGCGATCGGCCGGACCGACGCGGAGGCGCAGCGGCGGGCCGCGCCGCTGCACGTCAAGAGCGCCCTGCCGCCGGAGGACCCGGTGGTCGGCTCCCCGACGCAGCTGGTCGACCGGCTCGGCGAGTTCGCCGCGATCGGCGCCACCCGGGTGCACCTGCGGCTGATCGACTTCGCCGACCTCGACCACCTGGAGCTCATCGCCGCCGAGGTGCTCCCCCAGCTGGACGGAACCCGATGACCGAACTGTCCCAGGACGTCGAACTCGGCCCGGTGGGCCAGGAGGTCGTCTACGAGAACGACCGGGTGCGGGTCTGGCACATCCGGCTGGAGCCGGGCGAGCGGCAGCCGCTGCACCGGCACGACCACCCGTACCTGGTGGTGGCGATCCAGGGCGCGAAGAACGTGGTGCAGACCGTCGACGGCACCCGGATCGACGCCGACGAACCGACCGGCGGGGTGGTCTACCGCGACCCGGGCGCCGTGCACCTGCTCACCAATGTCGGGGACACGACCTATCTGGCCCGCCTGGTCGAGCTGAAGTAGCCACACCGGCGGCGCGCGCCGCGCCGCGCTGCGTCAAGGTGGCGATCGGGCGCACCGCGCCGTAACGTGCCCGACATGGCCTTTCGGACGTGGGGCAGGCTGCTGCTCACGGCGCTCGGGGTGAGCGTGCTGGCCGGGGCCGGCCAGCTCGGCATCGCGTACGGGTTCGGCATCGTGCGCCTCAACGGCGCGTTCACCGACGGCTCGGTCAACCGGTGGCTGGCCCAGCTCGTCTGGGTGGCCTGGTTCGCGGCGGTCGCCGCGGTGGCCGGCGCCGTCGTCACCGGACGACTCGCCCGCCGGTACGGGTTCCCGGGCGGCACCACCGAACAATTCTCGGTCGCCGGGGCCGCCGCGCTGGGCGCGATCGTCGTCGCGCCGCTGTGCATGCAGCCCGCCCGCGCGACCGAGATCGGCGGCACGGTCGACCCGGTCTGGGCGGTCGGCATCTGCGCCATCCTCGGCGCGGTGGTCGGCGCCGGGGCGGCGCTCGCCGTACTGCTGAACCCGCCGCTGGGCTGGAACATCGTGATGACGGGCGGCGTGCTCTGGCTGCTCGCGCTGATCTCGGTGGCGCCGGCGCTGGCCTCGACCGGGCCGCTGCCCACCGTACGCCTCGGGGTCCTGGAGCCGTCGTGGTTGGACGCGGCGACGGCGCAGCGCCTGGCCATGCTGGTCCTGCCCACGGTGGCGCTGCTCGCCGGCGCGGCCGTCGGCGCGCTGGCCCGCCGGCACGGCCACCAGCCGCTGGTCGGCGGCGCCGCGGGCGCGGCCGGCCCGGTCCTGGTGGCGTTCGCCTACCTGACCGCCGGCCCCGGCGACGCGGCCGACCGGTACCAGCTCGCACCCTACTACGGGGCGCTCATCGCGGTCGCCGCCGGCGCGCTCGGCTCGACGGCCGCCACCGTGCTGCGTCGACCGTCCGAGACGCCGGCGACCAGGGCCATCGAGCCGACCGACATCCTCCAGCCCCTCCCGACCGGGCCCACCGCCTCCTCGGCGGGGTCCCCGGTGGACCGGACGGAGGACCACCCGGCCTCCTCGGCCGACCCGAGCCGTGCCGGCGCACCGACCGCGGCCGCGGGTGGCAGCGCTGTCGACCTCGGCACCCAGTCGGCCGCCCGGGACACCCACCCGGCCGGCGCCAACCGACCCACCCCCGCACACTGGGAATGGCCCGTGGCGTCCAGCGGCACGCCGACGCCGGCACCGCCCGGCGTCGCCCGGCCGACCATTCGTCGGAACGCCCGTTCCGGCGACGACCGGGGCCCGGCAGCCCCCGTCCCGGCGTCCGCCGACGACCGCGACCTCGCGGCCCGGTCCGTGGTACCCGCCCACGACCGCGACCTCGCAACCCCGCCCGTCGCGCCCGCCGACGACCGTGACCTCGTGACCCCGGCTCCCGTCTCCGCCGCCGAGGATGACCCGGCTCGCCTCGCCGGCGCCCCGGCGTCCGGCGCCGTGGCCCGCGACCGCACCATCGGCCCGCCGGCCGCGATCGGAGCGGCCGGGGCCGGTCCGGTGATCGAACGGGACGCCGACGACCCGACTCAGAGCCTTCCGGCACCCACCCCGCTCTCGTCGGCGAGGCGCATCTCGGCCGTGGACGTGGTCGCCGCCGGTCGGACGTCGACGCCGAAGGCGACGCGACCCGGTACGACCGCGGCCGGGACCGTGCCCGCCCCGGCGACACCCACGCCAAGACCCGGCCGCTCGGCCCCGGAGGCGGCGCCCACGCCCGCTACCGGGACGGCGACGCCCGCTCCTTCGGCCCAGGCGGCCACACCCATGCCCGGGACGGCGACCCCCGGCCCGTCGGCCGAGGCAGCGGCACCCGCGCCCTCGCCCAGGACGGCGACGCCCAAGGTCGGCGCGGAGGTGCCCGGACCCGTCGTCCCGGCGCCGGCGGCCACCGCCGGGGGCGGAGCGGCCACGCCCGACGTCGAGTCGGCACGCACGCCGGAAACTGACGCGCCCGGACCGGGCGTGGGCGGTCCGGACGGCACCGCCCTGACCGGGCTGACCGGTACGGCGGCCCACGCCCCGGCGTCCCGGTCCGGTTCGCCCGCCGGGTCCCGGTCGGCGTCCCCGACGTCGTCGACGGGCCGGCCGAAGCGGGCCCGCAGGTCGCGGTCGGCCGAGCCGACGGCGACCGCCCCGACGCCGAGCTCGACCGACGCCGCACCGGAGACCGGGCACCCGACATCGAACGGCGACCCCGCCCGCACCAGCCCCGCACCGGTGGCCGCCACATCCCGGCCTGCCGACGTGGCAACCACCGTTTCCACCACGGACCTGCCGACGGCCATCTCGCCCTCGACGCCGACCGCCACGTCCGCCGCCGACCTTGCCCCGGCCACCGCCGCCCGGCAGTCCAGCGCCGCCGGCCGGTCCAGCGCCGCCGGCCGGTCCAGCGGAGCCGACCGGTCCAGCACCGCCGACCGCTCCACCGCCGCTGATGAGGCCACCGCCGCGGACCGGGCCGGAACCGCCGATCCCTTCGGTGCCGCAGGAGCCAGCCGCGCGCCGGGGATCGCGACAGGCACCGGCCGACCCGGCGGGAGGCTGCCGGCGGCACCGCCCGCCGGCCCGGCGCACCAGTCGCCGGCGACGCCCGACGGCGCTGCGGCGGAGGCTCGGCACGGCTTCTCGCCGAGCCCCCGCCCGATCTTCTCCGGCGACGCGGATCGGCGCGGCGACGTCCGGCCGGCCTGGCCGGTCGCGCCCGCGCCGGCCGGGCCGGCCACCCCCCGGCCGGCCGCCGCCCCGACCGGGCCCACGACGGACGCCACCGCGGCCGTCGACAGCGGCACCCCGGCCGCGCCGGCGCCGCGCCCCCGGCACCGGGCGCTGCCCGACCTGGACCGCGCGGCCAGTTGGGACGCCCTGGCGAACGCGCGGCGCGCAGTCGGGCCGAGCGCGGTCGACCCGGCACCAGCCGGTTCCCCCGGCGGCGAGCGGGCACACCAGGCCGACGACCCGGGGCGGGAGACCGACGACCAGTCTCCTTCCGCGGCCGACGGCGATGAGGAGGCCGGCACCGGAAAGGGCCGGTCCCGCCGTGGCCTGTTCCGGCGGAACCGGGCGAAGGGCGGCGAGGAGAGCACGGCGGAGCGGAACAGCCGCGAGGCGGAGCCGGTGCCGCCGCACGACGAGGAGTACGTCGACTGGGTCACCGGGCTGGGCCGGCCGGCCGCGGACGGCGACTCGGGCTCGCTGCGTACCGGGCGGCACCACCGGGACTGACCGGAACGCCGGTCGGGCCGACCGCGCGGGACGGCCCGACCGGCGTGACCTCAGGCGAGCGGGAGGTAGACCCGACCGCCGGCGGACAGGAACTCCGCCGACTTGTCCCTCATGCCCCGGGCGGCGTACTCCTTCAGCTCCTGGGTGATCTTCATCGAGCAGAACTTCGGCCCGCACATCGAACAGAAGTGCGCGGTCTTCGCCGGCTCGGCGGGGAGCGTCGCGTCGTGGTACGCCCGCGCGGTCTCCGGGTCGAGCGAGAGGTTGAACTGGTCCTCCCAGCGGAACTCGAACCGGGCCTTGGACAGCGCGTCGTCCCAGGCCTGCGCCCCGGGGTGCCCCTTGGCCAGGTCGGCCGCGTGCGCCGCGATCTTGTACGCGATCACGCCCGCCTTCACGTCGTCCCGGTCCGGCAGCCCGAGGTGCTCCTTCGGGGTGACGTAGCAGAGCATCGCCGTGCCGAACATGCCGATCATCGCCGCGCCGATCGCCGAGGTGATGTGGTCGTACGCGGGCGCGATGTCGGTGGTCAGCGGACCGAGGGTGTAGAACGGGGCCTCGTGGCACCACTCCTGCTGGAGGTCCACGTTCTCCTTGATCTTGTGCATCGGCACGTGACCCGGCCCCTCGATCATCACCTGCACGTCGTACTCCCAGGCGACCCTGGTCAACTCGCCGAGGGTACGCAGCTCGGCGAACTGCGCCTCGTCGTTGGCGTCCGCGATGGACCCCGGCCGCAGCCCGTCCCCCAGCGAGAAGGTGACGTCGTACTTCGCAAGCAGCGAACAGAGCTCGCGGAAGTTGGTGTAGAGGAAATTCTCCTGGTGGTGCGCCAGGCACCAGGCCGCCATGATCGAGCCGCCCCGGGAGACGATCCCGGTGACCCGGTCCACCGCCAGCGGCACGTACGGCAGCAGCACCCCGGCATGCACCGTCATGTAGTCCACGCCCTGATCGGCCTGCTCCACGACGGTCTCCCGGAACACCTCCCAGCTCAGCTTCACCGGGTCACCGCCGACCTTCTCCAGGGCCTGGTAGATCGGCACGGTGCCGATCGGCACCGGCGAGTTCCGCACGATCGCCTCGCGGGTCTCGTGGATCCGCCTGCCGGTGGACAGGTCCATCACGGTGTCCGCGCCCCACCGGGTCGCCCAGGTCAGCTTCTCCACCTCCTCGGCCACCGACGAGGTGACCGCCGACGTACCGATGTTGGCGTTCACCTTGACCAGGAACGCCTTGCCGATGATCGCCGGCTCGCACTCGGGGTGGTTGACGTTGAGCGGCAGCACCGCCCGACCGGCGGCGATCTCCGCCCGGACGAACTCCGGGTCGACACCCTCCCGGATCGCCACGAACTCCATCTCGGGCGTCACCACGCCGGCCCGGGCGTACGCGAGCTGCGTCGGCCGCCTGCCGTCCGCGCCCGCGAGCGGCGTCCCGGCGCCGCGCACCGGTGCCACGTCGCCCCGGGCAGCGATCCACGGTCCGCGCAGCGGCGGCAGCCCCACCTCCGGGTCCGAACCCGGCCCGGACGTGTCGTAGAGGCGGAGCGGCGGGTTGTCCCCGGCCAGCTCCACCTCGGCGAACGGCACTCGGACGTCCGGCCGCGACCCCTCCGCGTAGACCTTGCGACGTGCCTGCATGACAGCCTCCCTGATGGTCAACAGGACCAGCCGAAGTGGTCCAGCGGGCCGCGTCCCGCGCCCAGCTCCCAACCCCGCGCGCCGGTCAGCGCCCGGGTGACGTACTCCTTGGCGGCGGCTACCGCGACCGGCACCGGGTCGCCCGCCGCCAGCCGGACGGCGACCGCCGCCGAGAACGAACAGCCCGTGCCGTGGTTGTGCCGGGTCGCCACCCGCGGCGCGCGCAGCAGCGTGGTCGTCCCGCCGCCGACCAGCACGTCGACCGACTCGCCGGCCGCGTCCACGTCGCCGCCGGTCACCACCACGTGCGCCGGGCCGCCGGCCGCGAGCGTCTCGGCCGCGGCGACCATCTCCTCGACCGTGGTCACCGGGCGTCCGGTGAGGGCCGCGGCCTCCGCGCAGTTCGGCGTCGCCACCTCCGCGTACGGCAGCAGCCGCTCGACCGCCTCCACCACGCCGAGCCGGTGTCCACTCGTGGCGACCAGCACCGGGTCGACGACCAGGCGCGGCAGGCGCCCGGCCCGCGCCGCGTCCGCCACCACGTCGGCGACCGCCGGGGTGCCGAGCATGCCGGTCTTCACCGCCCGTACGCCGAAGTCGGCGAGCACGCTGTCGAGCTGCTCGGTGACCGTGCGGGGTGGCAGCGGCAGGACGGCGTCGACGCCCCGGGTGTTCTGCGCGGTGACGGCGGTGATGACGGACGTGCCGTACGCGCCGAGGGCGGCGAAGACCTTGAGGTCGGCCTGGATCCCGGCTCCGGCGCCGGAATCGGAGCCGGCGATGGTGAGGATGGTGGTCGGAGTCACAGTCTCCCCCGGTGGTTGCGGTTGAGGGCTGCGGCCGCCTCGTTGAAGGCTTCGGTCAGCGTGGCGGCTGCCTCGGTCGGGTCCTCGGCTCGCATGACGGCACCGAGCACCGCCACTCCGACCGCGCCCGCCTCCACGCAGGCGGTGACCTGTTGCGGTGTCTCCACGCCGCCGAGTGCCAGGACCGGCACGGGGCTCTGCCGGATGAGCTCCCGCAGCCCGTGTGGGTGCAGGGGTGGGCCGTAGCCGGGTTTGGTCCTGGTCGGGTGGACAGGTGAGAGGGTGGCGTAGTCCTCTGTGGTGAGTCGGTGCAGCTCCGCCCCGTCGTGGCAGGAGCGGCCGACCATGCCGAGCCGGGGCGGTGGGTACGGTCCCGCCGAGGGCAGGTGGATGGCGTCGCCGTTGAGGGGGTCGGGGCCGGCGACGATCAAGGTGCCGCCGACCTCGGTGAGGATCGTGCGCAGGTCGGCGGCGAGCGCGGCCCGTTCGGCGCGCGGGAGGTCCTTCTCCCGCAGCACCACCCAGCGCACTCCCCCGACGACGGCCGCCGCGATGACCTCGTCCAATGGCCGCCGCGCCAGCCGCCGCTCGGTCAGCACCACCAGGCCCGCCGGCACCCGCCGGGCGCGGCCCAGCCCTTCGCCCGCCACCGGGATCACCGCCGCCCGGGTCACAGGGCGGGCCTTCCCTCGTCGGGAGTGGAGGGGAGGGCGTGGAAGCGGCGGGGGATCCGGCCGGCGTCGTGAGCGAGGCGGCCGGCCTCGACGGCGTACCGCATGGCGGTGGCCATCGCCACCGGGTCGGCGGCCCGGGTGACCGCGCTGGCCAGCAGCACCGCGTCGCAGCCCAGCTCCATGGCGAGCGCCGCGTCGGAGGCGGTGCCGATGCCGGCGTCCAGGATCACCGGCACGGCCACGCTCTGCCGGATCAACCGGATGTGGTGCGGGTTCGTGACGCCCAGCCCGGAGCCGATCGGCGCCCCGGCCGGCATCACCGCGGCGCAGCCCACGTCGGCGAGCCGGCGGGCCAGGATCGGATCGTCCGAGGTGTACGGCAGCACGGTGAACCCGTCGGCGACCAGCTCCTCGGCGGCGCGCAGCAGTTCCACTCCGTCGGGCAGCAGCGTGCGCTCGTCGCCGATCACCTCCAGTTTCACCCAGTCGGTGTCGAACGCCTCCCGGGCCAGGCGGGCCACCTTCACCGCCTCGATGGCGGTGTGGCAGCCGGCGGTGTTCGGCAGCACCTGCACCGCGCACCGGTCGAGCAGGTCGAGCAGTCCGCCGGCGGTGCCGGGGGCGGTGCCGACGCGGCGCAGCGCCAGGGTGACCAGCTCGGTGCCGGAGGCGCGGATCGCCTGCTCCAGCACGTGCAGGTTGGCCGCGCCGCCGGTGCCCAGGATGAGCCGCGAGCCGAACGTCTCGCCGCCGATCGTGAAGGTCACCGCGCTCACCCGCCCTGGGCGGCGCTGAGCACCTCGACCCGGTCGCCGTCCCGCAGCACCGTCGCCGGCCAGCCGCCGCGCGGCACCACTTCGCCGTTGACCGCGACCGCGAGGCCGCGCTGCTGGGCGGTGACCGCCCGGACCACGTCCGCCACCGTCGCCCCGCCGGGCACGGTCCGCCCGGCCCCGTTCACGGTCAGTTCCACGTCTGCTCCTTCTCGGACGTCGGGCCGACCCCGATCGGACCGGGCGTGCCGGCCCCGGCGAACCGGCCGTCGCCGGCGCAGTCCGGATCGGGGCTGCCGGCGTCGGCCGGCGGGAAAGCGGCGAACCGGTCCGGGCGGAAGGGCGTCAGCAACGGGTCCGCCTCGCCGGTGACGATCAGGTCGGCGACCAGGTCGGCGGTGACCGGGGTGAGCACGATGCCGTGCCGGTGGTGCCCGGTGGCGGCGAACACGCCGGGTCGGCCGGGCAGCGGCCCGACGATCGGCGCGTTGTCCGGCGTGCCGGGGCGCAGCCCGGCGGACGCCTCGACCAGGTCGTACTCGGCCAGCTCGGGCACCAGGTCGACGGCGGCGCGGAGCAGCCGCAGCACCGCTCCGGCGGTCACCTCGGTGTCGACGCGCTCCTCGACGGTCGCCCCGACCACCACCTCGCCGCCGTCCCGGGGCACCAGGTAGACCGCCTCGCCGTCCGCGTACCCCCGGATCACGTGCCGGAAGCCCGGCGCGCCGCGACCGGGCGCGCGGAGCCGGAGCACCTGCCCCTTCACCGGCCGGACCGGCAGCCCGGTGAGCGCCGCCGCCCCGCAGCCGGCCGCCACGACGGTGACGCCCGCGTCCACGTCGGACAGCTGGGCGACGCGGCCCGGCAGCAGGGTCACCCCGGCCCGCTCGGCCGCCGCCCGCAGCGCGGCGACCAGCCGCCGCGGGTCGACCTGGTGGTCGCCGGGGGCGACCGCGCCGCCGCGCACCCGCGGCGCCAGCGCCGGCTCGCGCTCCCGCAGCTCCGACGGGCGCAGCGGCGTGATCGGCAGCCCCAACCCCTGCTGGTACGACCACAGCCGCCGCGCCTCGGCCAGGTCGTCGCCGGTGAGCCCGACCACCAGCGTGCCCTCGGTGCGGTACCCGAATCCGGTGCCGGCGGCCTCGGCCAGCTCGGCGGCGAAGCCCGGCCAGCGGGCGGCGGACTCGGCGAGCAGCCCGGTCAGCTCGGGCTCCCCGAAGTACGCCTCGGCCACCGGCGCGAGCATCCCCGCCGCGACGTGCGACGCCCCGGAACCCGGGGCCGGATCGTGCACGACCACCCGCAGGCCACGCGACGCGCAGCGCCAGGCGATCGCCAGCCCGACGGGTCCCGCCCCCACCACGGCGACGTCCGGTCGGGTCAGCACGTCAGCGCCCCGAGCAGTTCGGCGGCGGCGCGGGCGGGATCCGGGGCCCCGGAGAGCGCCCCGACCACCGCCACCCCGTACGCCCCGGCGGCCCGCAGCGCGGGCACGCTCGCGGCGGTCACTCCGCCGATGGCGATCACCGGCACCTCCACCGCCTCGGCGACCGCGTGCACCCCGGCGGGGCCGATCGGCGCGGGCAGACCGGCCTTGGTGCCGGTGAGGTGGCAGGGGCCCACGCCCAGGTAGCTGGCCCCGGCGGCGACCGCCTCGGCGGCGCTCACCGGCTCCCGCGCGGTCGCCCCGAGCACGGCGGTCGAGCCGAGCACCCGACGGGCCGCCCGCACCGGCAGGTCCTCCGCGCCGACGTGCCCACCCGCGGCGTCGACCGCGAGCGCCACGTGCAGTCGGTCGTTGACCAGGCACGTCGCCCCGTACGGCCGGCAGAGCGCGACCACCCGCCGGGCCAGCTCGTACGCCTGGCGATCGGTGGCGTCGTCCTCCACCCGGACCTGGACGACCAGTTCGGCGCGGGCCACCGGCAGGGCGGCACGCAGCACCGCGAGCGGGTCCCGCCCCGGCCGGGTGTCGGTGATCAGATGCAGTCGTCCCAGGGGCGGCACGGCAACACTCCTCCCTGCGCCGGCATTACCCGGATCAGGTTCGACGGTCGGGGGCTTCAGCCCCCCTCTCAGCCCGGTGCACCGGGCTCCCGTGGGTCACTTGCGGCCCACCGTACGACGGATGGGCGGATCCGCCAAGAGCGGGGGTCCGCTTTTCCCACTGACCGTCCGATGTCGACGTCGGGGGCAGCGGGTGACCGCCCGCTCACGCCATGCTGTCCGGATGCCCGCGGCCCGCGCGTTCCCCGACGGCTGTCGTTCCTGCCGTTCGGCGGCAGCCGGGCCGTCGCCGACGGACTGCTCACCTGGACGATGCTGCGTGGACCGGTTTGGCGACGGCTCTTCCCCGACGTGCCCAAGGGGCACGCCCCGGTGCAGCGCTCAGGGCACGGCCCGGTGCAGGTGCGCGGGCACGGCCTGACACGGCACTTACGCACGGTGCGGCGCGGTGCGGGCGCGGTGCAGTGCCCGGGCGGCGTGCGGCACGCCGGTCGCCCACGGTGGGGCGGCCGGGCGTGGTCCGGGCAGGGTGGCGGGCGGGTGCTGTCAGAGGATGGCGTCGAGGGCGTCGAGGTCCTCGTCGGTCGGCTGCCAGGTGCCCGCCTCGGCGTTGGCGCGCACCTGCTCGGGCGTGGTGGCGCCGGCGATCACCGAGGTCACCGCGGGGCGGGCGGCCAGCCCGCCGATGGCCACCTGGAGCGTGGTGATCCCGCGCTCCGCGGCGTACGCCTCGATCGCCTCGATGGTGTCCCAGTCCGCGGCGGCCAGGCGCTCGGCGTACCGGCCGCCGCCGGAGAGCCGGCTGCCGGCTGGCGGCGCCTCGCCGCGCTTGTACTTGCCGGTGAGCAGCCCGTTGGCGAGCGGGAAGAACGGCAGCATGCCGAGGCCGAACCGTTCGCACGCGGGGATCACCTCGGCCTCGACGGACCGCTCCAGCAGCGAGTAGTGGTTCTGCGCGCTGATGAAGCGGGCCCGCCCCTGGGAGGAGGCGGTCCAGTCGGCATCGGCGATCTGCCAGCCGGCGAAGTTCGAGTTGCCGAGGTAGCGGACCTTGCCGGCCCGCACCAGGTCGTCCAGCGCGGCGAGGGTCTCGTCGATCGGGGTGCCGGGGTCGGGCTCGTGCATCTGGTACAGGTCGATGTGGTCGGTGCCGAGCCGGCGCAGCGACGCCTCGACCGCGCGGGCGATGTAGCGGCGGGCGCCGCGGGCGCCGAAGTCCGGGCCGTTGAGGCCGTGCATGTCCATGCCGAACTTGGTGGCGACCACGACGTCGTCCCGGCGGCCCTTGAGCGCCTGGCCGAGCAGTTCCTCGGAGCCGCCCTGCGGCTCGCCGTAGATGTCGGCGGTGTCGAAGAAGTTGATCCCGGCGTCGAGGGCGCCGTCCACCACCGCCCGGGTGCCGTCGAGGTCGAGCTTGCGGCCGAAGTTGTTGCAGCCGATGCCGACCACGGACACCACGAGCCCGGAGTCGCCCAACCGGCGGTAGGTCATCTCAGTCACGAGATCCACCCTATGCCCGCCGGGTTGTGGTCGTCGGGCCAGCCGGCCGACGGACGGCCCGGGCCGGTCCGGCGGTCCCACGGGCGGCGGACCGCTGACCCCGGACGGCTCGGGCGTCGCGGCCACGGCCCCGCCCCGGCACGAGGGGTGATTCGTTCACGACATCAGCTTCGTAGCGGCCGCGAAGCATCCTCCGGCAGAGCCGGGATCACCTCGCGACCGCTGCCGCCCAACTTCGCTCCCCGGATGCAGCGGCTGCTCACCCGCGGAGCCGGTCGACCAACTCCGCGCCGATCACTTCACGTCCCAGACCGGCTCAGTCGTCTCCACCACCTCGCCGTCGCCCCGGAACAGCACGAACCGGTCGAAGGAGCGGGTGAACCACCGGTCGTGGGTCACCGCGATCACGGTCCCCTCGAACGCGGTCAGCCCCGCCTCCAACGCCTCGGCGGAGGCCAGGTCGAGGTTGTCCGTCGGCTCGTCGAGCAGCAGCAGGGTCGCCCCGGACAGCTCCAGCAGCAGCACCAGGAACCGCGCCTGCTGCCCGCCGGAGAGGGTGCCGAACCGCTGGTCACCCTGGCCGGCCAGCTCGTACCGGCTGAGCGCGGCCATGGCCGCGTGCCGGTCCATCCCGGCGCGGTGCTCGTCGCCCCGCCACAGGATGTCGACCAGCGTCTTCGCCATCAGCTCGGGCCGGTCGTGGGTCTGCGAGAAGTGCCCGGGCCGGACCCGGGCGCCGAGCCGCACCACCCCGTCGTGGGTGACCGGCGCGAGCGCGCCCGCCCCGTCGACCGGGGTGTTGGCCGGCTCCGGGTCGGTGCCGCCCCGGGCGAGCAGCCGGAGGAAGTGGGACTTCCCCGTGCCGTTCGCGCCGAGCACCGCGACCCGGTCGCCGTACCAGATCTCCAGGTCGAAGGGGTAGGTCAGGCCGTCGAGCTCAAGCTGCGCGGCGATCACCGCGCGCTTGCCGGTCCGCCCGCCGGTGAGGCGCATCCGGATATCCTGGTCCTTGGGCGGTACGGGGGGCGGCCCGGCCTCCTCGAACTTGCGCAACCGGGTCTGCGCGGACTGGTACCGCGAGGCCATGTCGGAGTTGTACGCGGCCTTCTGCTTGTACATCAGCACCAGCTCGCGCAGCTTCTGGTGTTCCTCGTCCCAGCGCTTGCGGAGCTCGTCGAGGCGGGCGTGCCGGGCCACCCGCGCCTCGTACCAGCTCGCGAACCCGCCCGGGTGCACCCAGGCGCTGCCGCCCTCGACCGCGACCACCCGGTCGGCGGTCTGGGCCAGCAGCTCCCGGTCGTGCGAGACGTAGAGCACCGACTTGCCGGATTCCCGCAGCCTGGCCTCCAGCCACCGCTTGCCGGGCACGTCGAGGAAGTTGTCCGGCTCGTCGAGGAGCAGCACCTCGTCGGTGCCGCGGAGCAGCAGTTCCAGGGCGAAGCGCTTCTGTTGGCCGCCGGAGAGGGTCCGGACGGGCCGCTCCCGGGCGGAGTCCCAGGGCAGGTCGAGCACGATCGTGGCGACGGTGTCGAAGAGCACCTCGCCGTCGTACCCGCCGACCTCGCCCCAGGCCGCGAGCGCGTCCGCGTACGCGAGCTGGGCCTTGCCGGCGGCGGTGCTGTACTTGCCGCGGACCTCGGCGTCCCGCATGGCCGCCTCGGTGACGACGAGCTGGCGGCCGGCGGCGCGCAGCGCCGGCGGGGCGAGCGACAGCGCCAGGTCGGCGAGCGTGGTGTCGTCCCCGATCATGCCGATGAACTGCCGCATCACGCCGAGGCCGCCGGAGCGGGCGACCGCGCCGGTCTTCACCGGCAGGTCACCGGCGACCATCCGCAGCAGGGTCGTCTTGCCGGCGCCGTTCGGCCCGACCAGGGCCACCTTGGCGCCCTCACCGACCCGGAACGACACGTCGGAGAAGAGCTCCCGACCGTCGGGCAGGATGTGCCCGACCGCTGCCACGTCCACGTATCCCACGCCGGCATCCTGCCGGAGTGGCCGGGTGGGCGACACTCGATTACCGGGTGACCCGCAACACCCGGTAGCCCTTCTGGCTGGCGTGCCGTTCCACCTGCCAGCCCTGCTCGACGAGCCAGCGGTGCAGCGAGTCGCCGCCGAGGTGCCGGGCGACGACCAGCCAGGCGACGCCTTCCGGGGCGAGCCGGGGCAGCCAGCGGCGCAGCAGCTCGTGCAGCTCGGCCTTGCCGATCCGGATCGGCGGGTTGGACCAGAGCTCGGCGAAGGCGAGGTCCGCCGGAACGTCGTCCGGGGCCGCCACCCGCACCCGGTCGGCCGCGCCGACCCGCGCGGCGTTGGCGGCGGTGAGGGCGCGGGCCCGCTCGTTGACGTCGACCGCCCAGACGGTGGCGCCCGGGGCGCAGGTGGCGAGCACGCAGGTGATCGGGCCGAATCCGCATCCCAGATCGAGCAGCGGCCCGGTCTCGCCGGGCGACGGCAGCTCCGCCTTGCGCAGCAGCACTGCGGTGCCGGGGTCGAGGCGGTCGGCGGAGAAGACGCCGCCGGCCGAGGTGAGGTTGAAGTCGCGCCCAGCGGCGGAGAACTCGACCTCGCGCGGTTGGGCCGCGGTCGTGGGTTCAGCGGTGAAGTAGTGGTCGCCGGTCACGTCCCGCATTGTCGCACCGGCCCGGCGAGGGTCCGTGGACGGCGTCTCGGACAGCACGCCACGCCACCTCCGCTGGAATTTCCCAATATTACCCCCTAAAGGGACAATCGGCCCTAGTGTGGCCACATGGTGTATCGGTACGAGTCCGATGAGGACGCCTTCCTGGAGTACCCGGAGCCCGAGTCCGACCTGTCGGTGCTCGGCGCCGGTGCGCCTCCGCCCGCCGGGCCCTCGCCGTCCCGCTTCCCGACCCCGTCGCTGCCGTCACCGGCCCGGCCGGCCCGGCCGGTGGCTGCCGACGCGAGCCCGACCCGACCCGCGGTCGACCCGGCCCCACCCCGGGCCACCGTTCCGGGGCCACAACCCGTGCCCGCCGGCCTGTCGCAGCCTTCGGCGACGACGTCCGGCATCCCCACGGCGACGCCTCCGACCGAGGCCCACGGCACCAGCGAGCTGCTGGACCTGCCCCGGTCCCGTCGCGCCGACCGCACCGGCGGGGGCGGCCGGACCTGGCAGGTGCTGATCGGCGGCGCGGCCGTCCTGGTGCTGCTCGCCCTCTGCGGGCTGGCCGCCGCCGCCCTGCTCCAGGACCGGACCACCACGCCGCAGGGCGCCGCGCCGACCGACCAGCCGGTGGTGGAGCAGTCGGCCGCGCCGGACGACGGGGCCGACCTCAACTCCCGGGACACCGACCAACTGGCGCTGACCGTCAGGGAGGTCTTCCCCGGCAAGGCGCTGGTGGTCACCGACGGCCAGCCGGCCTACCCGGTGCTCAAGACCCACTCCAGCGGCAGCTGCGCGGTCGCGGCGACCGGCGAGGTCGCCGACCTGCTGGTCCGGCTCGGCTGCAACCAGGTGGTCCGGGCCACCCTCCGCTCCCCGGACGGCGCCCACCTGCTCACCGCCGGGCTGTTCAACCTGACCGACCTGGCCAGCGCCCAGCGGGCTCGGGACCGGATGCGGCAGTTGCTCGACGAGCGGCAGGGCCGCCTCCGGGGCATGGCCGCCGGGAACGACACCGAGGCCGTGGCGAGCGCCGCCGCCCGGGTCGGCTGGCAGGTACGCGGCCACTACCTCGCGTACTGCGTGGTGACCCGGGCCGACGGAGAACGGATCACCGCCAGCGACGCCAAGGTCCGCGAGATCCTGTACGACATGATCGAGGTGTACCTCAACCGCGGGGTGTTGGAGCGGCGGGCGAACGCCGGCGTGGCCAGCCAGCCCACCGACGCCCCGACGGACGGCACCGCCGGCCAGGAGGGCACCCGCGACGGCCAGGAGCCGCCCGCCAACTGACCGGCGACACGGCGGCCCGCCGTTGCATGGCGGGCGGGGTCAGCCCTCGACCACCGGCACCCGGAGCCGGCGGGTCAGGTCGGCGCGGCGGGCGTACCCGGCCGGATCGTCCGGGTAGCCGACCGCGACCAGGGTCAGCCCGTGGGCCGCCGCCACGGTGACCTCGCTGGAGCGTTCCCGGCGGGTGAGCAGGCTCGCCGGCCACCCGACCGGCCGGCGGCCGTCCCCGGCCACCAGCATCGCGCCGACCAGGCTGCGCACCATCGCCTGGCAGAACGCGTCGGCCTGCACCGTGGCGACCAGGATGCCGTCCGGGTCGCGCCGCCAGTCCAGCCGGGTCACCTCGCGCAGCGTGGTGGCGTTCTCCTTCCGCCGGCAGTACGCGGCGAAGTCGTGCTCCCCGACGAGGCCGGCCGCGGCGGCGTTCAACGCGGCCAGGTCCAACGGCTTGGGCCAGGCCAGGGTGTCGCGGCGGCGCAGCGGCTCGGCACCCCAGGGGGCGTCGGTGACCCGGTACTCGTAGCGACGGAAGGTCGCCGAGAAGCGGGCGTCGAAGTCGGCCGGAACCTCGGTCATCGCCCAGACCCGAACGTCGGTGGGGAGCAGCCGGGCCAGCCGGCGCAGCAGCCGGACCTCGTGCTCCCGCCACACGGCGGTGGGCAGGTCGAGGTGGCAGACCTGCCCGGTGGCGTGCACGCCGGCGTCGGTCCGGCCGGCCACGGTCAGCCCGGTCGCGGTGCCCGCACCGAGCACCAGGTCCAGCGTCTCGACGAGCACCCCGGCGACGGTGCGCCGGGTCGGCTGGGCGGCCCAGCCGGAGAAGTCGGTGCCGTCGTACGAGACGTCCAGCCGCAGCCGGGTCCGCTCGTCCACCTCGTACCTCCCGTTGACGCCGTCGGGCCCGGCACCCCACGCAGGGGTGCCGGGCCCGACGGTGGTGCCTCTGCTCAGGCCTTGGTCTCGTTGGCCTCGTCGTCGTCCTCGCGCGCCTGGGCCGTGTCGCCAGCGGCCGAGATCGGCGGCTCGGAGTCCTGGTCGGCCGGGGCCGACGCCGGGGTCTCCTCGGCCGGGGCGAGGGCCTCGACCTTGTCCTGCTGGGCGGCCTTGCGGGCGGCGGTCTTCTTGTTCGCCTTCGGCTCGGCGACCTGCAGCTCCTCGACGAGCTCGATGATCGCCATCGGAGCGGCGTCACCCTTGCGCGGACCGGTCTTCACGATCCGGGTGTAGCCACCGTTGCGGTTGGCGTACCGGGGCGCGATCTGGTCGAACAGGGCGTAGACCACGTCCTTGTCCTTGACGACGCCCAGCACCCGCCGCCGCGCGGCGAGGTCGCCGCGCTTGGCCTTGGTGATGAGCTGCTCGGCCAGCGGACGCAGCCGCCGGGCCTTCGTCTCGGTGGTCTGGATCTTGCCGTGCTGGAACAGCGCGGTGGCCAGGTTGGCCAGCATCAGCCGCTCGTGAGCGGGGCTGCCGCCGAGGCGGGGGCCCTTGGTGGGCGTGGGCATGCTTGGTGCTCCTCAGGTGTGGCGGCAGCGCGGACTAGAGCTGCTCGGTCTCGCGGTAGTCGTCGGTGTCGTAGTCGGCCTCGCCGAAGGCGTCCACGACGTGCGCCGGGTCGAAGTTCGGAGCCGAGTCCTTCAGCCCGAGACCCATCCCGGCGAGCTTCATCTTGACCTCGTCGATCGACTTCTGACCGAAATTCCGGATGTCGAGGAGGTCGGCCTCGGTACGCCCGATGAGCTCACCAACGGAGTTGATGCCCTCGCGCTTGAGGCAGTTGTAGGAGCGGACGGTGAGGTCCAGCTCCTCGATCGGCAGAGCCAGGTCCGCCGCCAGCTGGGCGTCCTGCGGGGACGGCCCGATGTCGATGCCCTCGGCGGTCTCGTCCAGCTCCCGGGCCAGCCCGAAGAGCTCCACCAGCGTCGAGCCGGCCGAGGCCAGCGCGGTACGCGGGCCCATCGACGGCTTGGTCTCGACATCGATGATCAGCCGGTCGAAGTCGGTCCGCTGCTCGACGCGGGTCGCCTCGACGCGGTACGTCACCTTGAGCACCGGCGAGTAGATCGAGTCGACCGGGATCCGGCCGATCTCGGCGCCGGCCTGCTTGTTCTGCGCGGCCGTGACGTAGCCCCGGCCCCGCTCGACGGTCAGCTCCATGTCGAGCCGGCCCTTGCCGTTCAGGGTGGCGAGCTTCAGGTCCGGGTTGTGCACCGAGACACCGGCCGGGGGCTGGATGTCACCGGCGGTCACGTCGCCCGGGCCCTGCTTGCGCAGGTACATGCTGACCGGCTCGTCGTGCTCGGAGCTGACGCAGAGCTCCTTGATGTTCATGACGAGCTCGACCACGTCCTCCTTGACACCGGGGATCGTGGTGAACTCGTGCAGCACACCGTCGATCTTGATCGAGGTGACCGCCGCGCCCGGGATGGACGACAGCAGCGTACGACGCAGCGAGTTGCCCAGGGTGTAGCCGAAGCCCGGCTCCAGCGGCTCGATGGTGAACCGGGAGCGGGTCTCGTTGATCGACTCTTCGGAGAGAGACGGTCGCTGGCTGATGAGCATTTCTTCTCTTCTCTTCCGGGACGCCCGCTATATGACGCCCACGACACAAACTGTTCCGGTGGCCCGCCCACCGGGGGCGGGCCACCGCAACGAGCCCTTACTTGGAGTAGAGCTCGACGATCAGCTGCTCCTGGACCTGGGTGTCGATCACCTGGCGGGCCGGGAGCGAGTGCACGAGAACCTTCATCTGGCTGGGGATGGCCTCGAGCCACGCCGGAACGCTCTTGGAGCCGGCCTGAGCCTGCGCCACGATGAACGGGGTGAGCTCCTTGCTCTTGCCCCGGACCTCGATGATGTCGTGCTCCTTGACGCGGTACGACGGGATGTCGACCTTCTTGCCGTTCACGGTGAAGTGGCCGTGCTTGACCAGCTGGCGGGCCATGTCCCGGGAGGTGGCGAAGCCGGCCCGGTAGACCACGTTGTCCAGCCGCGACTCGAGGATCTGCAGGAGGACCTCACCGGTCTTGGCCTGCTTGCCCACGGCCTCCTCGTAGTAACCGCGGAACTGCTTCTCCAGCACGCCGTAGACGCGGCGGGCCTTCTGCTTCTCACGGAGCTGGAGCAGGTACTCCGTCTCCTTGGTGCGGCCGCGGCCGTGCTGTCCGGGCGGGAACGGCCGGGACTCGAACGGGCACTTCGGACCATCGCACTTGCTGCCCTTGAGGAACAGCTTCATCTTCTCCCGCCGGCAACGGCGGCAGTCAGCACCGGTGTAACGAGCCATCTCTCTCTACCTCTCAGACCCGGCGACGCTTCGGCGGACGGCACCCGTTGTGCGGCTGCGGGGTGACGTCGGAGATCTGCCCGACCTCCAGCCCGACGGCCTGCAGCGAACGGATGGCGGTCTCCCGGCCGGAGCCGGGGCCCTTGACGAACACGTCGACCTTGCGCATGCCGTGATCCATCGCCCGACGCGCGGCGGCCTCGGCGGCCAGCTGCGCGGCGAACGGGGTCGACTTGCGCGAGCCCTTGAAGCCGACCTGGCCGGCGGAGGCCCAGGAGATGACCGCACCGGTCGGGTCCGTGATCGACACGATGGTGTTGTTGAAGGTGCTCTTGATGTGCGCCTGCCCGTGGGCGACGTTCTTGCGTTCCTTGCGCCGGACCTTCTTGACGGCGGCTCCGGCACGAGCCTTCGGTGGCATAAGTCTGTGCGCTCCTAGTTACTTCTTGCCGGGCTTCTTCTTGCCGGCGACGGTCCGCTTCGGGCCCTTCCGGGTCCGCGCGTTGGTCTTGGTCCGCTGGCCACGAACGGGCAGGCCCCGGCGGTGCCGGATACCCGCGTAGCAGCCGATCTCGACCTTGCGGCGGATGTCAGCGGCGACCTCGCGGCGCAGGTCGCCTTCTACCTTGTAGTTGCCCTCGATGTGGTTGCGGAGCTGGACCAGCTCCTCGTCCGTGAGGTCCCGAGCGCGCTTGTCCGGCGAGATGCCGGTGGCGGCGAGCGTCTCCAGGGCGCGGGTACGACCGACCCCGAAGATGTAGGTGAGCGCGATCTCCATCCGCTTCTCGCGGGGGAGATCCACGCCGGCTAGACGTGCCATGTGCGGGCGTACTCCTCGTGATGTTGTGGCGGAGGTGTGGACCCGTCCCACCCCGCTACCGGCCGTCCCTGTCCTTCCGACGCTGTCAGCGCCGGCGACCGGGATCGGTCGCTGCCCGAGCGGGCCCCGGCCTCCGACCGGGGGTCAACCACGATCCAGTACGCGCTGCGTACCGCTCGCGGCTGGGACGAGCTGGTGGTGTGCTGTCGGGATCTACGACACCCGGGCCGATCCGACCGGCCGTGTCACGACCGGTGGGACTGGTTCAGCCCTGGCGCTGCTTGTGGCGCGGGTCGCTGCTGCAGATGACCATGACCCGGCCGTGCCGGCGAATAACCCGGCAGTTGTTGCAGATCCTCTTGACGCTCGGCTTGACCTTCACGGTTGCCTTACTTCCCATCTGGCCCGGAGGCGCGACGACGCGCGACGCCGGACGTCGAAGACGGACACGGGGACGTTCCCGGCCGTCGTCAGGCTTACTTGTAGCGGTAGACGATGCGCCCGCGGGTCAGGTCGTACGGCGAGAGTTCGACGACGACCCGGTCCTCCGGCAGGATGCGGATGTAGTGCTGCCGCATCTTGCCGCTGATGTGAGCCAGCACCTTGTGACCGTTCGCGAGCTCCACCCGGAACATGGCGTTCGGCAGGGGCTCGATGACCCGACCCTCGATCTCGATGGCTCCGTCTTTTTTCGGCATGTCCTCCGCTGTCCTGACGTCGGTTACTCCGGACGGCCCACAACGTCTTACACAGGCTCCGACGAGAATCGCCGGGCCCGAGCCAGCCGCGGCTCCGACTCCCACCGAAGCGCAGGGTGGGCATGCCGGAGTGGACGCTGTGCGCCGATCAGAAAGTGTACGCCCGCCCGCGGGCCGTCGCCAAACCGGCCGCCCCGCAGGTCACCCGCCCGGGGAAACCGGACACCCGGCGCGGATCCGCGCCCTGACGAGCGACGACGCTACCGCTCCCCCGCCCGGCGGGCCCGGCGGCGCTCCCGCCGGTCGTGCCGGTGTCGAGGCTCACCGGTCGCCAGGCCGCCCGCCGTCCGCATCAACAGCAGCGCGCCCCACGGCCCGAGCGCCCAGACCGGCCAGTAGAAGACCAGTTCCCGGGCGCCGACGGCGGACAGCACCCAGATCGCGGTCAGGATCGCCGCGACCCGCAGCCACGGCATCCACACCTCGAACAGCCAGCCGGTCCGGGCGCCGGACGGCACCGGCCCGGACGCCGGCGCGGCCGGCGGCGGCACCGGCCCGGGCGCGGCGACGTCGGCCGGGCCCGGCTGCCGCGGAGCCAGCGCCGAGCGTTCCAGCGGCGCCGGTCCGGGCAGATCGGCCAGCACCTGGCCCAGTTCCCCGTACGTCTTGGCCCCGTAGGCCCGCTGCAGCCGCTCGTCGTACTCGTACAGGTCGATCCGGCCCTCTTCGAGCGCGACCCGGAGCCGTTCCGCCGTCTGCTGCCGATCCGCGTCGGCCGCCCGCATCCCGTCCCGCCCCTCCATGGCGGCAAGCATGCCACCGGCCCGCCACCCGTTCGCCGGCGGGCCGCTGCGGCCACAGCCGGATACCCGGACAACGGGAACGAAGCGGCCCGAAGGTGTCGCCGTGGACGCCCGCCCGCGCTCAGCCGACCCGACGGGTCAACGGGCCGGGGAGTCGGCCGACTGGCGAGCGGTGACCAGTTCGCCGAGGCGGGCTCGGCCGCCGTCCTCGGCGGTCAGCACCCAGACGCCGTCGTCCAGCAGCGCCATCGAGTGCTCGACGTGCGCCGCCATCGACCCGTCCCGGGTCACCACGGTCCAGCCGTCGGCCAGCTCCACGGTGCGCGGGGAGCCCATGGTGATCATCGGCTCGATCGCCAGCGCCAGCCCGGGGACGAGGTGAGGACCCTTGCCCGGCCGCCCGTGGTTGAGCACGTGCGGGTCCTGGTGCATCTCGGTGCCGATGCCGTGCCCGCCGTACCCGTCGACGATGCCGTACCGGCCCCCCTTGCGGACCGCGTTCTCCACCGCGTGCGAGATGTCGGTGAGCCGCCCCTTGCCGCTCGCCGCGCCCCGGGCGGCGGCGGCGATTCCGGCCCACATCGCGTCCTCGGCGACCGCGGCCATCTTCAGCAGGGCCGGGTCGACCTCGCCGACTCCGACGGTGATGGCGGCGTCGCCGTGCCAGCCGTTCAGCACCGCGCCGCAGTCGATCGAGATCAGATCCCCCTCGCGGAGCACCTGGTGCGACGACGGGATCGCGTGCACGACCTGCTCGTTGACCGAGGAGCAGATGGACGCCGGGAAGCCGTGGTAGCCCTTGAACGACGGGGTCGCGCCGGCCTCGCGGATGGTCGACTCGGCGATGGCGTCGAGGTCGGCGGTGCTGACCCCGGGGGCTACCGCCTCCCGCATCAGACGCAGCGCACGAGCGACCACCAGACCGGCGGCCCGCATCTTCTCGATCTGGTCTGGAGTCTTCAGCTGGATGTCCAGCTGGGGACGACGCATCGGAGCCGTTACCTTTCGTCGCGCGGAACAGCGGGGCACGTCGGACGTACCCCGCTGTTCGCACTCTATCCGCCGGAGACCCGGCGGGCCGTCAGCCGCCGTACGAGCGCAGGGCGTCGATTGCGCGGACGGTGACATCCTCCACCGGCCCGGTCGCGTCGATGCCGACGAGCTTGCCCTGGGCGCCGTAGTAGTCGACCAGCGGCGCGGTCTTCTCCGCGTACTCCCGGAGGCGGGCGGCGATCGTCTCCGGCTTGTCGTCGTCGCGCTGGAACAGCTCGGCGCCGCAGCGGTCGCAGACGCCCTCGCGGGTGGTCGCGTCGAACTCGACGTGCCAGATCTTGCCGCAGCCCCGGCAGGTCCGCCGGCCGGAGAGCCGCCGGATCACCTCGTCGTCGTCGACGACCAGCTCCAGCACCAGGTCCAGCGCGGTGCCGAGGTCGGCGAGGAGCTTGTCCAGCGCGGCGGCCTGCGGCGTGGTCCGCGGGAAGCCGTCGAGCAGGAAGCCCTCGGCGGCGTCCGGCTCGGCGAGCCGGTCCCGCACCATGTTGATGGTGACCTCGTCCGGGACCAGCTTGCCGGCGTCCATGTACCGCTTGGCCTCAACTCCCAGGGGCGTGCCCTGGGAGACGTTGGCCCGGAAGATGTCACCGGTCGAGATCTTCGGCACCGACAGGTGGGCGGCGATGAACTCCGCCTGTGTGCCCTTGCCCGCGCCCGGCGGGCCAACCAGAACGAGTCGCATCTACCGCAGGAACCCTTCGTAGTTCCGCTGCATGAGTTGGCTCTCGATCTGCTTCACGGTCTCCAGACCGACGCCGACCATGATGAGCACAGCGGTGCCGCCGAATGGGAAGTTCTGGAACTGCTGGTTGTCCAACCAGATGAAGAAGAAGTTCGGCAGGATCGCGATGATGCCCAGGTAGAGCGCGCCCGGCAGGGTGATCCGGCTGAGGATGAAGTCGAGGTACTCGGCGGTCGGCTTGCCGGGGCGGATGCCCGGCACGAAGCCGCCGTACTTCTTCATGTTGTCCGCGACCTCGGTCGGGTTGAACGTGATGGACACGTAGAAGTACGTGAAGAAGATGATCAGCAGGAAGTAGATCGCGATGTGCTCCGGCGCGCTCGCCTTCACGATGTGGTTCTGGATCCAGGCCTGGGTCTTGCCCGGGTTGGTCTGGCTGAAGAACTGGAGCGCGAGCGTCGGCAGGTAGAGCAGCGACGAGGCGAAGATGACCGGGATGACACCGGCCTGGTTCACCTTGAGCGGGATGTAGGTGGAGGTGCCGCCGTACATCCGCCGGCCGATCATGCGCTTGGCGTACTGCACCGGGATCCGGCGCTGCGCCTGCTCGATGAAGGTGACCGCGGTGATGACCAGCAGGACCAGCACGATCACCAGGGCGAACATCCCCCAGCCCTTGGTGGTCTTGATCTTCCAGCCCTCGCTGGGCAGCCGGGCTGCGATCGAGGTGAAGATCAGCACGGACATGCCGTTGCCGACGCCCCGGTCGGTGATCAGCTCACCGAGCCACATCACCACGCCGGTGCCGGCGGTCATCGTCATGACCAGGATGGTCAGGGTCAGCCAGTCCGGGATCCCGGTGCCCCTGGGGACGATCGGGAACTGGTCGCACCTGTTCTGGAAGAGCTGCCCGGAGCGGGCCAGCGCCACGAACGCCGAGGACTGGAGGATGCCCAGGCCCAGCGTCAGGTAGCGGGTGTACTGGGTGATCTTCGCCTGGCCGGCCTGGCCCTCCTTGCGGAGCTGCTCCAGCCGCGGGATGACCACCGTCAGCAGCTGCAGGATGATCGACGCGGTGATGTAGGGCATGATGCCCAGCGCGAAGACCGAGAGCTGCAGCAGCGCGCCGCCGGAGAAGAGGTCCAGCAGGTTCAGCACGCCGGTGCCGCTGCCCTGGATGGTGTCGAGGCACTTCTGCACGTTGCCGTACGAGACACCCGGGCTGGGCAGCGTGGCGCCCATCCGGTAGACCGCGATGATGCCTACTGTGAACAGCAGCTTCTTGCGCAGGTCAGGCGTACGGAACGCACTGAGAAAGGCGGACAGCAACTTCTTCCTCCTGCGCGAGGCGGGCCGCCGGTGATCCCTGGCGGGTCGGGGTGGGTGCCGGGCGAGTGCCCGATATCCATAGCTGGGATGGGACTCTAACAGCCCGCTCCCGGTCCGGGCAGACGTGCCCGGCTACATAAACCGAATCCGATGTTACCCGGCGCACACGGGCCGGGTAGACCACGGCGCCCGCCCAGTCGCAGACAACTGAGCGGGCGCCACGGGTACCTCTGCCTTACAGCTCGGTGACCGAGCCACCGGCGGCGGTGATCTTCTCCTTGGCCGACGCGCTGAACGCGTGCGCCGACACCTGGAGGGCCACCCCGCCGAGGTCGCCGGTGCCGAGGACCTTGACCGGCTGGCCCTTGCGGACCGCGCCGGCCTCGACCAGCTCGACGGGGCCGACCTGGCCGCCGTTCGGGAAGAGCTCGGCGAGCCGGTCCAGGTTGACCACCTGGAAGACGACCTTGAACTTGTTCTTGAAGCCCTTCAGCTTCGGCAGACGCATGTGGATGGGCATCTGCCCACCCTCGAACGCCGCCGAGATGTTCTTCCGGGCCTTCGAACCCTTGGTACCGCGACCGGCGGTCTTGCCCTTGGAGCCCTCACCGCGACCCACGCGGGTCTTCGCGGTCTTGGCACCGGGCGCCGGGCGCAGGTGGTGGACCTTGATCGTCATTACTCGACCTCCTCGACCTTCACGAGGTGGTTGACCGTGAAGATCATGCCGCGGATCTCCGGACGGTCCTCCTTGACCACCACGTCGTTGATCCGCTTGAGACCGAGCGAACGCAGCGAGTCACGCTGGTTCTGCTTGGTCCCGATCTCGGACCGGACCTGGGTGACCTTCAGGCGAGCCATCAGGAAGCCACCCCCGCCCGCGACGCCAGCATGGCGGCCGGCGCGACGTCCTCGACCGGCAGACCACGACGGGCCGCGACGGCCTCCGGGGACTCGAGCCCCTTCAGCGCCGCCACCGTGGCGTGCACGATGTTGATCGGGTTGGACGAGCCGAGGCTCTTGGAGAGCACGTCGTGGATGCCCGCGCACTCCAGCACGGCACGCACCGGACCACCGGCGATGACGCCCGTACCGGCCGAGGCCGGCTTGAGCAGCACCACACCGGCCGCGGCCTCGCCCTGCACCGGGTGCGGGATCGACTGGCCGATCCGCGGCACCTTGAAGAAGTGCTTCTTGGCCTCCTCGACACCCTTGGCGATAGCCGCGGGCACCTCCTTGGCCTTTCCGTAGCCCACACCGACGGTGCCGTCGCCGTCGCCCACGATCACCAGGGCGGTGAAGCTGAAGCGACGACCACCCTTCACGACCTTGGCGACGCGGTTGATCGCGACGACCCGCTCGAGGTGCGGGGTCTTCTCGGCGGGCGCGTTTCCGCGGCCGCCCTCACGGCGGTTGTCGCGGCGACCACCCTCGTTGCCACCGGACCCGCCGCCACGGCGCTGTTGACCTGGCATCAGCAGCCTTCCTTATCTCTCGTGACGGGGTTTCTAGAACTCGAGCCCGGCTTCGCGGGCGGCGTCGGCAAGCGCGGCGACCCGCCCCGCGTACCGGTTGCCACCGCGGTCGAAGACGACCTTCGAGATGCCGGCGGCCTTGGCCCGCTCGGCAAGCAGGGCGCCGACCTTGCCGGCCAGGGCGCTCTTGTCGCCCTCGGCGCCGCGCAGCGAGGCGTCCAGGCTCGAGGCCGACGCCAGGGTGTGACCCTTGGTGTCGTCCACGATCTGGGCGACGATGTGCCGCAGGGAGCGGGTGACGACCAGGCGGGGACGCTCGGTGGTGCCGCTGATGTTCTTGCGGACCCGGAAGTGTCGGCGCGCACGCCCGACGGCGCGCTTGGCGGCGACGCCGCGGCGGCGCTTGAGCAGCGTGGCGCTCACTTCTTACCTGCCTTTCCAGCCTTGCGGCGGATGACCTCGCCCTGGTACTTCACGCCCTTGCCCTTGTAGGGCTCCGGCGGGCGGATCTTCCGGATGTTGGCGGCGACCTCGCCGACCTGCTGCTTGTCGATGCCGGCCACGTGGAACAGGGTCGGCCGCTCCACCGTGAAGGTGATGCCGTCCGGGGCGGGGACCAGCACCGGGTGCGAGAACCCGAGCGCGAACTCCAGGTCCTTGCCCTTGGCGGTGACGCGGTAACCGGTGCCGGCGATCTCGAGGCTCTTGCGGTAGCCCTCGGTCACCCCGACGATCATGTTGGCGACCAGCGTACGGCTCAGGCCGTGGAGCTCCTTGGCCTTGCGCTCGTCGTTGGGCCGGTTGACGTGCAGCGCGCCGTCCTCGCCCCGCTCCGCCTTGATCGGCTCGGCGAGGACGTGGCTCAGCTCGCCCTTGGGTCCCTTGACCTTCACGGTCTGGCCCTCGATCATGATGTCGACGCCGGCTGGTACCGGGATCGACTTACGTCCAATACGCGACATTTCTACCTGTCTCCCGTTACCAGACGAAGGCGAGGACTTCCCCGCCAACGCTCCGCTTGCGGGCCTGCCGGTCGGTGAGCAGCCCCTGGGACGTCGAAATGATCGCCACGCCCAGCCCGCCGAGCACCCGCGGGAGCCCGTCCGACTTGGCATAAACCCGCAGACCGGGCTTGGACACGCGCTTGATGCCGGCCAGGCTCCGCTCCCGGTTCTGGCCGTACTTCAGCTCGACGACCAGTCGCCTGCCGACGGCGCCCTCCTCGGGCTCCTCGACCGACCAGGTGGCGATGTAACCCTCGGCCTTGAGGACCTCGGCGAGGTTCGCCTTGATCTTCGAGTAGGGCATCGTCACCCGGTCGTGGTACGCCTGGTTGGCGTTACGCAGACGCGTGAGCATGTCTGCGATCGGGTCGGTCATCGTCATGAATTCGTCAACCTTTCTCGCCGGGGTTCCCCGGGCATCGCCCGGGGCCTACGGCGAAGAGACAGTTCAGCCAACGCGCAGAGCGCGCTGAGCTATTACCAGGAAGCCTTGGACACGCCGGGCAGCTCACCGCGGTGGGCCATCTCCCGGAGGCACACCCGGCAGAGCCCGAACTTGCGGTAGACCGCCTTCGGACGCCCGCACCGCTGGCAGCGGGTGTACGCGCGAACCGAGAACTTCGGCTTCGCGGCCGCCTTGATGATCAGCGCCTTCTTGGCCATCTCAGTTCTCCTTGAACGGGAAGCCCAGGAGCTTGAGCAGCGCCCGGCCCTCGTCGTCGGTCGTGGCGGTCGTGACCACCGTGATGTCCATGCCCCGCTGGCGATCGATCCGGTCCTGGTCGATCTCGTGGAACACCGACTGCTCGGTCAGACCGAACGTGTAGTTGCCGTGCCCGTCGAGCTTGCGCCCGTCCAGGCCGCGGAAGTCGCGGATACGCGGCAGCGCGATGGACAGCAGCCGGTCCATGAACTCCCACATCCGGTCGCCGCGCAGGGTCACCTTCGCGCCGATCGGCATGCCCTCACGCAGCTTGAACTGCGCGATGGACTTGGTCGCCCGCCGCACCTGCGGCTTCTGGCCGGTGATGGTGGCCAGGTCGCGGACGGCGCCGTCAATCAGCTTGGCGTCCCGAGCGGCCTCGCCGACACCCATGTTGACGACGATCTTGACCAACCGCGGCACCTGCATGGGGTTGCCGTAGTTGTGCTGCTTCTGCAGCTCGGCCACGATCTCGTTGCGGTACCGCTCCTTGAGGCGCGGCATGGTCTTGGTTTCGGTAGCCGTGGTCATCACAGGTCCTTACCGGTGCTACGCGCGATGCGGACCTTCTGGCCGTTGTCGTCGATCCGGTAACCGACCCGGGTCGGCTTCCCTTCGGAGTCCAGGACCTGCACGTTCGAGACGTGGATCGGGGCCTCCTGGGTGACGATGCCACCGGTCTTGGCGCCACGCTGGGTGGTGCTGATGCGGGTGTGCTTCTTGACCCGGTTCACGCCCTCGACCAGGACCTTGTCCTGCCGCGGGTAGGCCATGATGACCTTACCCTTGGCACCCTTGTCCTTGCCGGCGATGACGACGACCGTGTCGCCCTTCTTGACCTTCACGGTCACAACACCTCCGGCGCGAGAGAGATGATCTTCATGAACCGCTTGTCCCGCAGCTCCCGACCCACCGGGCCGAAGATACGGGTACCGCGCGGGTCCCCACCGTCCTTGATGATGACGGCGGCGTTCTCGTCGAAGCGGATGTACGAGCCGTCCGGCCGCCGCCTCTCCTTGGCGGTGCGAACGACGACAGCCTTGACGACGTCGCCCTTCTTCACACCGGCACCGGGGATCGCGTCCTTGACCGTGGCCACGATGACGTCGCCGATGCTCGCGTAGCGCCGACCGGAGCCACCGAGAACCCGGATGCACAGGATCTCCCGGGCACCCGTGTTGTCGGCGACGCGCAGTCGCGACTCCTGCTGAATCACGTCTATCTCCTATGTCTGCCGGTTCTCCGGCCGCCCGGAGGCGGCCGGAGCCTGGCGGAACCTGCGCCCGACCTTGCCGGCCGAGCTCGAGCCTTCGCTACTTGGCCTTCTCGAGGATCTCCACGAGCCGCCAACGCTTGGTGGCGGAGAGCGGCCGGGTCTCCATGATGATGACCCGGTCGCCGATCCCGGCGGAGTTCTGCTCGTCGTGCACCTTCAGCTTGCTGGTCCGGCGCATGATCTTGCCGTACAGCGCGTGCCTGACCCGGTCCTCGACCTCGACCACGACGGTCTTGTCCATCTTGTCGCTGACCACGAGGCCCTCACGCACCTTGCGGCGGGCCCGCGCGGCGGCGGCGGTGGTGTTCTCGCTCATGATGCAGTCACCTCAGTCGGCGCGGCCGAGAGCCCCAGCTCGCGCTCACGCATGATCGTGTAGATCCGGGCGATCTCCCGACGGATGACCTGCAGCCGTCGGTTGTTGTCCAGCTGCCCGGTCGCGGCCTGCACGCGGAGGTTGAACAGCTCCGCCTTGGCCTCCCGCAGCTTCGTGACCAGCTCCTCTTCGGAGAGCTCACGCAGCTCGGTGGCCTTAACGCCCGCTGCCATCAGGATTCACCCACTTCGCGCGTAACAATGCGGCACTTCATCGGGAGCTTGTGGATCGCGCGACGCATAGCCTCTCGCGCGATCTGCTCGTTGGGGAAGGACATCTCGAAGAGAACCCGCCCCGGCTTGACGTTCGCGACCCACCACTCGGGCGAACCCTTACCGGAGCCCATCCGGGTTTCGGCCGGCTTCTTGGTCAGCGCCTGGTCCGGGAAGATCGTGATCCAGACCTTGCCGCCACGCTTGATGTGGCGGGTCATCGCGATACGCGCCGACTCGATCTGGCGGTTGGTCACGTACGCCGGCTCGAGAGCCTGGATCCCGAACTCGCCGAACACCACCCGGTTACCACCCTTGGACGCGCCGTGGCGGTCCGGGTGGTGCGGCTTGCGGAAGCCCTTCGGGGGCTTGCGCGGCATCAGCATCTGTCAGCCCTCCTGCTGCGTTTCTGCCGGCTGCGTGGCGGCCGGAGCCGTCGCGGCCGCGGCGACAGCGCCGGCGTCAACCGGCTCGCCGCTCGGCGTCTCGGCCTGCTGCGCGATCGTGGTCGCGGCGGCCCGGCCGGCCTCGGTGCCGCCGGCGGTGGTGCCCGACGAACCCGACCGACCACGGCGCGGACGCTCGGGGCGGTCGCCACGGTCACGACGCGGGCGGGCGGGACCGGTCTCAGCCGGAGCCTCCCGGCCCGGGACGAAGTCGCCCTTGTAGATCCAGACCTTCACGCCGATCCGGCCGAAGGTGGTACGGGCCTCGAAGAAGCCGTACTCGATGTTCGCCCGCAGCGTGTGCAGCGGGACGCGGCCCTCGCGGTAGAACTCGGTCCGGCTCATCTCGGCGCCGCCGAGACGACCCGAGACCTGGACCCGAATGCCCTTGCAGACCGGGTTCTTCATGGCCGACTGCATCGACTTGCGCATCGCCCGACGGAAGCTGACCCGGCTGGACAGCTGCTCGGCCACACCCTGGGCGACCAGCTGCGCGTCCGACTCGGGGTTCTTCACCTCGATGATGTTCAGCTGCACCTGCTTGCCGGTGAGCTTCTCCAGCTCGCCGCGGATCCGGTCGGCCTCCGCACCCTTACGGCCGATGACGATGCCCGGCCGGGCGGTGTGGATGTCGACGCGGACCCGATCCCGGGTGCGCTCGATGTCGACCTTCGAGATGCCGGCCCGCTCCAGGCCCTTGGACATCATCCGGCGAATCTTGACGTCCTCGCCGATGTAGTCCTTGTAGAGCTTGTCCGCGAACCAACGGGACTTCCAGTCGGTCGAGATGCCGAGCCGGAATCCAGTGGGGTGAACCTTCTGACCCATTACTCGGCGCCCTCCGTCTTGCTCTGCGTGTCAGCCGGCTCGGCCTGCTTCGCCGGGGCCGCCTTCTTCGCCGCCGCGGACTTCTTCGGCGTGGCCGGAGCCACCGCCTCGACCGCCATGGTGATGTGGCAGGTGCGCTTGCGGATCCGGTACGCCCGGCCCTGCGCCCGCGGCCGGAACCGCTTCATGGTCGGGCCCTCGTCGACGAACGCCTCGCTGACGAGCAGCGCATCGGGGTCCAGCCGCTCGTTGTTCTCCGCGTTGGCGATCGCGCTCGCGAGCACCTTGTACACCTGCTCGCTCGCCGCCTGCGGCGCGAACTGCAGCACCGTGAGCGCCTCCTTCGCGGGCAGGCCGCGGACGAGGTTGACCACCCGGCGCGCCTTCGTCGGCGAGATGCGCACGTGCCGCGCAACCGCCCGCGCGCCCGGAAGCACCGGAGCGTCGCCCTTTCCTGGCATCGCTGTAACCCCTTGTTCCTCTATCCGTATGCCCGCGGCGTCAGCGCCGACGGCTCTTCCGGTCGTCCTTCTCGTGACCCTTGAACGTGCGGGTCAGCGCGAACTCGCCGAGCTTGTGCCCGACCATCGCCTCGGTCACGAACACCGGGACGTGCTTGCGTCCGTCGTGCACGGCGATCGTGTGACCCAGCATCTCCGGGATGATCGTCGAGCGCCGCGACCAGGTCTTGATGACGTTCTTCGAGCCCTTGTCGTTCTGCGTCTCCACCTTCTTGAGCAGGTGGTCGTCGACGAACGGGCCCTTCTTAAGGCTGCGAGGCATGTTCTATCTCCCTCAGCCGCGCTTACGCGTGGCGTAGCGGCGGCGGACGATCAGCCGGTCACTCGGCTGGCCCTTACGACGGGTGCGGCCCTCGGGCTTACCCTGCGGGTTGACCGGGTGGCGACCACCGGAGGTCTTACCCTCACCACCACCATGCGGGTGGTCGACCGGGTTCATCGCGACACCACGGACAGTCGGGCGCTTGCCCTTCCACCGCATCCGGCCGGCCTTGCCCCAGTTGATGTTCGACTGCTCGGCGTTGCCGATCTCGCCGATGCTGGCGCGGCAACGAACGTCGACCCGCCGGATCTCACCGGACGGCATGCGGAGGGTCGCGTACGCGCCCTCACGGCCCAGCAGCTGGATGCCGACGCCGGCCGAGCGGGCCATCTTGGCCCCGCCGCCCGGACGCAGCTCCACCGCGTGGATGGTGGTACCGACCGGGATGTTGCGCAGCGGCAGGTTGTTGCCCGGCTTGATGTCGGCGCCCGGACCGGACTCGACAGCGTCGCCCTGCTTCAGGTCCTTCGGCGCGATGATGTAGCGCTTCTCGCCGTCGGCGTAGTGCAGCAGCGCGATCCGCGCGGTGCGGTTCGGGTCGTACTCGATGTGGGCGACCTTCGCCGGCACGCCGTCCTTGTCGACCCGCTTGAAGTCGATCAGACGGTACTGGCGCTTGTGGCCGCCACCGTGGTGCCGCGTGGTGATCCGGCCGTGGGCGTTACGCCCGCCCTTCTTCGGCAGCGGAGCCAGCAGCGACTTCTCCGGCGTCGACCGGGTGATCTCGGCGAAGTCGGCGACGCTGGAGCCACGACGGCCCGGCGTCGTCGGCTTGTACTTACGGATAGCCATTGTCTACACCCCTCAGCTGACCGGGCCGCCGAAGGCCTCGATACGGTCTCCGTCAGCCAGCTTCACGATCGCCCGCTTGGTGGCCTTGCGCTGACCGAAGCCGGTCTTGGTGCGCTTGCGCTTGCCCTGACGGTTGAGCGTGTTGACCGTCAGAACGCGGACGTCGAAGATCTGCTGAATAGCGATCTTGATCTCGGTCTTGTTCGCGTCCGGGTGCACCAGGAAGGTGTACCAGTTCCGGTTCAGCTCGCTGTAGCTCTTCTCCGAGACGACCGGCGCGACGATGATGTCGCGCGGATCGGCGATCGTGCTCACTTGCCACCCTCCTCGGTGGTCTCGGCGGGAACACCCAGGAACTCGTCCAGGGCGTCCTTGGTGAAGACCACGTCGTCGGCCACCAGCACGTCGTACGTGTTGAGCTGGCCGGCCTCGATCAGGTGCACCCGCGGCTCGTTGCGCAGCGACACCCAGTTCAGCTCGTCGGTGCTGCTCAGCACGACCAGGACCCGACGGGCCTCGGTGAACTTGGCCAGCGCGGCCAGCGCGGCCTTGGTCGACGGCTTCTCGCCCGAGACGAACGCCTCGACGACGTGCACCTGGCCGGCGCGCGCCCGGTCGGAGAGGGCGCCACGCAGGGCGGCGGCCTTCATCTTCTTCGGGGTGCGCTGGCTGTAGTCGCGCGGGACCGGGCCGTGCACCACGCCACCGCCGGCGAACTGCGGAGCGCGGATCGAGCCCTGCCGGGCACGACCGGTGCCCTTCTGCTTGTACGGCTTCTTGCCGCCACCGGCGACCTCGCCGCGGGTCTTGACCTTGTGCGTGCCCTGCCGGGCGGCCGCGAGCTGACCCACCACGACCTGGTGCATCAGCGCGACGTTGGCCTGGACGTCGAAGATGTCGCCGGGCAGCTCGACAGAGCCGCTCTTGGCGCCTTCGACGGTGAGGACGTCAACGGTGGTCACTTGGCCGCACCGCCCTTCTTCGCCTTGGTCTTGGCCGCGGTACGGACCAGGACCAGCGCGCCCTTGGGGCCGGGAATGGCACCACGGACGAGCAGGAGGTTGTTCTCGGTGTCGACCGCCTGAACGGTCAGGTTCTGAACGGTGTAGCGCACGCCACCCATCCGGCCGGCCATCCGGGTGCCCTTGAAGACCCGACCCGGGGTGGCGCAGGCGCCGATGGAGCCGGGCGAGCGGTGCTTGCGCTCGACACCGTGGCTGGCGCGCAGACCGTGGAAGCCGTGCCGCTTCATCGGGCCGGCGTAGCCCTTGCCCTTGGTCTTGCCGGTCACGTCGATCGAGATCCCGGCGGGGAACTCCTCGACCGTGACCTCCTGGCCCAGCGAGTAGTCCGCGGCGTCCGCGGTGCGCAGCTCGACGATGTGCCGGCGCGGCGCCACGTCTGCCTTCGCGTAGTGCCCGCTGATCGGCTTCTTGACCTTGCGCGGGTCGATCGTGCCGTACGCCAGCTGGACCGCTGAGTAACCGTCCTTGTCGGCGTTACGAACCTGGCTGATGACGCAGGGGCCGGCCTGAACCACGGTCACCGGAACAACGCGGTTGTTGTCCCAGACCTGGGTCATGCCGAGCTTTGCGCCCAGGATCCCCTTGACTTGCCTGTCCATTTGTCCGGTCCCTACAGCTTGATCTCGATGTCGACGCCAGCCGGCAGGTCGAGGCGCATGAGCGAGTCGACCGTCTTCGGGGTCGGGTCGATGATGTCGATCAGACGCTTGTGCGTACGCATCTCGAAGTGCTCGCGCGAGTCCTTGTACTTGTGCGGCGAGCGGATGACGCAGAAACGGTTGATCTCCGTGGGCAGCGGCACCGGGCCTGCGACCTGCGCCCCGGTGCGCGTCACCGTCTCGACGATCTTCCGAGCCGAGGAGTCGACGACCTCGTGGTCATAGGCCTTGAGCCGGATGCGGATCTTCTGTCCCGCCATGGTGGCTTCTGTTCCTTCTCTCGATGCCGCTGTGTTGCGGGCGCCCATACCGGCTGGTAGAGCCCCACTTCGCCGACCCCCGCGGTCGGGCGTGTCGCGCCCTCGGACCAGGCTCCGCCCCGAGGCTCCGGAGCGATTCTCTGACCATGCGGTGGGTCATGGCGCCGATCGCGTCTCCGCGACCTGGACGCCGTGCGAGGGTGGTTGACCGCCCAGTGGCGATCAACCACCCTGCGCGCGACTGCTCGTCTTCCGGAGGTCCAGTATTCACCGGACGCGGGCGACTAACCGTCGTTACGCAACCTGACTAGTATGCCGTACGACTGACGGCCGCGCTAATCGGGGTTACCCAGCTCACTTGATGATCTTGGTGACGCGACCCGCGCCGACCGTACGGCCACCCTCCCGGATCGCGAACTTGAGGTTGTCCTCCATCGCGATGGGCTGGATCAGCTTCACGGTCATCGTGGTGTTGTCGCCCGGCATTACCATCTCGGTGCCCTCGGGCAGCGTGACGACGCCGGTGACGTCCGTGGTCCGGAAGTAGAACTGCGGACGGTAGTTCTGGAAGAACGGGGTGTGCCGGCCGCCCTCCTCCTTGGAGAGGATGTAGACCGTCGCCTCGAACTCGGTGTGCGGGGTGCTGGTGCCCGGCTTGACGACCACCATGCCGCGCTCGACGTCCTCGCGCTTGATGCCACGCAGCAGCAGACCGACGTTCTCACCCGCGCGGGCCTCGTCGAGCAGCTTGCGGAACATCTCGATGCCGGTGCAGGTGGTCTTCATCGACTTCTCACGGATGCCGACGATCTCCACCTCCTCGTTCGGCTTGAGGATGCCGCGCTCGGCGCGACCGGTGACGACCGTGCCACGACCGGTGATCGTGAAGACGTCCTCGATCGGCATGAGGAACGGCTTCTCGGTCTCCCGCTCGGGCTGCGGAATCGCAGTGTCAACCGCGTTCATCAGCTCCATGAGCCGGTCGGTCCACTCCGGCTCGCCCTCGAGCGCCTTCAGCGCCGAGACGCGCACGACCGGCAGGTCGTCGCCCGGGTACTCCTGCGCCGACAGCAGCTCGCGGACCTCGAGCTCGACGAGCTCGAGCAGCTCCTCGTCATCGACCATGTCGCTCTTGTTCAGCGCCACGACGATGTAGGGCACGCCGACCTGTCGGGCCAGCAGCACGTGCTCGCGGGTCTGCGGCATCGGGCCGTCGGTCGCCGCCACCACCAGGATCGCGCCGTCCATCTGCGCGGCACCGGTGATCATGTTCTTGATGTAGTCGGCGTGACCGGGGCAGTCGACGTGTGCGTAGTGCCGCGCCTCGGTCTGGTACTCGACGTGTGCGATCGAGATCGTGATACCGCGGGCCTTCTCCTCCGGCGCCTTGTCGATCTCGTCGAACGGCGTGTAGGGGTTGACATCCGGATACCTGTCGTGCAGGACCTTGGTGATGGCCGCCGTCAGCGTCGTCTTACCGTGGTCGATGTGACCAATGGTGCCGATGTTGACGTGCGGCTTAGTCCGCTCGAACTTAGCCTTCGCCACTGGTGTCCTCCTGTGGACTTCTTGGTTCGTTCGCCCCGGCGCGCCGGTCGGCGCTTAGGACTCTGTCGACAGCCGTTCCGGCCTGGCGGCCGGAGCGCTTTTGTGGGTTCTGCGGCGATGAAGCCTACAGGCCCGGTCTCACGCAACCCGATCGAGGTGGCCGCGGGCGGGAAGCACCCTCCCGCGACCAGCCTCGGACCATCGGATCAGCTCAGGTGAGCGTCACTCACCCGTCGCCTTGGCGATGATCTCCTTCGCCACGCTCTGCGGAACCTCGGCGTAGGAGTCGAACTGCATGCTGTAGCTAGCCCGGCCCTGGGTCTTCGACCGCAGGTCGCCGACGTAGCCGAACATCTCCGACAACGGCACCAGAGCCCGGACGATGCGGGCGCCGCTGCGCTCCTCCATCGCCTGGATGATGCCGCGGCGGGAGTTGAGGTCGCCGATGACGTCACCCATGTTCTCCTCCGGAGTGGTGACTTCAACGGCCATCATCGGCTCGAGCAGCGCGGGGTCGGCCTTGCGGGCCGCCTCCTTCATCACCATCGAGCCGGCGATCTTGAATGCCATTTCCGACGAGTCGACCTCGTGGTACTGGCCGTCCAGCAGCGTCAGCTTGACACCCACCAGCGGGAAGCCGGCGAGAATGCCGTACTGCATGGCGTCCTGGGCGCCCGCGTCCACCGACGGGATGAACTCCCGGGGGATGCGGCCGCCGGTGACGGCGTTCGCGAACTCGTAGGTCGGCGAGTCGTTGTCCAGCGGCAGCGGCTCGATGCTCACGATCACGCGGGCGTACTGGCCGGAACCACCGGTCTGCTTCTTGTGGGTGTACTCGATCTTCTCCACCTTGCGGCGGATCGTCTCGCGGTACGCCACCTGCGGCTTACCGATGTTCGCCTCGACGTTGAACTCGCGGCGCATCCGGTCGACCAGGATGTCCAGGTGCAGCTCGCCCATGCCGGAGATGACCGTCTGACCGGTCTCCTCGTCCAGCTTGACGCGGAAGGTCGGGTCCTCCTCGGCCAGCCGCTGGATGGCGGTGCTGAGCTTCTCCTGGTCGGCCTTGGTCTTCGGCTCGATCGCGACCTCGATGACCGGCTCCGGGAAGGTCATCGACTCCAGGATGACCGGGTTCGCCGGGTCGCAGAGCGTGTCGCCGGTGGTGGTCTGCTTGAGGCCCTGCACCGCGATGATGTCGCCAGCCTGGGCAGAGCCACGCTCTTCCCGCTTGTTGGCGTGCATCTGGTAGATCTTGCCGATCCGCTCCTTGCGGTCCTTGGTGGAGTTGACCACCTGGGTACCGGTCTCGACCGTGCCGGAGTAGACCCGGACGTAGGTGAGCTTGCCGAGGTGCTTGTCGGTCTGGATCTTGAAGGCCAGGCCCGAGAACGGCTCGGACTTCGACGGCTTCCGCTGCATCGGGGTCTCACCGTCGGTGGCGGTGCCCTCGATGGCCGGGACGTCCAGCGGCGACGGCAGGAAGTCGACCACGGCGTCGAGCATGGGCTGAACGCCCTTGTTCTTGAACGCCGAGCCGCAGAGCACCGGGTTGGCCTTGCTGGCGATGGTGGCGCGCCGGATGGCGGCCTTGATCTCCACGACGGAGATCTCCTCGCCCTCCAGGTACTTCTCCATCACCGAGTCGTCGACGTCGGCCAGGGTCTCCACCAGCTTCTCGCGCCACTCGGCCGCGGAGTCGGCCAGCTCGGCCGGAATCTCCTCGATGGCGTAGTCCTCACCCTTCTGGGTCTCCCCGCGCCAGGTGAGCGCCTTCATTTCGATCAGGTCCACGACACCGATGTGGTCACCCTCGAGCCCGATCGGGATCTGGAGCACCAGCGGAGTGGCGTTGAGCCGGTCGATCATCATCTGCACACAGCGGAAGAAGTCGGCGCCGGTCCGGTCGAGCTTGTTGACGAAGCACATCCGGGGGACGTGGTACTTGTCGGCCTGACGCCAGACGTTCTCCGTCTGCGGCTCCACGCCGGCGACACCGTCGTAGACCGCAACCGCACCATCCAGCACCCGCAGCGACCGCTCGACCTCGACCGTGAAGTCGACGTGACCGGGCGTGTCGATGATCTGGATCGTGTGGCCCTTCCACTCACACTTGGTGGCAGCGGAGGTGATGGTGATACCACGCTCCTGCTCCTGCTCCATCCAGTCCATGACGGCAGCGCCCTCGTGGACCTCACCGATCTTGTACGTGATACCGGTGTAGAACAGGATCCGCTCGGTGGTCGTGGTCTTGCCGGCATCGATGTGGGCCATGATGCCGATGTTGCGTACGTTGGCGAGCGCGTCTGCGGCGGCCACTTCAATCCCTACTTATCGTCGTCTCGACACAACTGGTGGCGGTTCCGGCGCCGGTCCGACGCCGGAACCAGGGTGTTACCAGCGGTAGTGCGCGAAGGCCTTGTTCGACTCGGCCATCTTGTGCGTGTCCTCACGCCGCTTGACGGCGGCGCCCAGACCGTTGCTCGCGTCCAGCAGCTCGTTCATCAGCCGCTCGACCATGGTCTTCTCACGACGCGCCTTGGAGTACGTCACCAGCCAGCGCAGCCCGAGGGTGGTCGCCCGGACCGGACGGACCTCGACCGGCACCTGGTAGGTCGCGCCACCGACACGGCGGCTGCGGACCTCGAGGGTCGGCTTGACGTTGTCCATCGCGCGCTTGAGCGTGACGACCGGGTCGGTGCCGGACTTCTCGCGGCAGCCCTCCAGGGCGGCGTACACGATGCGCTCGGCGAGCTGACGCTTGCCGCGCATCAGGATCTTGTTCACCAACTGGGTGACCAACGGCGAGTTGTACACCGGGTCAGCGACCAGCGGCTTCCGCGGAGCGGGTCCCTTACGCGGCATGTCAGCTCTTCTCCTTCTTCGCGCCGTAACGGCTGCGCGCCTGCTTGCGGTTGCGGACACCCTGGGTGTCCAGCGAACCGCGGACGATCTTGTAACGCACGCCGGGGAGGTCCTTCACCCGGCCACCGCGGACGAGCACGATCGAGTGCTCCTGCAGGTTGTGACCCACGCCCGGGATGTAGGCGGTCACCTCGATCTGGCTGCTGAGCTTGACACGAGCGACCTTGCGGAGCGCCGAGTTCGGCTTCTTGGGGGTGGTGGTGTACACGCGGGTGCACACACCGCGCCGCTGAGGACTGCCCTTCAGCGCCGGGGTCTTGGTCTTGGTCGTCTTGGCCTGGCGGCCCTTTCGGACCAACTGCTGGATCGTGGGCACCGGGTTTCTCCGCTCCCTTCGGCCGCTGTCGCGGCCGCACCGTCTGCTCGTAGCCGCCTGATGGTCGGCTCTCCTACCTTCCAACCAGGGCCACCTGACGGAGGCCCCAGCACCCGCGGTCGGGCGTGTCGCCCGGATCGCGGTCCCGGTCGCGGCGCTTGCGCGTCGTACCGGGTGTCACCGGCACGCGGATCACCGAGCACCGGATCTTTTGGCTTTGATCGTGCCCCGCGCGATCACCGGTGGACCGGTTCCAGCACACGCACGCATTGCCCGGGCTGGCCCGGGCACAAGGGGAAAGAGTACCTACCACAGCCGCGCAGGTCAAAACGGAGCGGTCCGGGAGGACTGTGCCGCAGCCCGCCCGCCGAACCCGTCATACCTGCCCACCCGCGATGGGCACCTACGGTGACAAGTGTACCGGCTTACCCACGGACCGGCCCGGCGGCCCCGGTTCCGCCCGGATGCCGAAACGCCCAGGTCCGCCCGTACGGCAAGGTCACGGACGACCCGGCCGGATGGTGAGTCCGGTCACATCACTTGGACGACCAGCGCCAGGCCGAGCCCGAGCAGGCTGAGCAGCAACCCCACCCCGCCGCAGCTCAGGCCGGCGACGGCAAGCCCGTTGCCGGTGAAGCGGACCGCGGGCGGGGGCGCCGCCCGCCGGATCTGCCGCCGCGCCAGCAGACCGGCGACGATCGCCGCCGTCCCGGCCAACGCGCCGAGCACGGTGAACGCCCCGGCGGCCCAGGCGCCGCCGTAGTCCGGACCGGCGATCCCGAAGCAGAGCACCAGGAGCGAGACCAGGATGGCGGCGATCCCGGTCACCAGCGACCCCACGGCCAGCCCCGAGGTCACCGGCGGCACGTCCAGGTGGACCACGCCGAAGGGCGTGCCGGGGAGCGGGTCGACCCGCTTCGGTGGGCGGGCCGGCTCGCGCGGGGGCGGCGGCACCGGCCCGGGCCGGGGACCCACCGCCGGCGGCATCGGCCCCCAGCCGACGCCGGGCGGCGGCGCGTTGTTCGGGTACGCCCCCGGCGTCGCCCATCCGCCAGGGGCGGCCGGCGCTGCGGAGTACCCCCCGGGGCGGGTCGGCTGGGGGTACCCGACGTAGTGGGGCGGAACACCAGGCGGAGCCGGCGGTCGGCCCGCGGTGCCCGGGGTCGACGGGTCCACGGGCGGATACGACCCGGGCGGGGCGGACGGCGGGGTGACGGGCGGCGGCGCGTACCCGACGGGGGCGACCTCCGGCGGCGCACTCGGCCCCTCGTCGACCGCGGCGCCCGGCGCGGCCCACGGGCTGGTCGGACCCGAGTCCGGAGCGGAGTCGAGCGGCGCGGACCGGGCCGGGTCCTGACCGGACCGGATCGGCTCGCCGTCCGACGGTGCGGCCGGTTCCGTCACGAGGTCCTCCTGTCGACACGCCTGGCCCACCACGGCGCGGCGGACACCGGCCAGGCTACCGTCGCCGCTCCCACCGGCGGGCCCGGGCGCGGACGCCTCCCCCCGGTCAGTCGACGTTCGGGGCGTAGTCGTGCCCGAAGGGGGCCTCGGCGAGCCGGACCACCCCGATCACCACCGCCGCCACCACCGCGACGGCCGTCAGCACCAGACCGGTCCAGGCCAGCCACTCCCCGCGCCGCAGCCGGTCCCCGCCGGTCAGGAAGCCACCCGAGGCGTACGCCTCCCGACGGGCCTGCCGGGCGAGCTGGAGGGCGATCGTCGACGGCACCACCCCGCCGACGAAGAGCCCGGTCAACGCCCCGATCAGGCCCAGGGCGAAGACCGCGCGGGCCTTCGTCGACCGGGTCGGCTCAGGATCGAGCGGATGACGCGGCCCGTGCTGGGTGACGGGGGCCGGCCCGGGTGCGGTCGTCATGCCCTCATCATGCCTCGTCGGCGCGGCCGACAGTCCGGATCGCCCGCCGGCTCCCCCACGCGCCCCGCGTTCCGCAGGCTCCAGGGACGCGACGAGGCCCCCGGCGGGTGCCGGGGGCCTCGTCGTCTTCTACTGCTTAGCGGTACGACCCGAAGTCGAAGTCGTCCAGCGGCACCGCCTGGCCGCTGGCCGGCCCGAAGCCGTAGTCGGTCTCCGGGTAGCCGGTCATCGAGTAGACCTTGGCCTTCGCCTCCTCGGTCGGCTCGACCCGGACGTTGCGGTACTTGCTGATGCCCGTACCGGCCGGGATGAGCTTACCGATGATCACGTTCTCCTTGAGGCCGACGAGCGAGTCGCTGCGCGAGTTGATCGCCGCGTCGGTCAGCACCCGGGTGGTCTCCTGGAAGGAGGCCGCCGAGAGCCAGGAGTCGGTGGCCAGCGAGGCCTTGGTGATACCCATCAGCACCGGGCGACCGGCGGCGGGCTCGCCGCCCTCGCCGACGAGCCGGCGGTTCTCCGACTCGAAGAGCGCCCGGTCGACCAGCACACCCGGCAGGAACTCGGTCGAGCCGGAGTCGATGACCGTCACCCGCTTGAGCATCTGGCGGATGATGATCTCGATGTGCTTGTCGTGGATGAGCACACCCTGCGAGCGGTAGACCTCCTGGACCTCCTGGGTCAGGTGGACCTGGACCGACCGCGGGCCGAGGATCCGGAGCAGCTCGTGCGGGTCGATGGTGCCCTCGGTGAGCTTCTCGCCGACCTCGACGTGACCGCCGTCGTGGGTCCGCAGCTTGACCCGCTTGGAGATCTTGTCGTAGACGATCTCCTCGCTGCCGTCGTCCGGCACCACGATGATCTTCCGGGACCGCTCGCCGTCCTCGATCCGGATCCGGCCCGGGGTGTCGGCGATGGGCGCCTTACCCTTCGGGACCCGGGCCTCGAAGATCTCCTGGACACGCGGCAGACCCTGGGTGATGTCCTCACCCGCGACACCACCGGTGTGGAAGGTACGCATCGTCAGCTGGGTACCCGGCTCACCGATGGACTGGGCGGCGATGATGCCGACCGCCTCACCGATGTCGACCGACTTGCCGGTCGGCAGGGAACGGCCGTAGCAGGCCGCGCAGACGCCCAGCTTCGACTCGCAGGTGAGCACGCTGCGCACCCGCACCGTCTCCACCCCGGCCGCGACGATCCGGTCGACCAGGATCGAGTTGAGGTCCTGACCCCGCTCGGCGACGACGGTGCCGTCCGGCCCCTTGATGTCGTCGGCCAGGGTCCGGGCGTGCACGCTGGTCTCGGCGTGGGTGTGGACGACCAGCTTGTCGTCGAGCCGCTCGCCGATCTGCATCGGGATGGCCCGGTCGGTGCCGCAGTCCTCCTCGCGGATGATGACGTCCTGCGAGACGTCCACCAGACGACGGGTCAGGTAACCCGAGTCGGCGGTACGCAGGGCGGTGTCCGCGAGACCCTTACGGGCACCGTGCGTGGAGATGAAGTACTCCAGCACGGACAGACCCTCCCGGTACGAGGCCTTGATGGGCCGCGGGATGATCTCACCCTTGGGGTTGGCCACCAGACCACGGATCGCCGCGATCTGCCGGAGCTGGAGCAGGTTACCGCGGGCACCCGAGTTGATCATCTTCCACAGCGGGTTCTCCTGCGGCAGCGCGGTGTCCATCTCCTTGGCGACCTCGTTGGTCGCCTTGGTCCAGATCTCGATGAGCTCGCCGCGACGCTCCTCGGCGGTCATCAGACCACGCTGGTACTGCTTGTCGATCCGGTCGGCTTCCTTCTCGTACTTCTCCAGGATCTCCCGCTTGCGCGGCGGAGCGATGACGTCCTCCATGCCGATCGTCACGCCGGACCAGGTGGCCCAGTGGAAACCGGCCTCCTTGAGCCCGTCGAGGGTGGCCGCGAGGGCCACCTTCGGGAAGCGCTCGGCGAGGTCGTTGACGATCGCGGAGAGCTGACCCTTGCGGATCTCGTAGTTCACGAAGCGGTAGCCCTGCGGCAGCGTCTCGTTGAACAGCACCCGACCGAGGGTGGTCTCCACGGTCAGCGGCTCACCCTCGACCCAGCCCTCGGGCGCGGTCCACGGCTCGGCGCCGGCGCCGTTGTCGACCCCGATGACGCCGCGCAGCCGGATCTTGACCGGAGTCTGCAGGTGCAGCTCGCCGTTGTCGAACGCCATCCGGGCCTCGGCGTCCGAACTGAACGCCCGGCCCTCGCCCTTCTCACCGGGGGTGAGGTGGGTGAGGTGGTACAGGCCGATGACCATGTCCTGGGTGGGCATGGTGACTGGCTTGCCGTCGGCCGGCTTGAGGATGTTGTTCGACGACAGCATCAGGATCCGCGCCTCGGCCTGAGCCTCGGCGGACAGCGGCACGTGGACCGCCATCTGGTCACCGTCGAAGTCGGCGTTGAACGCGGTGCAGACCAGCGGGTGGATCTGGATGGCCTTGCCCTCGACCAGCTGCGGCTCGAAGGCCTGGATGCCCAGCCGGTGCAGGGTCGGCGCGCGGTTCAGCAGCACCGGGTGCTCGCCGATGACCTCTTCCAGCACGTCCCACACGACCGGCCGCTGCCGCTCGACCATCCGCTTGGCGGACTTGATGTTCTGCGCGTGGTTGAGGTCGACCAGCCGCTTCATCACGAACGGCTTGAACAGCTCCAGCGCCATCTGCTTGGGCAGGCCGCACTGGTGCAGCTTCAGCTTCGGGCCGACCACGATGACCGAACGGCCGGAGTAGTCGACGCGCTTGCCGAGCAGGTTCTGGCGGAACCGGCCCTGCTTGCCCTTGAGCATGTCGGAGAGCGACTTCAGCGGGCGGTTACCCGGACCGGTGACCGGCCGGCCGCGACGGCCGTTGTCGAACAGCGCGTCGACGGCCTCCTGGAGCATCCGCTTCTCGTTGTTGACGATGATCTCGGGCGCGCCGAGGTCGATCAGTCGCTTGAGGCGGTTGTTCCGGTTGATCACCCGGCGGTACAGGTCGTTCAGGTCGGAGGTCGCGAAACGGCCACCGTCCAGCTGCACCATCGGACGCAGGTCCGGCGGGATGACCGGGACGCAGTCCAGCACCATGCCGAGCGGCGAGTTGCGGGTGTTCAGGAACGCCGCGACGACCTTCAGCCGCTTGAGCGCCCGGATCTTCCGCTGCCCCTTGCCGGAGCGGATGGTCTCGCGCAGGCTCTCGGCCTCGGCGTCCAGGTCCATGTTCTGGACCAGGGCCTTGATGGCCTCGGCGCCCATGCCGCCGGTGAAGTACTCGCCGAAGCGGTCGCGCAGCTCGCGGTAGAGCAGCTCGTCGGTGACCAGCTGCTTCGGCTCCAGCTTGCGGAAGGTGTCGAGGACCTCGTCGAGGCGGTCGATCTCGCGCTGGGCCCGGTCGCGGATCTGGCGCATCTCGCGCTCTCCGCCCTCCTTGACCTTGCGCCGGACGTCCGCCTTGGCACCCTCGGCCTCCAGCTCGGCCAGGTCGGCCTCGAGCTTGGCGGCCCGCTTCTCGATCTCCGAGTCGCGGCTGTTCTCGGCCTGCCGCTTCTCGGCCAGGATCTCGTTCTCGATGGTCGAGAGGTCACGGTGACGCGACTCGGCGTCCACGCTCGTCACGACGTACGAGGCGAAGTAGATGATCTTCTCGAGGTCCTTGGGGGCGAGGTCCAGCAGGTAGCCCAGCCGGCTCGGCACGCCCTTGAAGTACCAGATGTGGGTCACCGGAGCGGCCAGCTCGATGTGCCCCATCCGCTCACGACGGACCTTGGAACGGGTCACCTCGACGCCGCAGCGCTCGCAGATGATGCCCTTGAAGCGGACCCGCTTGTACTTACCGCAGTAGCACTCCCAGTCCCGCTGCGGACCGAAGATCTTCTCGCAGAAGAGCCCGTCCTTTTCCGGCTTGAGCGTGCGGTAGTTGATCGTCTCGGGCTTCTTGACCTCACCGTGCGACCACTGACGGATGTCGTCGGCGGTGGCAAGGCCGATGCGCAGCTCGTCGAAGAAGTTGACGTCGAGCACTATGTCCCCTATGTCGTCGTCTGTACTGCTTAGCTAGTGGGTGGGGTCGGGAGCCGGCGAGCCGGCTCCCGACCACTCACCTCAGACCTCTTCGACCGAGCTCGGCTCGCGCCGGGACAGGTCGATGCCCAGCTCCTCCGCGGCCCGGAACACCTCGTCGTCGGTCTCGCGCATCTCCAGGGCCACACCGTCGCTGGAGAGCACCTCGACGTTGAGGCACAGCGACTGCAGCTCCTTGAGCAGCACCTTGAACGACTCCGGGATGCCCGGCTCGGGGATGTTCTCGCCCTTGACGATCGCCTCGTAGACCTTGACCCGGCCCAGGACGTCGTCGGACTTGATCGTCAGCAGCTCCTGCAGGGCGTAGGCGGCACCGTACGCCTGCATCGCCCAGCACTCCATCTCACCGAAGCGCTGACCACCGAACTGCGCCTTACCACCCAGCGGCTGCTGCGTGATCATCGAGTACGGGCCGGTCGACCGGGCGTGGATCTTGTCGTCGACCAGGTGGTTGAGCTTCAGGATGTAGATGTAGCCGACCGCGATCGGGTCCGGCAGCGGCTCGCCGGAACGACCGTCGAACAGCTGCGCCTTGCCGGAAGAGCCGATCAGCTGCTTGCCGTCCCGGTTGGGCAGGGTCGACGCGAGCAGACCGGAGATCTCCTCCTCCCGAGCACCGTCGAAGACCGGGGTGGCCACGTTCGTGTCCCCCTCGGACTCGTGGGCGTCGATCGAGCGCAGCTGCTTCTTCCACGCCGCGTCGTCGCCGTCCACGCTCCAACCGGTCTTGGCGACCCAGCCGAGGTGGGTCTCCAGGACCTGGCCGATGTTCATCCGGGAGGGCACACCCAGCGGGTTGAGCACGATGTCGACCGGGGTGCCGTCCTCGAGGAACGGCATGTCCTCGACCGGCAGGATCTTGGAGATGACGCCCTTGTTGCCGTGCCGGCCGGCGAGCTTGTCACCGTCCTGGATCTTGCGCTTCTGGGCGACGTAGACCCGGACCAGCTCGTTGACGCCCGGCGGCAGCTCGTCGCCGTCCTCGCGGGAGAAGGTACGCACGCCGATGACCGTGCCGGTCTCGCCGTGCGGCACCTTCAGCGAGGTGTCCCGGACCTCGCGCGCCTTCTCACCGAAGATCGCGCGGAGCAGTCGCTCCTCCGGGGTCAGCTCGGTCTCGCCCTTCGGCGTGACCTTGCCGACCAGGATGTCGCCGGGAACGACCTCGGCGCCGATCCGGATGATCCCGCGCTCGTCGAGGTCGGCGAGCATCTCCTCGCTGACGTTCGGGATGTCGCGGGTGATCTCCTCCGGGCCGAGCTTGGTGTCCCGGGCGTCGACCTCGTGCTCCTCGATGTGGATCGAGGTGAGCACGTCCTGCTGCACGAGGCGCTGCGACAGGATGATCGCGTCCTCGTAGTTGTGGCCCTCCCAGCACATGAACGCCACGAGCAGGTTGCGCCCGAGCGCCATCTCGCCCTCGTCGGTGCACGGACCGTCGGCGATGACCTGGCCGGCCTCGACGCGGTCGCCCTCGAAGACGACCGGCTTCTGGTTGACGCAGGAGCCGGCGTTGGAGCGGCGGAACTTGTGCAGCAGGTACGTCCGGCGGTGGCCGTCGTCCTGGTGGATGGTGATGTAGTCGGCGCAGAGGTCCTCGATCACACCGCCGACCTCGGCGACGACCACGTCGCCGGCGTCGACGGCCGCGCGGTACTCCATGCCGGTGCCGACCAGCGGAGCCTCGGCCTTGACCAGCGGCACCGCCTGACGCTGCATGTTCGCGCCCATCAGGGCGCGGTTGGCGTCGTCGTGCTCGAGGAACGGGATCATCGCGGTCGCGACCGAGGTCATCTGCCGCGGCGAGACGTCCATGTAGTCGACGGCGCCGGGAACCACGTCCTCGGTCTCGCCGCCCTTACGGCGGCAGAGGACCCGGTCCTCGGCGAACGTGCCGTCGGCCTTCAGCGGCGCGTTGGCCTGGGCCTTGACGAACCGGTCCTCCTCGTCCGCGGTCAGGTAGTCGATCTGGTCGGTGACCCGACCCTCGACGACCTTCCGGTACGGCGTCTCGATGAAGCCGAACGGGTTGACCCGGGCGAAGGTGGACAGGGCGCCGATCAGGCCGATGTTCGGGCCTTCCGGCGTCTCGATCGGGCACATCCGGCCGTAGTGGGACGGGTGCACGTCACGGACCTCGAAGCCGGCCCGCTCCCGGGACAGACCACCCGGGCCGAGCGCGCTCAGCCGGCGCCGGTGGGTCAGGCCCGCCAGCGGGTTGGTCTGGTCCATGAACTGGGACAGCTGCGACGTGCCGAAGAACTCCTTGATCGCCGCCACCACCGGGCGGATGTTGATCAGGGTCTGCGGCGTGATCGCCTCGACGTCCTGGGTGGTCATCCGCTCGCGGACGACCCGCTCCATCCGGGAAAGACCGACCCGGACCTGGTTCTGGATCAGCTCGCCCACGGTACGCAGGCGACGGTTGCCGAAGTGGTCGATGTCGTCGGCCTCGTAGCCGTCCTCACCGGCGTGCAGCCGGCAGAGGTACTCCACGGTGGCGACGATGTCGTCCTCGGTGAGCGTGCCGGTGGTGATCGGCACGTCCAGCTCGAGCTTCTTGTTGAACTTGTAGCGCCCGACCTTGGCGACGTCGTACCGCTTCGGGTTGAAGAAGAGGTTGTCGAGCAGGGTCTGGGCGTTCTCGCGGGTCGGCGGCTCGCCAGGGCGGAGCTTCCGGTAGATGTCGAGCAGCGCCTCGTCCTGGCCGGCGATGTGGTCCTTCTCGAGCGTGGTCATCATCAGCTCGGACCAGCCGAACTTCTCACGGATCTGCTCCGCGGACCACCCGATGGCCTTGAGCAGGACGGTGACGGCCTGCCGGCGCTTGCGGTCGATGCGGACGCCGACCGTGTCGCGCTTGTCGATGTCGAACTCCAGCCAGGCACCCCGGCTCGGGATGACCTTGACGCTGGAGAGGTCGCGGTCGGAGGTCTTGTCCGGCTGCTTGTCGAAGTACACGCCCGGGGACCGGACGAGCTGGCTGACCACGACGCGCTCGGTGCCGTTGATGACGAAGGTGCCCTTCGGCGTCATCATCGGGAAGTCACCCATGAACACCGTCTGGCTCTTGATCTCGCCAGTGGTGTTGTTGGTGAACTCCGCGGTCACGAACAGCGGAGCGCAGTAGGTCAGATCCTTCTCCTTGCACTCCTCGATCGAGGCCTTGACCTCGTCGAAGCGCGGAGCCGAGAAGGAGAGCGACATGGTGCCGGAGAAGTCCTCAATGGGACTGATCTCTTCGAGGATCTCCGCGAGACCCGAGCGTGCGTGCGGGTCGTCCGCCGACCGGCCCTGCCAAGCCTCGTTGCCGACGAGCCAGTCGAAGGACTCGTTCTGGATGGCGAGGAGGTTGGGGACCTCGAGGTGTTCGGTGATCCTGCCGAAAGAAACTCGGCGGGGAGCGAAAGCGCTCGACGTACGACTGGTCTTCGCAGGGCGGGAAGCTGCCAAGATGCGTCCTTCCGAGGACCGGTGCTGCAGAACGGCTGGTACGCGTGCACTCCAATGACCCCACCAGAATTATCCGTAAACGGACATTTCCGAGCAGGGGTCAAGTCGGAAGGCAGCGCAAACTAGCAGTGTAGCCGAGAGGCTAACCGCTGTCCAGCCCACCCCGCAGGTCGTCGCGGAACTTGCCTCGGGACCCCTGGAAAACGGGTCTCACCGGGCGCTCCGAACGCGACGTTCCTGCCGGTCCGCTCGGGTGGTGCGGCCGATGGTGCTGCCGCTGCCATTACCCAAGAGGTGGCCGTTGCAAGCGCGGAAGGTCTTGCTGGTGTCAGCGTGCCTGTCAGCCCGGTCTCGCGTCAAGGGCCGGTTACCGGTCGGGGTGTCTTTCCCACCGACGGACTACCGACAGGACCCGCTGCGCGGCGGCACGCCGGACGCCGGACGGCCTGCTGACGCCGCTGCCACCGGAACCACCAACGACCAGCGGGCGGTGATCCGTTCCCGGATCACCGCCCGCCGCGACGCGGTGTGCCGCGGCTCACGTGAGCCGGACGCGCGTCAGGTCGTACCCAAGGTCACTTGAGGGTGACCTTGGCGCCCTCGCCCTCGAGCTTGGCCTTGGCCTTCTCGGCGGTCTCCTTGTTGGCCTTCTCCAGGACGGCCTTCGGAGCAGCCTCGACCAGGTCCTTGGCCTCCTTGAGGCCCAGGCCGGTCAGCTCACGCACGACCTTGATGACCTGGATCTTCTTGCCACCGTCGGCGTCGAGGATGACGTCGAACTCGTCCTTCTCCGGCTCGGCCTCGGCCGGGGCGGCACCCGGGGCGGCAACGCCCATCGCGACCGGGGCCGCGGCGGTAACCTCGAAGGTCTCCTCGAACTGCTTCACGAACTCGGAGAGCTCGATCAGCGTCATCTCCTTGAACGCGTCGAGCAGCTCGTCGGTGCTGAGCTTCGCCATGTCTGGCGTCCTTTCTAAAAGTGAAAACTAAGAACGTGGGTGCGCCGGGAGGCCTCAGGCCGCCTCGGCGCTCTCCTTCTCGCGCTTGTCCTGCAGGGCGGCCGCCAGACGGGCGGTCTTGGAGAGCGGCGCCTGGAACAGGGCTGCGGCCTTGCTCAGGTTGCCCTTCATCGCGCCGGCCAGCTTGGCCAGCAGCACCTCGCGGGACTCCAGGTCGGCGAGCTTCGTGACCTCGGCCGCGGAAATGGCCTTGCCCTCGAAGACACCGCCCTTGATGACGAGCTTCGGGTTGGCCTTCGCAAAGTCGCGAAGCCCCTTCGCCGCCTCGACGACGTCGCCCGAAACGAAAGTCAGCGCGGTAGGACCGGTGAACAGCTCATCGAGGCCGGAGATGCCCGCCTCGGTCGCCGCACGCTTGGCCAGCGTGTTCTTCGCGACCGTGTAGGTGGTCTCCTTGCCGAGTGAGCGCCGCAGCTGGGTGAGCTGGGAAACCGTCAGACCACGGTACTCGGTGAGCACCGCGGCCCCCGCGTTGCGGAAGCTGTCGGTGAGCTCAGCGACGGCCGTGGCCTTGTCGGCCCGGATCGGCTTGTCCGCCATGTCCCTCCTCTCTCGTTGCTCGAGGCTGGTCGCCGTCGACGAGCGAAGCTCTGCGACGGCGCCGGAGGCATCACGACAACGAGAAAAGCCCCGGCGCAGGGCGCGCGGGGCGAGGGCCGGCCTGATCACCATGGTCGGCGGACCACGGGAAGAACCGATTTTCGCTTGCCGCCCTGCGCGGGTCGCCCGTCATCGCGGGACCTTCGACCGTGCCGGGGCACGGTGACCAGCGGTCTCTGGGTGGAACTACCGCATCAGGTTACGCGACGGGTCCGCGTACCGCCAAATCGCCCCCGGAGTGCGCCCGGTCACCCGCTCAGGCCCGGGAGCGGCGCCGCCAGGCGTAGCCGGCGAGCGCCACCGCGGCCCACGCCGCGGCCCAGAGCGACAGCAGCAGCACCGTCGGCGCGGCCAACGAGCCGGTCAGCGCCCGGGCGGTCGCCATCACCGTCTCCCGCAGCACCCACGGGCCGCGTCGGTGGTACCGCAACCAGACGTTCTCCAGCCGCATGCCGCGAGCCTGCCACAGCGGACAGACGACGGGGGCCCCGCCACGAGTCGTGGCGGGGCCCCTCACTCCAGGCGTGCTCAGCCCTCGGTCGAGGTCTCCTGCAGGTTCTTCACCACGTTCGGGTCGACCGGGACGCCCGGACCCATGGTGGTGGTCAGGACGACCTTCTTGAGGTACTTGCCCTTGGCCGAGGACGGCTTGGCCCGCAGCACCTCGTCGAGGACGGCAGCGTAGTTGTCGATCAGCTGCGACTCGGAGAACGAGGCCTTACCGAGGATCAGGTGCAGGTTCGAGTGCTTGTCCACCCGGAAGGTGATCTTACCGCCCTTGATGTCCGCGACGGCCTTGGTGACGTCCATGGTCACCGTGCCCGTCTTCGGGTTCGGCATCAGGCCGCGCGGGCCCAGGATCCGCGCGATCCGGCCGATCTTGGCCATCTGGTCAGGCGTGGCGATCGCCGCGTCGAAGTCCAGCCAACCGCCCTGGATCCGGGCGACCAGCTCGTCGGCGCCCACCTCGTCCGCGCCCGCCGCGGCGGCCTCTTCGGCCTTCGCGCCGGCGGCGAAGACGATCACGCGGGCGGTCTTACCGGTGCCGTGCGGCAGGTTGACCGTGCCGCGGACCATCTGGTCCGCCTTGCGGGGGTCGACGCCGAGGCGCATGGCGACCTCGACCGTGGCGTCGAACTTGACGTTGGTGGTCTCCTTGGCCAGCTTGACGGCCTCGGCGGGGGTGTAGAGCTTCGACCGGTCGATGACCTCGGCGGCCTTGCGGTAGCTCTTGCTGCGCTGCATTTCTGGTTACTCCTGTGGTCTATGGCGGGCCGCGGTGACCGCGCGCCCTCCCACGAACTGATCGGGTGAGTGGTGTCCGACGTCAGTCGGAGACGGTCAGACCCATCGACCGGGCGGTGCCGGCGATGATCTTCTCAGCCTGGTCGATGTCGTTGGCGTTGAGGTCGGCCATCTTCTTCTCGGCGATCTCGCGCAGCTGGGCGCGGGTCACGGAACCGACCTTCTCCGTGTGCGGGACGCCCGAGCCCTTCTGCACACCGGCGGCCTTGATCAGCAGCCGGGCGGCGGGCGGGGTCTTCAGGACGAAGGTGAAGGTCCGGTCCTCGTACACGCTGATCTCGGCGGGGACGATGTCGCCCCGCTGGGACTCGGTCTGCGCGTTGTAGGACTTGCAGAACTCCATGATGTTCACGCCGTGCTGGCCGAGCGCGGGGCCGACCGGCGGCGCCGGCGTGGCCTGGCCCGCCGGCAGCTGAAGCGTGAACGTCTTGACGAGCTTCTTCTTCGGAGGCATGTCTCTTCCTGGGGCTTGGAACTGGGAAAGATGCCGGCAGCGGGCGCGCACGGTCAGCGCGGTGCGACAGCCGACGTTCTAGGGTAGCGCAGACTTCCGCCGCCCCCGCCGCCGAGGTCCGGCGGGCGGGCGAAACGACGCACCGGCGGCGGGCCGAAAGCCCACCGCCGCCGCGACCGTACGTCAGATCTTGGCGACCTGGTTGAAGTTCAGCTCGACCGGCGTCTCCCGGCCGAAGATCGACACCAGCACCTTGAGCTTCTGCTGGTCGGCGTTGATCTCACTGATCGTGGCCGGCAGCGAGGCGAAGGCGCCGTCGGTGACGGTGACCGAGTCGCCGACCTCGAAGTCGAGGACCCTGACCTCGGGCTTGGCCTTCTTCTCCACGGCCTCGACCGCCGGAGCCAGCCACTTCAGCACCTCGTCGAGGCTCAGCGGCGCCGGCCGGTCGGCCCGGTCCGTCGCCCCCACGAAGCCGGTGACCCCCGGGGTGTTCCGGACGCAGGAGTAGGACTCGGCGGTCAGCTCCATCCGGACCAGGATGTAGCCCGGGAAGACCTTCGCCTGGACCTGGGACCGCTTGCCGTTCTTGACCTCGACCTCTTCCCGGGTCGGCACCTCGACCTGGTAGATGAAGTCCTCCATGTCGAGGGAGGTGATCCGGGTCTCGAGGTTGGTCTTGACCTTGTTCTCGTAGCCGGCGTAGGAGTGCACCACGTACCAGTCGCCGGGCGCGTAGCGCAGCTTCTGGCGCAGCTCGGCGACCGGGTCGTACTCCTCGTCCGGCGCGGGCTCGGTGGTCGGGAATTCCGGCTCGCTGGCGGCCTCGACCGACTCATCGTTGGCCGCCGTCGCCACCGTGGACTGCTCGTCCGTGGTCTCGGCGGTCTCGTCGTACTCAGGCACGCTCGCTCACTTCCGTCACTATCGGCACAGTCAGCCGGTCAGCTGGGGTTGCCGAAGACCCACAGCACGCCCTTCGCGAACGCGAAGTCGAGAAGGCCCACGATCGTCAGCATCACCGCGACGAAGGTGACCACCACGGCGGTGTAGGTCAGCAACTCCTTGCGCGTCGGCCAGATGACCTTACGCAGCTCGGCCACGACCTCGCGGAAGAACCGCGCGATGCGGGCGAACAGGCCCACCCGGTCGGTGTCCTTGCGGGTCTTCCGACCGTCGGCCGACTCGGCCCGGGCCCGCGCGCGGGTCGCGGTACCGCCCCGGGAGACCGGCTCGTCCGCCTCGGTGGCGTCGTCGTCGGCCACGTCGTCGACGACCGCGTCTTCGCGCAGACGCTCGTCGCCGGCGTCCTCGCCGCGCCGCTTGCTCTCGGCCACTTCGCCCTCCGTGCGGGTATCGGGTCGCACGCCGATGGGCGTGCGCGGCGTTTGGTCACGCCGGCCGGACCAACCGTCCCGCGACGGGCCGCGGCCGGCGGACCGACCAGGAGGGGCTCCGATTGCCTCGGAACCACCCCGCCGGCGCCACCACCACGGGCCGGACGCCGCCGTTCGGCGGCGCGACCCACGGGAACGGTCAGGCCTGAGGCGCAGGGGTGACAGGACTTGAACCTGCAGCCTGCGGTTTTGGAGACCGCTGCTCTGCCAATTGAGCTACACCCCTGTGCGGCAACTCTCGCCCCACCCGGCCATGCACGGCCGCGCAGGGGTCACTTGCCCCACGGCGGACCAGTGTACGGGTAGTCGTACGACTTTCCCAACCGGTCTGCCCCCAGCGCGTCGGAACGCCCCTCAGCGGGGCGTCCGGATGGTCGCCCGGGCCTGCGAGAGCACCTTCTCCCCCAGGCAGGTCGCGGTCACGTCGAGCCTAGTCAGGCCCGCATCGGTGACCTCCTTGACCACCGCCGAGACCTCGATCTCGGTGCCCTGGTCGTCGTCCGGGACGACCACCGGACGGGTGAACCGGACGCCGAAGTCGACCACCGCGTCCGGCGCGCCGGCCCATGTGGTGACCGCCCGGCCGACCAGCGCCATGGTGAACATGCCGTGGCCGATCACCCCCGGCAGGCCGACCTTGGTGGCGAACCGGTCGCTCCAGTGGATGGGGTTGAAGTCGCCGGAGGCGCCCGCGTATCGGACCAGGTCCGCGCGGGTCACCTGGAACGTCTGGGTGGGCAGTTCCATGTCAGGCCTCCCCGCGTACGACGATCTTGGACCAGACGGCGACCACCGGCTCGCCGGCGGCGGTGCTCACGTCCGTGCGGGTGGTCAGGAAGCCGTGCCCGCCCCGGCTGGTGATCTCCTCGATGGTGTTCACGCAGACCAGCTCGTCACCGGCCACCACCGGACGGGTGTACGCGAACCGCTGGTCGCCGTGGACCACCCGGCTGTAGTCCACGCCGAGGGCGGGATCCTCGATGATCTGCCGGCTGGCGGCCATGGTGACCACCACGGGGAAGGTCGGTGGCGCGACCACGTCGGGGTGCCCGAGCGCGCGGGCCGCCTCCGGGTCGTGGTGGGCCGGGTCGGTGGCGCCGATGGCCGTGGCGAACTCGCGGATCTTTTCTCGGCCCACCTGGTAGGGGGCGGTCGGCGGATAGGTCCGGCCGACGAAGGACGGGTCCAGGGACATGCCGCGAACCTACACGGAAAACACGAACGCCGATCCGTACGGGGCGGCGGCTGAGGGCCGTCGTCCGTGCGGACCGGCGTTCGGGGAATGCTGCGGGACCGGGCCGGCCGAGCCGGCCGCGGGTCAGCGGGTCTCGCGGTGGATGGTGTGCTTGCCGTCCCGGGGGCAGAACTTCTTCAGCTCGATGCGGTCCGGGTCGTTACGGCGGTTCTTGCGCGTGATGTAGTTGCGCTCCTTGCACTCCACACACGCCAAAGTGATCTTCGGCCGGACATCGGTCGCCTTCGCCACGGCGGAGTGCCTTCCTCGCTAACGGATAACAACTACGGCGCATCAGCCTACGGACTGACGGCGCGGACATGCAAAGTGGGCGCCTGTGGCGCCCATCCCACCGACCGCCGGGGAGCCCGGAGGACGAGAGTAGCGGTGGCCGGACTTGAACCGGCGACACAGCGATTATGAGCCGCTTGCTCTGCCATCTGAGCTACACCGCCGTGGCGGGTCCAGCCGGACCCTGTGAGCCCCCTTACGGAATCGAACCGTAGACCTTCTCCTTACCATGGAGACGCTCTGCCGACTGAGCTAAGGGGGCCTACCCGATCACCCCGGAGGGCGTCGCGCAGGAGAAACAGTACACGACCCCGCCGCCGAGGTGAAATCGGATCCCCCCCAATACCGGGAGCGGTTTCCGTCGTCCCAGCTCAGAGCAGGGTCGCCGAGCGGTCCGGGACCACCCGCAGCCGGGGTGCCTCGGCTGCGGCCTCCGGCTCCACCTGCGCGCCGAACCACGCCTGCAGCCGCTCGTACGGCAGCGGCCGGCTGAACAGGAAGCCCTGGCCGATCTCGCAGCCGATGTCCTGGAGCAGCTCGAGGGTCAGCTCGCTCTCCACCCCCTCGGCGACCACCGCGAGGCCGAACTGCTGGGAGAGCGTCACCACGGCGTTGACGATCGCCAGGTCGCCCGGGTCGGTCGCCATGCCCTGCACGAACGAGCGGTCCACCTTCACCTCGTGCACCGGCAGCCGGCGCAGGTAGGCCAGGGACGAGGAGCCCGTCCCGAAGTCGTCCACCGACAGCCGTACGCCGAGGTCACGCAGCCGGTGCAGGGTCGGTATCGGCCGGTCGGTGCCGTCCAGCACCCCGGCCTCGCGGATCTCGAAGGTGAGCCGCTGCGGCGGCACGCCGTACTCGTCGAGCAGCTCGCGTACCTGGTCCGGGAAGTGCGGGTCGGTGAGCGTACGCGCGGAGAGGTTGACCGCGACGGCGAGCGGCTGCTCGGCGTGGGCCCAGTCCCGACTGCGCCGCAGCCCCTCCCGGAGCACCACCTCGGTGAGCCGGCCGAGCTGGCCGGTGTGCTCGGCCACCGCGACGAAGTCCTCCGGGGCGACCGTGCCGTGCGTCGGATGCTCCCAGCGGGCCAGGCACTCGACGCCGAGCAGCCGCCGGTCCCGCAACGTCACCTTCGGCTGGAAGTAGACCTCCAGCGCACCCTCGTCGAGGGCGCGCCGCAGGTCGCCGGCGAGGCCGAGGCGGCGCAGCGACCGGGACTCCAGCGCCGGGTTGAACAGCTGCACGCTGCCCGGCACCGACTTGGCCGCCGTCGCGGCCAGGTCGACCCGTTGCAGCAGGCTTGCGGCGTCGCTGCCGTGATCCGGGTGTACGGCCACCCCGACGGCGGTGTCCACGTCGAGGGTCAGCGAGTCGAAGACCATCTCGTCGCGGATCTGCTCGCGCAGCTCGGCGGCGAGCTCCAGGGCCGCCTCGGCGTTCTCCAGCCGCAGCGTCACCAGGAACTCGTCGCCGCCGGGCCGGCCCACCAGCGCCGAGGAGGGGGCCGAGGCGCGCAGCCGGTCGGCCACCTCGGCCAGGACCTTGTCCCCCGCGGCGTGCCCGAGCGACTCGTTGACCTGGCGCAGCCCGTCCACGTCGAAGAGCAGCACCGCGACCACCTCACCGGGTGCCCAGATCTTCACCGCCTCGTCCAGCGCGGCGGTGATCCGCCGCCGGTTGGGCAGCTTGGTCAGCGCGTCGTGGTACGCGTCGTGGCGCAGCCGGTCGACCAGGCGGGAATTCTCCAGGGCAACGGCGACGTGCGCGGCCACCGTCTCGAAGACGGGGATGTCGGCCGAGGTGAGATGGTTGGTGTCGCCGAGCCGGTTGACGATCTCCAGGGTGCCGATCACGGCCTGACCGGACCGCAGCGGCACGACCAGGACGTCCTTGGCGGGGCCCGAGCCGGACCTGGGCAAATCCCGGTCGTCGCCGAGCTTCCGCCCGGCAGCCACGCGCTGACCCGACTCGAGCACCCGCTGCCGGATCGCCGCCGGCCCGGGTGCAAAGTCGAGCAGGCCGGGATCGTCGACCCGGGCGGTCAGCAGCACCTCCGGATGCCGTCCCTGCGGCGGCAGCCAGAGCGTGGCGTACTCGGCCTGCATGAGGCTGCGGATCCGGCCGAGCAGCGCGTCGACCAGGGTGCCGTCCTGGCCGCTCTGGGTCACGGCCTTGGTCAGGTCGTACAGGTCGGCGAGAGTGCGGTGTTGCCGGAAGAACCGGGAGTAGGACCGGTAGACGAAGGCCACCGCCACCGCCACCGCGGCGAGCAGGAGGATCGCCCACCCGCTGCTGGTGAGCACGATCAGGATGACCAGACCGATGGCGACGTTGACCGCCGCGGCCAGCAGCGTGGGCGCCGCCGTCCGGACCACCTGCCACCCGGCCTGCCACCCCTGAAGCAGGCTGATCACGCCACCCACGGCCACGAGCGTGACCAGCGTGTACGTGCTGACCGCGAGGAAGAGCACCCCCCAGGTCGGCGGCCCGACGCCCTCGACCGGCCGCATGGCGAGCAGCACCAGGCTGGCCACCGTGGCGGCGGCCCCGGCCTTCGCCACGTTGAACCACACCTTGGTCGGGGTGAGCCGGCGTCTCATCTGGCCGATCAGCGCGGCGAGCGCGGCCACCAGGACGACGGTGACCGGTTGGAGGTAGTGGAAGGCCAGCACAAGTGGGATCTCCGTCAGCGTGACGGAGAGTCCCTGCCGGAGCACGATGAACTGGAGGACCTGGGTGCCCGCGGCCACCAGGACGAAGAGCAGGACGGGAGCCGCCAGGGCGTCCTGCGCGGTCGGCGGGGTGGCCAGGCTCAGGATGATGAGGCCGACGACGGTGATCAGCGCGAGCGGACCGGTGATCAGCCAGGCTGAATCCGTCGTCGGCCGTGGCGACGGTCGACTCGTTGCCATCCCGCTCCTCAGAGAGTGACGCCTGGACGGACCCGCCAGGACGCGTGTGCCGCGGGAGGTTACGGAACGAGCGCGGTGACGATCGCGGCGGACCAGTCGTACTCAAACTGGTGCAGGTCGGGGTCGACACCGAGGACACCGCCGACGAGGGCGGCAAGGGCAACGAACGCCAGCGTCACGCCGAGCAGCCGGCCGGACCTACGACCAGACATCACTGTGCTCCTGTCGGCAGGGGGGGTGCAGAAAACAATGGAGATTCCATGATGGTGCCACAGCCTGCTCAGCCTGGAAAGCTGCAGCACCGCGCTCGAGACGCTGGCAGGGACGGCTCAAGCCGTCTGGTTGGACGCGTCAGTCTTGTGGCCAGAATCTTTGTCGGTTCCCCCGTCGCCGGTAGTCCCAAAAACCGACCTAACGTCAGAATCGGCATCTAGATCCTCTACCACCCGTAGCGGGCACGCAACCAGTCGTTCACCGGCACGTCTGACCGATCCGCGACACCCGCCCGGCCGCACCGGCCGTCGGATCCGTACGCGCCCGGGGCGCGGTGGATCGGACGGCCCCGGGACGACCGGGATCTACCCGCGCCCGGACATGACGAAGGCCCCCGACCGTTTGCCGTTTTGCCCGTTATCGCGATCATCGCTCGATGTTTCCGCAGCTCGGGGCCACTCTTTGGTCTCGCCGACCTGCACAGGCTCCCCCGCGTGCCCGTTGCGTGCCCCTTCGGAGGCGTTCCCGGCCCGGCGTTCCCGGCTCAGGAAGGCCGCCACCTCCGCATCCCGGCCGTTCACCGCGGGCGTAGTGCCGGGTCGTGGCGCTAGCGTTCGAGTGGCCCAGCCCGCGGGCGGCGACCAGGACGCCGTGCGAATCAGCCACCCAGCTACCGTGTGCTGCCCGAAGGTCGTGCGGAATCAGGTCGGTCAGGCCGGCGCCCTCGACCGCACGGTCAAATTTGTACGTCCAGCCGTTGTGGCTCTGCCGCCGGCCGGCGGTCCGCTGCTGTCGACCAGGAGAGAGGAAGGCGTCCAGGTCCTCGGGCCGCTCGGCGAGGTGCTGACGGAGCCGCTCGATCACGAACGCCGGCAGGGCGAGTCCCGCCGCTGGTGACTCTTCGGAGTGTCGATGACAGGGCCGCCCGGGAGCTGGGCCACCGACTCGGCGACGGTCATGCGGCCATCGCTGAGGTCGAGGTGGCGGCGCCGCAGACAGAGTGCTTCCCCGATCCGCAGCCCGCCGTCGGCGAGGACCGGGACCAGGAGGTCATCCGGCGGCGACAGCTCGGCCACCAGGCGGTCAACGTGCTCGGCGGTGAGGATGGTCGGGTTCGGCTCAGGTAGACGAGGCAGCTTGATGCCACGGCACGGTCACCGGAATCAGCCCGTTGTCGACAGCCGCACCCATGATCTGCGACAACAGCCGGTACGCCTGCCGAACCTGCGAGGCACCAACCCGGGTCGTCAGGTCGGCCCCCCAGCAGGCCACGGTCATCGGGCAGGACGGCGGCGAGCACCACGCGCGGAAGGATCATCCGGGTTAGCAGGGACCGGCAGGTGTGGCGGGTCTTCGCCTTGAGCCTCGGGGTAGAGGCGGCGAACCACTCCTCGGCCCACTCCCCTACTGTCGTCCGGCTCGCCTGCGGCGCGATCCACCGGCCCTGGGCGATGTCCGCCTCGGCCAAGGCGAGGAACCGCTCAGCGAGCCGCTTGCTCTCGAAGGTGGTCGGGGCAGGGTGGTCTCAGCCGTCCGGTCCCCGATAGCGCACCTGCCAGCGCCCACGCTGAAGGAACACAAGTCCCTGAAGACCTCGGGGCTCCGCCCCGAACCGCGACCCTTCTCGGAGATCATCAGGTGCGGTAGGTACCAGAGGGGTGAACGGACAGGTCGAGGCAGCTCGGGCCGGAGTTGAAGGCCTATTGGAATGGTGGGCTTTGAGCCTCAGACCGGGCTCTGACGAGGAGGGCCTTGTGATGGCTCCATAGCCACTGCAGGTACTGCTGTACTTCCTCCGGTGTGGCGACCCATCCTTTGCCCATGTAGGTGAGGATGCGTTTGACTTCCCCGGGTACGAGGTCGTAGGCGGTCGCTCCGGTTTCCGGGACGGGTGTGTCTGGGGGGACGGCCACGGGGAGCGGGATGATGGGGAGGCGAATACCACTCCTGATGAATGCTTTGAGGACCGTGAGGTAGACGCGGGCCAGGTGATAGGGGGAGACAATGAGCGCGAGGCTTGTGATGCCGCGGGCTTGGACCTGGTTGACGATCCATGCGGCCTGCATGCCGGTGTTGGGGGCCGGCTCGGCTTGGAGGTAGACCCCATTGACGCGACGAAGGCCGAGGCTCCGCAGGTAGTCGAGCGTGATCTTGACATAGGTCTCTTCAGCCGGGTTCCCGTTCGCTACTAAAAGGTAGCGGAGCTTTGGGTTCGCCTCCCAGTTACGGATCGCATGAGTGAGACGCCATTCTTCGCCCTGACCGATGGCTATGACGACTGCGTCGACGTGGTCGGCTGCTGACTGAGGCAGGGTCAGGATCACCGTGAGGGCTTTCATCACGCCCAGGAACTGGCCGGCTGTGAAGCCGACGAGATCCTCTTCGCTCACGATCCGAGGGGTCGCTCTGTTGGGATTCACCGAACCGCCCGGGCCGGGTCGTCGTTGAAGCCGGTGCGCAAGACCAGGGACGCCAGGTCGTCGGGTTGGGGCAGAGAGGTCATGCATGCGATCTTTCCAGCCCTGGTTTCAGCCTGGACCCGACCACTTCCGAAATACGGCCGAGAGACCGCGTCGACTTTGCAAGCCAGGGGCCGGACCTGCCTTCCCCTGCTAGCCGCTGCCGCGTGCAGGTCGCACGGGTGGACAACTTGATCTCGTAATGCAAAGGCACGCCGGCCGGTCGGGGCAGAGCGGCAACGGGTAGCGTCGACTTCGAATTCACCGACGAAACAGGCGGGTGCGAGGGGTTGTTCGGCCGTTCCTTAAGGCGCGCCCGCCTCTGACAGTCCATCGAAGGGGTCAAGCTCCGCCAGCAGAAGGCTGGCGGAGCTCGACCATCCATGGCACTCAGTTACTCAGCAGGCCATATCCGAAGTGGACGACGCGGAACCCGAGATCCGAGAAGTCCGCCGGGCGCTGCTGCTTCACCGGCACGAAGCGAAACGCGGGCGGCTGCGAAGAACCGCGCCGGAGCGTAGGAGCTTGGAGTCGCAGCGTCGTGACGAGGCCGTAAGGCTCCCCGGGCGCTTGCTGCCAGATGTCCTCGAATTTTGACTCGGCGAACATCTCCAGCGGTCCGGTTCCGTCCAGGTCGAGAATCGCCACGGACGACCCGAGGTAGTCGCCAGGTTCCGGGCGATCGCTGATCGCGCTGACCCAGTCCTCGAACTCGGCTTGCGGCTTGGGCCAGTTCCGGGCCACGACGTTCTGGGTATAGATGGCCGAGCCAGCCCCGGTCGGGCCCTGCGGCGTGCCGGGAATCAACGTGACTGAACCAGCATCCGCCACCGCTCCCACTGTCATCGCCATCGCGCCGACCAGCAGGTCCGGTATGCCGTCGCCGGTCGCGTCGCCGGTCGCGAGCGAGTGGCCGAAGAGGCCGCCGTTTGAGTCGTTGTCCGGTTGACCGGGAACCCCCGGGGTGTCCTGGTCGATCACACGGTGCTGCGCCCATCCAAGCCCGGAGACCGCGCCGCGGATATAGATGACCCTTCCACCTGAGCTACGGGGAAGCCCAAGGACGAGGTCCTCACGTCCATCCTGGTCCATGTCCGACATCACCATCACGTCTACGGGGATGCTGTCACCCCCGGTGTCGCTTTGACCTTCGATTTTCGTGACGTTGGCGACGCTTGGCCCGTTAACCGAGCCAGGGAAGAGCGTCACCATGCCATGCCAGTCGGACTCGGTCGTGCCGCGTCTAGACCCGTTGACGACAAGGTCGTCGTAGCCGTCGCCGGTGAAGTCACCCATCGCCAGCTGAGTGCCGAAGTTCTCCTCCACCAAGCCCGACCAGCGGGGCACAACCTGATAAACCTTCACTGAGCCGTCGAGGGTGAGCCCGTTCCTGGTGCCCGACAGCACCGTCACCGAGCCCCGGAACGGCCCGTCGCGGTCCGGGTTCGCGCCGCCGTCGGTGACGGCCAGTTCATCTCTGCCGTCGTTGTTGAGGTCACCCGAGGCGAGTGCGCCAACGTGCAGCCCCGCCAGGTATTTCACATGGTCGCGATCAAGCCCGCCGGAGCCGCCGTCGTACACGAAGATCCCGTGCTCGAAGACACCTTGGGAAAGCGTCCGATAGCTGGCAACCGCAAGGTCCTGGAAGCCGTCACCATTAAAGTCACCGGCGGCGAATTGGTGCGAGAGTTTGTGCGTGGGTTCGGCGGTGGCGGGCGCGGTCAAGGTATCCCGACGGGGGAGGCGGGAGTACTGAACGTGCAAGACGAACCCGCCCGGACTGGCAGAACTGCCAATGACCAGCTCGTCTTTGCCATCACCATCCATATCGAACCTGGGCATAGCGCGGCCAGCGGAAGTCGCCACCCTGATCTGTGGCGCGGCCGCCTCGGTCTGTATGACGGTGGTCTTGGGGGGCGCCGGCTCCGTCGCCGCGTTTGCAGGCACCTGATCGGCAACTTGCTCTCTGATGTCCTGCTCGATGCGGGCGTCGGCCGCATCAGCTGTCGCCTGAGCCGGCCTGCGCAGAGGCTCCGGCCTGCTGGCGGCGCTCGGTGAACACGCGGCGATGCTCAGCAGAGACAGAACTCCTACGGCGGCCCCACGTGTTGCCTGTGCAATCTTCACGCTTTTCCTTGTCAGCGGTGGGTCGCGGAGCATGAGGCTAGCCGATCTTTGAAGCGGTGTCACCGTGCCGCTGTCTGCAATGGAGCCACCGACGGAGCCAAGCCAGCCGACGAGGAATCTTTAAAACGCGTCCGACGTGCGAGCTGAGATAACGGCATCCAGCGCCGCCTGCCGACGGACGACGGCTCAAAGGTGGGCGACGCAGAAGAACGTCGCCGGATGCTCCGCAGAAAGCATGTAAGCGAGATGTCGCCGATTCGATCCCGGCCGGGGGCTCCAACCCAACGTCAAGGGCCCAGGCCCTCGGGCTACCCCCGGTCCTGGGCCCGTGCGTTGCCGAACTGTCAGTACAGGTACTTGGAGACCACGGCGGCGTCGACCACGGCCTCCTTCCCGCCTGCCAGGGTCACCCAGCCGCTGTAGCCGTACCTGCTGATGCCGAGAGGTTGTCGTAGTAGACCAGGTCCGACTCGGCCGAGTCGATGGCGACCATGTCGAGGACGTCGCCGGGCTGCGCCCCGGAGATCTCGGCCGCTACGGTCAGCAGGTTGCTCGTTTCGCCTGCCGAGAGCGGAGCGTAGGTGCAGCGGTAGCCGGGCAGTCCGTCGCCGGCCGTGTCGGCCCCCGACCGGCATCTCTGCTGGTCGGGGGCCGCCTGGTGGCAGGTAGAGGATGCGAACCTCTGTAGCTTTCGCCCGGATTTACAGAGAGCGCCTGATCTCGGGTGGCTCACCATGCGTGACCAGCAGCTTTGCAATGATCTTGTAGGCAGGGCCTCTCCCGTTCCCGTGATGTTCCCGCAGCCGGAAACACCTCATCCGAGTTGCCTCCCCGATCCGGGTCTCCGTTCGGTGGGAGGCGTTACCGCTCCGAGGGGTCGGGTAGACGTGGGTGACCTCGCCATGAATACGAACCGTGCCGAGGCCGAACTCGGCATCGGGGCGAGGGAGTGCAGGAACGACTCATCGCATCCAGGAGGAAAGATGAGCACACAGACTGCATCCAGACAGCAGGCACCCGACCGGGCGGTGGGAGTGCAGGAAGCACCCCGTTACGCGCCGATGATGATGGACGCAGAACGCCCGATGCAGGCGCCCGGAACGGAGACCAAGCCGTCGCTACGGACAACCGAGTTCTGGGTCTACATCGCGGCAGTGATCGGCGTGCTGGCCGCATCCCAGTTGGTCGGCAAGAACTCGGTCGGCGTGGACATCTTCCGCGCCAACCAGGCCTGGTTCCTCATCACACTGCTGACCCTCGGCTACCTGGGTAGCCGCGGTCTGGCCAAGGCCGGAAGCAACCACCGCAGCCAAGAGGAGCGCAAGGCACGTCACTGAGCCACCGACAGAGCGACGGTGGCCCGGGGAGCGTATCCCCGGGCCACCGAGGTGTGCCCACTACCCAGGTCATCCATAGAACCCGCCCCTGACGCTCGGAAGGGCCGCAGGGATCACCCTCAGACGAAACGGCCCCGTAGCGCGTTTCCGCAGCTCACAGGGCCGTTCTCGCATTTGGTGGCGGGTAGAGGATTCGAACCTCTGTAGCTTTCGCGACGGATTTACAGTTTTGCCCGTTGTCAAGGTTGCCGATGGAAGTCTGGGCAGCTCAGGGACGTTTTGGGGCATCGGCGGACCTCCCGGACTCCCCCGCATGCCCGTTGCGTGCCCCTTCGGAGACGTCGCCGGACCAACGTGCTTGATTCAGGAAGGCGGCCCCGTCCGTCGACCGCGCGGGCGTAGTGCCGGGTCATGACGCTGGCGTTGGAGTGGCCCAGCCGGCGGGCGGCGAACAGGACGCCGTGGGAGTCCGCCACCCAGCTACCGTGCGTCGCCCGAAGTTCATGCGGGATTAGGTCGGTCAGACCGGCCTGCTCGACCGCCCGGTCGAATCGGTACTTCCAGCCGTTGTAGCTCTGCGGCCGGCCGGCGGTCCGTTGCTGGCGACCGGGGAAGAGGAAGGCGTCCGGGTCCTCAGGCAGCTCGGCGAGGTGCTGCCGCAGCCGGTCGATCATGAAGGCCGGCAGGGCGAGTTCTGGCGCTGGTGACTCTTCGGCGTGTCAATCACCGGGCCACCGGGCAGCTGAGCCACCGACTCAGCGACCATCACGCGACCATCGGCCACGTCGACATGCCGACGCCGCAAACAGAGCGCTTCCCCGATCCGCAGCCCGCCGTAGGGGAGGACCAGGCCCAGGAGATCATCCGGCGGAGAGAGCTCGGCCACCAGCTGGTTGACGTGCTCGGCGGTGAGGATGGTCGGGTTCGGCTCAGGCAGGCGGGGCAGCTTGACGCCACGGCACGGGGTCACCGGGATCAGCCCCGTTGTCAACGGCAGAGCCCATGATCTGCGACAGCAGCCGGTACGCCTGCCGAACCTGGGAGGCACCAACCCGGGTATTCAGGTCGGCCACCCAGCGCCCCACGGTCATCGGCAGGACGGCGGAGATCACCACGTTGCCGAAACGCGGAAGGATCATCGGAGCCAGCAGCGATCGGTAGGTGTGCCGGGTCTGTGGTGCGCCTGTGGCAGACACCCTCTAGTTCAAACGACGGTAAAGGATCAGCCGAGACACGACATAGTTCAACCGACGGCTGTTGCCGAATTGACCTCTTTAAGATCAAGGCGGCCCGCAAGCGGGCCGCGCCGGCCCGGCCCCGGCCTGCTGGCGACCTCCGGCCGGCATCGGCCGAGCCGGCCGGCCACGCTTGGGACACAAGACCTGGAAGACCTCAGGGCTCCGCCCCGAACCCCGACCCTCCTCAGAGATGCCGCCGCAGATCACCTCGTCGGGCACCACAAGGGCTACCAGCCTCCCCGGACGGGGCCAAGGTCGTTCGTCCGGTAGGGCGCTCCACCTTGTCCCCGTCCGGGGAGGCTGGAAGGTCTACGACTGCCCGACGAGGAGATCCGCTTCAGCGCTAGCCGCCACGCCTCGCCAAGTCAGTGATGAACGTGCATGGCTGCTCGGCCCCCCGGTCCCAGGCGCTTCCTTTTACGGCGACGGGGTAGCTGACCTCTCTGACCTGTCGGTCGGCGGTCTCGACCGAGAACCGTATCGACAACGGCTCGCTCTCGAACGCGGTAGAGCACTCGATGCGCAGCTGGACATCGATCCAGCCGGTGCCGCCAGGGCGTAGCAGCCGAGACTGGCCGGTGTCACGGACCTGGATGCCGGGTCGTTGACCTGCAGCCGCACGAACCGTGATCGGCGCGGGGCCAGCGTTGATCACTGCCAGTTGCCCGCCCATCTGAACGACGGCCGTGATTGTCTCGATGTCCGTACGCCTGCTACCGCTGTATTCAGGGAAGGCCACGAGCGAGACCGAAGCATTCCGCTCCCGCTCGTCCCGCGAGTCTCGCAGCCCGCTGACCCCGACACCGCCGAGCACAGCGCCGACCACGAAGGCAGCGACAAGCCGTACATTCATCTTTCGTCTGGCCCCGAGGCGGTCAGGGGTGGTGCCGCCCGACTCCGCCGGCGGGTGATCGTGCTCGTCTAGGTCAATCACTTCGTGCTCCGCCGACATGGGCGTGAGCCTAGGGCTCTCCCTGGCCACGCGTTGGCCGGCCATACAGCCAAGAGAACCCCCAGACATCGGCGCTACCCGACAACAGCGGATGTACCGGCCAGGGGTGCAAACGCCTTACCCGCCATCCGCGATCTTCTTTAATCCGAAGGCCAGCATGGGCCATCCGTGGGCCAGTAACCGTGGCGCGCAGCGGGCACGAGCGGGCACGAGACGCAACCGGGCCGACCGCCGCCCGCAGGCGTTTCGGGCATCACGACCGCTTGAGCACGCTCTTCCAAACTGACGGTGCGATCGACCCTGGACTTCGACCTACCGCTTCGCGTTGTCGCCCGCAGCCTGCTCGCTTAGCCGCTGCCGTTCGAGGTCTGCGCGCCATCGCTCGTGCTCCTGCAACACCGAACTCAAGCCAAGCAGGGCAACGCAGACGATGAAGCAGGCGAAGGCCACCAAGGCAAGAATTGATGAGCGCCCACCATTGCCAGCAAGCAGCAGTATCAGCCCGCCAACGCCGGAAGCGACCATGAGGGCAGCCATGCCCCGGTTTTCCGGTGGGTCTACCTGCATGCCGGGGTCTCCCTACTCGTGGTCGGCTCATACTGTCGGCGAGCAAAGAGCGACGCAAGAAGCAGTATCTGCTCCGGGCCGACGAGAGAAGGCGCGTGCGGTGTCCTCCTAACCGGCCGGTCTCAGCCACCCTTGATAGGACAGCGCGGCCCACGAGTGGGCATGGAAGGTCCCCAGAGCGATCCCGGGACTGGATGGAGAAAGTCCACCGCGACCCACCCCACGCCACGCGCGAGACCGAGGACCAGGGCGCGACCAACGATTGGTGGGAAACCCCAAGATCCAACGTGCCCGTTGCATGCCCTATCGGCCGGTCGAGCAGGGGCAACAACGGTCAACCGCGGCAGGAGAGGACGAAGGCCCCTGACTTGCGTTTTCGCAGGTCAGGGGCCTTGCCGTTGCCTGGTGGCGGGTAGAGGATTCGAACCTCTGTAGCTTTCGCGACGGATTTACAGGGCGTTGCCGTTCCGCCTGCTTGCAACCCACCTGATCTGGGCTTTTGCGATACGGACAGGGCGAGAGCGGGCAGTCTTCCCCCCGATACGCCCCCGCCCCCGACTGGCTGATAGAGCCTGACTGATCTTGTCATTGACCGCCTCTTCCTCCCCGTCGATGCAGTTGGCGTAGACCTTCAGCAAGACGGCGACGCTGTGGCCAGCTCGTCGAGCAACCTCGGTTGCCGGTACTCCCCCGTTCAGCCAGAGCGACACGGCAGCATGCCGAAGGTCGTACGGCCGCCTGGCAAGCGGTGACGCGGCAATCTCGGTTGTGAGGGCGTGGGCCCGCGCCTCTTTCCAGACCCGGTCGTACGTCGAGGAGGCGAGCGGACCACCGCGGAGGCCCCGAAACAGGCGTCCGTCGGGCGTCGTCCCGTACCGCTCAAGGTGCTCACAAATCAACCCGACCAGCTCTGGGGGAATCGGGATAGTCCGGGTCTCCCCTTGGCCCCGGTGCTTCAGTCCACGCAGTTCGCGGCCGTCATCCGTCTCGCTCCAACTCGCTCCCGCGTAGGGGTTGGTTTCAGCGAGGACGATTCGGCCCCAGCCTGTTGGCGGAAGATCACAATCCGTCCGGCGCAGGCTCGCTGCCTCAGAGGGCCGGAGGCCGGCGTAGTAGAGGCAGCCAAAGAATCCGACGAACCGACCACCGTCGCGGACGACGTCCGGGATTGCCGCCAGGATTGCCTCGACCTGACCAGCGTTGGCGACAACCCGGCGGTCAACGGTCTCCCCAACCTCCGGCGCCTTCCACTGAATCTTGTCGAGGGGGTTGTAGTCCAGGAGGTCTTGCTCGACTGCAAAGCGCAGCGCGTTGTACAGGGTTGCCCGCTTGCGCTGCACAGTGCGAGCGGAGGCTGGCTTGCCATCGAGCTTGCGAGCACATGCGATCAACGCTTGTCGGAGGACGTCGGCCTTGGCGAGATCACTAACAGGACGGGATGCCCGGCCAATCCACGTCAGTGCGTCCGCGATCTCTCGCCGTTGCGGGACGTCTTGTCGGTTCGGGTTGAACGCCCAGGAGTAGAGGGCCTCGCGCAGAACGTCAGCCTGTGGAGCGCCGCGCGTGCCAGCGACGAGAGCGGCGGAGACGGTAACGAGAGCCTCGGCAGCCGAGCGACGAGATTTCGCGGCAAGGCTTGGCCACTTCACCTCAATATAGGCGCGGGCGTGGGCGTACCAGGTGACGCGGCTCTGCTCGGCGGCTGACTTCTCGGGCAGGCCAGTCAGCTCGTCGAACGGGGTGCCTGCCTTCACCGCCTGCATAAGGTCGGCCCGAAAGCGGTCCGCGAGTGCCTTGGTGATGAACGACCGCTCGCGACGCTGACCGGCAACGGCCCAGCGGACCCGGTAGGCCTTGCTCTTCCCCCGGTCAGCCCGCTTGCTGATGTCATGGATCTTGACGTTGTACGTGCTCACGCAGCGGCCTCTTCATGCTCGCGAAGCCATTTGTCGACATCAGCCGGGCGGTAGCGGATCTCACCATTGGGCAGCTTGATGGAGCGAGGCCCCAGGCCAAGCTGACGCCAGCGATAGAAGGTAGACCGTGGCACGTCTCCCAGCAGGACAAGAACCTCCTTCGTCGTGAGCAGCTTGTTCAACATGACCTCCTTAGCTACTAGGCAGCGGCCGGCGCTGTGCCGGCGACGGGGGTGGTGGCGAGTTCGTGGGCGAGTTCTTCGCGGCCGGTGGTTCGTCGTTCGCGGGCGAGGGCGGCGGCGGTGTTGGCGAGGAGGGCGTCTCCGGTGGTGTGCCAGCCGACGCCGGCGAAGGTGAGGGTGCCGACGATGAGCGTGGTTTCTTCGCCGAGTTGGTCGACGGGCTGGCCGCCGGCGGCCGGATGCTCGTGGGCCTGGTCCTCATGACGGCGGTAGGCGACGCGGGTGCCCCGCAGGAGTTGGAACGTCACCGAGTAGCGGCGGCCTTTGGTGAGGAAGTGGCCGCCGTAGCCGAGCATGTGCGCCCACCGCCGCAGCCGGGCGTAAGGGTTGGCCGTCGCGGGTTTCGCCGGTTGGGTGTCAAGGGCGGCTTGACGGGCGGCGGTGCAGGTGGGGCAGGCGGCGTAGCGGGTGTGGGTGCCGCAGTCGGGGCACTCCCAGCGGTCGACGAAGCCGGGCCGGGGCCGAGGGTCGCGGCGCCGCTGGGACAGCGGGGCCGGGGTTCCCGTGGGGCGGCCGATGCGCCAGCAGGCGTCGATGAGGCGGGCGGTGTGGTCGCCGTCGGGGTCGGCGTAGTCGTCGATGCTGTCCGCAGTCAGGCGGGTGGAGGTGTGCCCGGTGGCCTCGGTGCTCTTGGTGGCGTACTTGGCAAGGTATCCGGCGACCATGCCGTCGGTGACCTCACCGGTCCCGTCGGTGGCGATGGGCTCCAGGTCGACCTGCTCGCCCCAAGCGATCGACCAGCCCTCGGGCCGGTCCGGGTGTGAGGGCGTGTGGAAGGCGATCTGCGCGGCGGCGTGGCGGAGCGCGTCGACGAGGTCGGCGACGGTGAACCCGGCCGGCGGCGGCACTACCTTGTCGGGGTCGAGGGGGTCGACGCCGTCGAGGCGGGCGATGGCGTGGAAATGCACGGCTCCCCGGGCTTGGAGTTCGGCGACCTTCCCCGGCGTCAGCCGCACCGGCGACACCTTCCGAGTGCGCCCAGATGCGGTGACGACCTCGACGCGGGGGATGCCCCGGCGGCGGGCGAGCTTGGCCAGCCATCGTTCCGCGGCTTGCTGGGTGCGGTGCCACAGCTCGCCGGAGAACAGGTTCCACACGACCTGGTGGTCGTGGTCGTAGCAGTCCAGGCACAACGGCCGCCCGAGCACGGCGTCGCCGGTTTCGTGGCGGGCCCAGCAGACGGCGGGGCGGCCATGGGCGCAGACGCCGACATCCCGGCGGGCGTGGCACGGCTCGGCGCGGCAGTCGCAACGCTTCCGGTTGACGCAGGTGTGCCGCTTCACCACCCGGGCATGAACCGTCCCAAACGACGGGGCGGTGAAGGTGGCGAACACGGCCGGATGCGAGGCGACCGTCTCGGGGACGCCCTTGCCGCCGACCAGGCCGGCGCGCAGGAGTTGGAACGCGTCTCGCTGGTAGGTCTGGGCGCAGGAGGGGCAGACGGTGGCGCGGCGGTTGCCGCAGGCGGTGTAGATCGCGGCGTCGGGCATGGCGTCGGTGTGCCGGGAGTCGAGGACGCGGCCGGTGGCGGGGTCGACGGTGAGGAGTTGGCCGGCGAGGCGGATGGGGCGGGTGCAGCCGGCGGCGGAGCGGACGTGTTCGAGCCAGCCGAAGTAGTCGGGGCGGGTGGCGCGTTCGAACGCGGAGCCGGCGGCGGTGTAGCTGTAGACGATGGTGTCGGCGTTCGAGCCCACCCCCCGGGCCGTGGAGGCGCGGGGGGTGAGGTCCAGCGTCGAGGCCATCAGGCCGCCGCCCCGGTGGGGTGGTGGTTGGTGATGGTGCGTTCGGTGACGATGACCCGGCAGGCGCCGCATTGGCGTTTGGCCGGCTCGTGCCGATGGCAGGGAATGAGTGCGGTCTGTCCGCCGCAGCGGATGGTGACCGGTGCCCGGCAGGGTCCGCCGGGGATGACGTCGGCGAGTACCCGGCGGGTGTCGTAGGGGTGCGGGTCCGGGTGTGCGGGGCAGGTGTGGATGACCTGCTCGACGTCGACGAGGTAGATGGTCATCGGGCACCACCGGTCAGGGTGGTGAGGAGCTGCCCGGCGACGGGCGGGGGAACGTCGAGGCGGTCGGCCAGCTCGACGGCGGTGATGGGTGCCCCGGTGGACTGTTCGTGCTGCACACCCGCGAAGCGGGCCATCGGCAGCAGGTGGGCAGGGACGTCGACCGGCTCGGCCGGTGCGGTGACGGGCTCCCGCTCGACGGCCGGGCTTGGCGCGGTGGCCGGACTGATGGCAGCCGGCGGCTCGGTGACCTGCTCGGCCCCCTGGACTCGGATCGGCTCAGCCGCCGCAGCGGCCGTGGTGTGCTCCGGCGTCGGTGCCGGGGCGAGAACGAGCTTGACCAGGGCCATGAAGGCCAGCGCGGGTACGGCGGACAGGAGCCAGCCGGAGATGCCCGGCTTGGCGACCGCCAACTGGGCGGCGAGGGAGAGGCCGGCGGCGGCGATGAGCAGGGCCAGCGGGTAGCCGATCGGCGCGCCAGTGCGGCGCCGTCGGCGGATGGTGAGGAGGCAGGCGATGGGGACGAGTTCGGAGATGACGGCGTTGGCCCAGCCGAACCATGCCCCGGTGCCGGTCGGGGAGTTGGCGAGGGTCCAGTCCTTGACATGCGTGAAGGAAGCGGCTCCGGCGAAGCCGGCTACGGTGAGCAGGATGAGGACCAGGACCAGGCCCTCGACGCGGGTGCCCGTGGTGGGGCGGTCAGCGGCCATGGGTGGTCACCTCCCCGGAGGTGACGGCGCGTTGTTCGGCGGCCAGGCCGGCGAGGCCGACCCGGATACCGGCACAGGTGTTGCAGCCCTGCCCGTCGGGGACGGTGCAGTCGGCGAGGTGGGCTTCCTGGACGATGCGCAGGGACTCGGCGTAGTAGCCGGACAGGAACCGCTCGAAGGACAGCTCACCGCGTGCGGCGAAATCCTGGGCGAGGGCGGTGACGACGTAGTCGTCCGGCGTCATCCGCTCCTGAGCGGCGAGGTTGGTGACGGCGGTGGTCATCGAGCACCTCCCGGGGTGCAGTCGAGGCAGGAGCCGGTACGGCGGGGGATGTAGTAGGGCTTCAGGTGGCCGCAGTGGCGGCAGGTGCGCCGGGCGCGTAGGGCCTTGGCGATGGCCTCCCGCTGGGCGGGGGTGGCGGTCCGCTTGGGTGCGGCGAGGTCGAGGCGGTAGAGGTAGGCGACGCGCTTGCCGCGCCGCCAGAGGATCTGCGCTACCGGGTCGTGTCCTCCGGGTCGTAGGCCGGCGGCGCGCAGTTGCCGGCGAGTGGCCAGGCCGTCCGGGGCCATCCGGAAGGGGAAGGTCGGGAATCCGGTTTCGGTGCCGGTCCGGTCGTAGACGGTGGTCATGGCTGGCCTCCCCAGCGCTGCTGGGCGGCCTGGCGGGAGATGCCGAGCCGGGCACCGATCTCGGCCCAGGAGTAGCCGAAGGCGCGGAGGCCGATGACGGCTTCGCCGATGGCGTCGTCGATGACAGCGGAGAGGGCGACGAGGTCGCGGAGGGCTTCGACGTCGCCGGTGGCGACGCGGCGGCCGTGGGCGCGGATGATGCGGCGTGCGAACGCCGCGAATTCGTCGTTCTCGACGACCTCACGCCGGCGGCGAGATCGAGGGATGTGCGTCAAGGTGTGCTTGACAGTGCTCATCGGTTCTCGCCTCCCTGGGTGTGGAGGCGGTCCCACTCCTTCGCCGCGCCTTCCAGGGCGGCGATGACGTGCTCCGCGGTGCAGAGCGGGTCGTCGTTCCACGAGTAGGGCGAGGTGTGTTCGTCGAGCCAGAAGCCGTCGTCGTCGACGAGGTTGATGGGGTAGTGCTGGTCGAGGTAGTCGGTCAGGGCCGCGACCGCGCCGAGGTAGGTGGGCCGGTCGTCCGTGTCGAGGTCGGAGAAGTGGTGGACCGGGTATCCGGCGCAGGCCATGCCGATGGCCCCGACGGCGCAGGCCGGCGGGGTGGGCGTGTCGGTGGTGGTGGCGTAGTAGGTGCCCTGGTGCCAGCCGTGCCGGCGCAGGTAGAGGGCAGCCATCCGCAGCAGATCAGCAGGGGTGACCTGGACTCCGGTGGGTGTGTTCTGGGTAGCCTTCATGGCAGCCACGTCCTTTCGGTAGGGCTGTTGGTGGAGGTCGGCGGAACCGGATCGGCTTTGCAGGGCGTGAGCCGGTTCCGTCGGCCGATTCAGGTGGTGCGCAGCCGCAGGTAGCGGCGGTGGCGGGTGTCCTCGCCGCCCATGAGTTGGGGTGGGCCGACGTAGACGAGTCGGCCGCTGGCGGAGGCGACCTGGACCATGGCGGCGATTTCCGCCGGTTGGGCGATGATCCAGATTTCGGCGTACTGCGCGGCCCGTTGCTGGTTGGCGCGGGTGTAGGTGCGCTCCCGGGTGGTCATGCCGCCATCCCCAGGTCGACGCGGGTGAGGTCGGGAACGAGGGCCGGTAACGGCCGGGGCCGGCGGATCCAGGCGGCGTAGTCGGCGATGCCGGCGATCTGGCTGTCGGACAGGTAGGCGACCTTGATGCGCTGCGGGGTGCCGCCTTCGGCGATCAGGTACGCCGCGCCCTGATTCGACGGGGAGATGTCGGTGGCGGTGTAGCCCTGCTCGGCCCAGCCGTGGCCCAGGACGATGTTCGAGCTGTTCGGGGTGGTGCAGCGGAACGCGGCCCGGTAGCCGAACAGGTCCCGCAGGCTGGTGGGGATGATGTCGAACGACGGCCGCTGGGTGGCGGCGACGACCGGGATGCCGGCGGCCCGGCCCCGGGCGACCAGGTCGCGGAGCAGGGCGACGAACTCTTCCTGCTCCTGCTTGCTGCCGACGGTGGCGGAGTAGAAGGCGATCTCGTCGACCAGGACGGTGATGACCGACAGGCCGTCGGCGGCGGTGAGCTTGCGGCGCCCGTGGGCGCGGAGCCAGGCGTAGCGGTTGTTCATCACGACCTGCAGCCGCTTGAGGACGTCGAGGGCGGCGGTGATGTCGGGTCCGATGAACGCATCGGCGCAGTCCTCCCACTGGCCGAGCTCGACGAGCTTGCCGTCCAGCAGCACCAAGCGGCTGTCGACGGAGAGGGCGGCGTGGGCGGCGATGGTGTTGAGCAGGCCGGACTTGCCTCCGCCGGGTTCGCCACCAGCGAGGAGGTTGCGGTAGGCGAGGGTGATGTAGACGGGGTGACCGAACTCGTCGATGCCGACGAAGATGGGGTCGAACATCGACAGGCCAGGCCCCACCGGAATCCCGGCGGTCGGGGCGGTAGCGGTGGTCATGGGATGCCCTCCTTGGGCGAGGAAGTGGGCGCGAGGAGCTACACGAACGAGCCCGCAGGGCTCCTCGCGTCCGGGTTGGGTAGGCGGTTAGATCAGGCCGTCGTCGTGCTGCTCGTCGTGCCGGTCGGCGTCGAGCTCGGCGTCACGGCGGTAGTCCCACGAGCGGCCTTCGCGGCCGCAGTCGTAGCAGTGGAAGTAGAAGCCGTCGGTGGCCTCGTCGTACTCGATCTGTGTCATGGGTCAGATCCAGTCGGAGATATCGTCCTCAGGCGTGGAGGACGAAGCCGCGGGCTTGCTGCCGTTGGCCGAGTTGGTGGTGGCCGGCTTCTTCTGGATCGGCAGGGTGACGGTGGGGACGTCGACGTCGGGCAGGTCCAGGGCGGTCGGCACGGTGCCGGTGACCCGCTCGGTTGCCGGGGTTTCCGGGGTGATGACGTCGACCAGCGGGGAGCCCACCGTGGCGGTGAGGACCTCGCGGCGTTTGATGTCGAAGCGCAGGTAGGCGGCGTTGCCGTCGGAGGCCCGCTCGATCAGTGCGGTGGAGGCGTGGCAGGCGACCGCGATCCGGTCGAGACGGCCTTCCAGGTCGGCGAGGGACAGGCCGGGGCGCAGGTAGACCCAGATCCGCTCACCGACTGGGGTGGGCTTGGCCCACAGGATGAGCGGCAGGCTGCCGGACTGGTTGGCGATGATGAACTGCGCGAAGCACACGCGCAGGCGGTGCCGAACCACGAGGCACCAGGTCCAGGCGACCAGGGCGCGGCGGGTGACCGGCAGGGCGGCCGGGACGCCGACGACCAGGGCGACCACGAGCAGGGTCACCGGGGTCGGGGTGTGGTTGGTGAGCTGGACCCAGCCAGCACCGAGGAGCGTGGTTATCCCGATTTCGGGGGTCCACCACCACAGCACCCGCAGAACGGGCCAGATACGGACCAGGACCCAGGCGAGCCCACCGGTCGGTGCGCCGATGAGAGCGCCGACGAACAGGGCCAGGATGGGGTGCATGTAGGAGGCGGCCACCACGGCCGCGAGCAGGCCGACGATGACCGCCGTGAGGATGAACGCCAGCCGGGCGTTCCGTGCCGAGGAACGGTGGACCTTGGCCTCGATGACCGTCACCGTTCCGGTGTTCCGTCCGAAGGGGCGGCGGGGGCTAGACTTGGACACGACGAGTCCTCCCTTGCACGAGGGTGGATGAGTTGGAGGGCACGGGGTCGGCAGGTTTGGACGCCAGTACCGACCCCGCGCCAGCTCTTACGGGGTGTGACCACCGGTCGTGGTCACCAGGCCGGGAACGTTGGACGCCAGAGCCGTCCCCGGACTGCCTTGTTCAGTTGGATGGTTCAGCGGACCTCAGCCGCTTCGGGTTGCCACGGACACCAGTGGCTGACACAGCACGGTGATCGAGGACCTACTTGGCCGCCGAGGTACCCGCCTTCGGCTTCAGCGAGATGGCGCGGAACGCGACGCCGTTGCGCCCGTTGGTCGCCCACGGAATGGCCTCCAACTGCTCGACAGCGACGAGCTGTCCCACCGTCACGCCCGGCTTCTCACCCGCCGTGGTGATGGTGATGATCTCGCCGCCGGTCTCGTCGAGCACGAAGACCTGGGTGGACCACAAGGGCCGGCCAGTTCCCTTCTCCGTCTTCTGGTTGCCGCCGTTCGGGTCGTTCTTCGGCGCGGGGTCCTTCGTCACCTGGACCTGCTTGCTCTGGGTGTCCACGTACAGCTTCACGAGCTACCTCCTGTGTCTAGGCGCATCCCCTGATGGATGACTGCCTCGTTGCCAAAGTACCAACTCAGTTGGTACTACGCCAGACTCTAACCGGACTTCTTCCGGCCTTTCGCTGGCACTCACAACGATCGCCTTCACTGCGCTAGAACGACAGGTGTCACTGCGGTGACAGGTCTTAGTCCCCTCGCCATGTCCCCTTGATCGGGGCGATACTGGCCGCATGGCTGACGTAGCTGCTGACCTCGACCGACCCGTCTGGGCAACCAGGCTGAGGGCTGAGCGCACCGCACGGGGGTGGTCGCAGGGGGAAGCCGTGCGTGCCATGCGGGCACACGCCGCCGAGCAGCTTCCGGCCGACAGCACCCTGCTCCGGAACTGGAAGCGGTGGGAGGCAGGAGGCTCCGAGCCTGATGCCTTCTACAAGGCCCTCATCGCCAAGACGTTCGGCACCGTCACCGCCGCGTTCTTCCCGCCGGCGACACCGCATGAAGCTGATGCGGAACTAATCGCGGGAACCGGCATGGAGACGGTGGAAATTCTTGCCCGCCTCCGTAGCTCCGACGTATCGAACGCCACGCTCGAAGCGCTACGGATAACCGCTGACCGGCTGTGCTGCGAGTACCCCTACATGGCACCGGAGCAGCTACGGGTGGAGGGCCGTGCCTGGCTGCGCCGGATCACCGCACTGAGGGATCGCCGGCTAACCCTCGCTCAGCACCAGGAGGTGCTAACCCTGGCAGGCTGGGTCGCGTTGCTCGTTGGTTGCGTGGAATACGACATGGGCCTCCGTCGCGTTGCCGAAGGCACGCGCAAGGCGGCGTTGACGCTCGGCGAGGAAGCCGGCAATGCCGCCATCTCTGGTTGGGCATACGAGATGCGAGCCTGGTACGCGCTCACGCAAGGCGACTATCGAGGCGTCATCGCGGCCGCTGAGGCAGGCGAGGCAGTTGCCGCCCATGACAGGGCGGCTGTGCAGCTGGCCGCCCAGCGTGCCAAGGCATGGGCACGACTCGGCGACAGGCGACAGGTAGAGACAGCGCTGGACAAGGGCCGCACGCTGCTTGAGTCCTTGCCATATCCCGAGGACACCGACCACCACTTCGTAGTGGACCCGGCGAAGTTCGACTTCTACGCCATGGACTGCTACCGCATCGCAGGCGAAGACCGCCTCGCAGAGATGTACGCCCGTGAGGTAATCCGTTCCTCGACCGACCCGGACGGGACCGACCGGAAGCCGATGCGCCAAGCGGAAGCCCGGATAACGCTGGGCGTGGCAGCGGCTAGGGCCGGCGACCTAGAGAGGGCGGTCTCCTACGGGCGACGGGCGCTGGAGGGAGATCGCAAGTCCCTGCCCTCGCTGCTGATGGTCTCGAAGGAGCTGGCCACCCTGCTGCGGAAGCGATACCCGAAGGAGCCGGAGGCCACCTCATACCTCGATGAGGTGCGAGCCATCAGCGCGAGCTGACACCGTCGTCGTCTCCGCCCCCGCTTACTCGGCTCGGACGACCACCGACGCCTGGGCGTGGGCGACTTTCATGCCAGGACACGACCCGACTCGGGCGCCACATGTGAGTGCGGCCCACCGTGGCATCCGGCTCTGGCATCTGCCCCCGCTTCCGGTAGTTCGTCACCGTCGCGACCTTCACGCCGAGGTACGCAGCTACGTCGGAGGTTGTCCACCACTCCGCAGTCGTGTCCGGGCCAGCTCCCACGGCTTCATTCTGGCACCAACTGCGGCTGTCGTTCTCGGGTAAGGCGATCCACCGCTGTTACCCGTCACAGAGCCGGGAGGCGTTCTTCGAGGGGCACGTGGCCGCGTGCGAGGCACTAAGTGGTGTCCCTTGTGGGCGGATCCGGTGCAGGCGCAGTCGAGGTCCTCTTCGGGCCTGCCAGCGGACAGGTCGGAGGGTGGGACGCTGTCTGGGTAACCGTCGCTGCTGGCGAGGCAGATCGCGAAGCCCCAGGTGTGCCGGCTCCGGTGAACCGGAGCCGGCACAGCGCATGGTGTCCCCGTCGGTGGTGGTCGCATCGGCGTAGGCGAACCCGGCACGGAAACGGCCGGACACGTCGGCCAGTTGCGGCCAGCGGTGGCGGGAGTCCTCGTCGATGGCCTCAACGAGGCGGACCAGGGGCGTCAGAAGGGACGGTATTCGTTGTGGTTCGCACCGCAGCTGACGTCTCCACTGGTCCAGTAAAAGCAGACGGTCGTCTTGATTCGGTTGATGCCGCCAACTCGGTTGGTGTCACCGACGCTCCCGGCGTAGTACATCCCCGGCGAACCAACGCCGCCGGCCGGCAGCTTGGTGGTCACGAAGGTGTTGACCTTGGTGCTGCCGGCGTAAGCCTCAAAGATGACAGCCGCCTTGCCCGAGCCGAAACCGGTCTCGTTCCAGAGGTATCCCTCGATACTGGTTGTGCGGTTGTACCAGGTGAAATGCCCCACGCTGACGGTTGCAGGACATAGCTCCCACGCCAAAATCGGCTCATCCGCGCAGAGCTGCCCGCTGGTGGGGAAGTAAGTCACCGCAGACGCCGCCAGTGCGGGCGCAGGGTTCAGAGCGAGTAAGCAAGCCGCGGCCGTGAGTACGAGGAGCGCCCACCTTGCCAGAGCACGCACCGGCGCTGCCTTACCGGCGGAGGTCGCGTCGGGTGTGAGCCGACCGTCCTGGAAGGAGTCGAAGGCAGGGCCGTCGTCCAGCATTCGTCTCATCTGTTTCCTCCCGTGGTCACGCAGGAGCGACGGGAAGTCGCTCGCTCTGCTGTAGTAGGCAGAGTGTTCCACTAATCGATGAGCGCCGCGGCCCCGGCGATACCTGGAGGTGCCGAAGCCGCGTTCGGGGCCATCCTGCCCTAGAACAGGGCCTCGGCTGCGCCGCCGTATCGGGCCGCCACCCCCGACGCGACCGCCGCGGCGTACCCGGCCGTGCATGTCGATGCACCTCGCCGGCTGCGACGAGCTTTCGCAGGAGAGATCGAAACCTACGTTATCGACAAGAACACCACCGCCAAGCCCTACCGAGGGACCTACGACGGCACCCCTCTCAAGGCCGCATGACCCCCGAAGAACAAGCGCGGTGCTGCACTAGTGAGTCTGCCGGCGGTTTGCTTCCTGCCGGACCGCCTCCGTGAGATCCCGCCAAGTGCCGGCCGTGGTCTTCATCATCCGGTCGACCATCGAGCGGGCGGTTGCTTCATCCGGGAAGTCGTGGGTAACTTCTTGCCCTCCGTCGCCACCGAGGCGGCCACGGACGCGCCAGATCCGGCCGTCGGAGACCAACCAGATGTCGCGCCGGGCCATGCGACCCCACGACCCGTTCCAGTAGCGACCGTGTACCTCCACCGACAGCACCCTACTCGAACACACGTACGAGCCGGCCGCCTGCCGGCGAAGTCGTTCAAAGTTTCTGTACGTCTTCAAGGCGGCCCTGAGCGGGCCGCACGCGCCGTCGCCTGGGCGCGCGCCGGCCGCGCCGCTGTCGCTCTGCGGCCGTCACGCCTGACGCCCGGCGGCTGGCGCGGACAGCGGGAAGCCCGGAGGGCCGCCGCAGAACGACAGACCGTTGACCGGTGGGGTGGTGGGCCGGCAGCCGGCCGGGCCGCGCGGCCACGAGCCCGCGCGGCGTAGGAGAGGGCACGCCCGGCCGCGTCGGCGAGCGGGCGGCGGTCGCGGGGTTGCGGCTAATGCGCCTCCGGCGGGGGCGCTCCGGCTCCAGGATGGCCGGGGCACCGTCGGCGGGTCGCGGTCCGTGGGTGGTTGCGGTAAGCCATCCCGCCTGCCATCGACCCGGGCAAGCCGAGCAGACCACCGCCCGACCCGCCAGCGTCCGAACGGCCGTCAAGGTCCGCTTGACGTGGCGGGCCGGGCGGCGGCCCGCTCCCCGGGAGGGCGGGTCGACGGCAGACGGGATGGCAGATGATGTCGGCCGGGGTGCTTGAACTCGTCGTAGAGCATGGAGACAGTGCGGTGAGGCACAACCCACTCGTCTTGCCGCGCCGGGCTACCCCCGCCAACCCTCTTGGAAGAGCGATCGTGCCAACAGAACAGCTAGCCGCCTTAACGTCCTCAATCTTCGCGGTCATAATTTCCCTTGGCAGCTTGATTGTCTCCTATTTGAGCTTCAAGCGGTCGGGCCCGCAGTTGTCCGTAGAAGTAGAAGGAGTAATCGAGAGGGCGAACAAAAACGTTGCTTCCATAAGTCATGTTGGCCTCACTGTTACTAACAGTGGACAAGCTGCCATCCAGATCAAGGTAGTTGGGTTTGAGGTTAGCTACAAGCGAGGTTGGTTCCGATGGCGGCTCGGCACGAGGTGTGAGACCAGAGTCAAGAGTGGGACTACTCGACTGGAGGGCTACCACTCGAAAAGCTGCTACTTCCACGCCCCGCTGTTCGTTCTGTCGCTGTTTCACAACAAGGGCCGGGACGCTTGGCTTCGTGGGGTCGCATACACCGGTTCTGGCAAGCGGATTGTCAGTAGACCCGTGAAGGTATCTCGCTACGCGCTGAGTGATGGTTTTTCTACTTCCTGGGGATCAATTCGCAAGCGTCACGTACTCCCATCCATGCTTACGCTGAGGATTTGGGCAAGCGTCCACCTTCCAGAGCGGATCTCCTCGAAGGTTGGGCTGCCGCCACGGTATAAAAACCGTCAGAAGTGGCGAGAATGGCGGCTTGACCGTATTGAGTTCCTAGAGAAGGGCGAAGCCCCGCCTAAGGAAGTCGAGCTTATCGATGGCTAGCTGTGCGGCGAGGACGAGCATGATGCCGCCGAGGTAGTAGACGGCGCGGCTGCCGAACTGGTCGGCGAGGAGGCCGCGCCGTCTACTACCTGTGGTTGGTGAACTGAAGGGAAGCGACGACGCGTGCCAGATCCGTGCCAGGCCGACCGGTCGCGGCGGGGGTTGACGGGGACTGGCGGGGAGGGTTGCCGGCTGGACGCAGGTCACGGCACCGGCAGACCAGGGCGATTGGACACAGCCCCTGGCGGTGTGGGGCACACTGGGGGCACAAGACACTGTCAAACGTCGTCAACCAGCCACCAACGATGGCAGCCCGAGACGCCCCGTGAGCAGGTGTCGAAGTCCGTTGCCGCTGGTGGCGGCGTAGCGGCCCTTAGTTCCGCTTCAACGTCTGAGTCCCACGGAAGGTAGGTCGCGGGTAGGCACCGAGGGCGGGGGCGCTCTGGGCGTAGGCGAGGATTGCTTCTATGGCTGACACTCCGAGTGCAGTTCGCTGCTCCATCCAGCATCGTTGGGGAAGCGGCGAAGACGTTTCGTCGGTTGACCAGCTCGCGGACCTGCTGGATGAGCTAGAGGTCGATGACCCGGAGCATCCTGACGTGTGGATCAGCGATAACGAGGCTGGGTACAGCGTGTCGGTGTTCGCGGGAAGCCGAGGGCTTGTGATCTGGGAGGACCACGACGAGGTCCGCGGCCCGCCGTACATGGATGGCTACTCGCGGGCCGGGATGATGGACCTGTTCACAATGGTCTTGCAGGGGAGAACGACCGAGGTCGATTCGTTGCCTTGGTTGCCGGGATACGGGAGTTGAGGGCGACCGCGCCGGCGAAGCCCTCGTCTGAGCAGGCCGCCCGGTGCTGTCGACAGCAACGGCGACAGCAACAAGGCCGGACGGGGAGGGGCCAAGCCGTACAGCTATGGACCACGAGCCGAGGTCAGAGACACGCGCGGACCGGCCCGGACGGAGCGCCCAGAACTTACAAGCGAGGGGTCTACAACCCGCCGGTCGCGGCCACCGTTCGGGGCTGTGTCAGGACCCGGACGCGAGACCCGTACGGCCGCGCCGTCGAGACCTGTGGAGCCTCTGAACGAGCACGATGATCGCCGCGACAAGGCCGGCGAAGAGGACGGCCGCGGCTCCCTCGACCATATGATCAAAGGTGGCCAGAGGCGGATGGCCGGTGCGGCTGAGGCTCTTCGTGACCACATCGTCGGCGACGTCCACCGACTCCGCGCCGGGCGAGCTGGATGCGAGCAGCACCTGCGGCGCCCCAGCGGCAGCCAGGACAAGGACGCGGGTCCCGAAGACATTGTCGAGATTCTCGACGCCCGACATGTACAGGCCTGTTTGATCGATTCCGGCGTCGCTATGCGGCCGGAAATCCACGATCTGATATGACGGATCCAGGTCGGCCGCCGTCCCCGCGTCATACGTCGCCACCACTGGGCGGCCGGTATGTGTCCAACCGAGGATCCGGATCGCCACCACGCCATCCACGATGTAAGCCGTGCCCATGGTCGCACCGGTCGACGCATCGAGTGTAGTGAGCGTCCATCGCGCGTCGTACGTCCGCCCACAGCCGCACGGCCGCTCAGCAACCACGGCGAGCGCGCTTCCGTCGCGGGTCCATGCGCCCTTGCCGGCGATGCGGGTGCCGGCGGGAACGGCGAATGCGGCGATCGGGGCGCCCGCCGGGGTAACCACGACGATCCGGTTGCCGGACTGGTACGCGAGCTTCGTGCCATCCGGTGAGAACGCGGCGAGCCAACCGTCGAAGTTCGCCGTCATGTCTACGTCAGCGATCGTTGTCTCATGCCCGTCCGAGGTGTCAACGACCGACAGCACCGCGTGCGTCACCGGTGACGTCCACGCACCGCCGAACGTCTCCGGCGCCTCGAAGTCCGGCTGCGTGTAGGTCACCGTCGCGAGATACCGGCCGTCCAGTGACCACGCCTCAGGATGGCGGTAGTTGCCGCCGTCCGGCGGCAACCGCGTCGTCGCACCGGTGGCGAGGTTAACGATCCCGTTCTCGACCGCGAGCTGTGTCCCGTTCGGAGACAGGATCGCCGTAATGCCCGCGGTGGAGTTAAACGATTCCGGTAGCGTCCGGTATGCATCGCTGCGCAAGCCGGTGAGGGCGATGTCGAATTCCGATCCGTCCAGACGCCACGCCCTGCTTGTAAAAACGACGCTGGCGGCCCCGATCGGCGTATGACGTGCGTCTGGCGTAAAGACGCCCGGCGCACCGAGGCGGCGTGGCAGGGACGGGGACGCGGTCACTGTCGCGTCGGTGGAACGAAATAGGACGAAGCTGGCGATGGTCGCCACGACCAGTAACGCGAGCCCGCCCGCGACCCACCTCGTACGCCAGATGCGCCACCATCGGTTCCCCACCATGGCGATGTTCTTATCACCTGTCAGCGACCATGTGAATGTCCCCACTGGTGGCCACCGAATGCCCTCACCCCGGTGGTCACCTCGGTCAGGTCATCATCGGTGGCCACAAGCCCGTCTCAGTTCCGCTTCAACGTCTGACGCTCCCGGCTGAGTGACCGACTGGACGACGGACGCGAACAACGCCTGACGCCCGTGGACGCTGTCGCACCGTTCGGGCAGGCCAGCCCCTTCCTCCCGCGGCTCATCGAGTAGTGAATGTTCCTTGGCCCGGAAGAGGTCCGCCCGGCTGCGTCGAGCAGCCAGGAGGCAGCAAACGTGTCGACAACTGATGGCAACAGACGACAGGGAACGCCGAGCTTGCTGCGGCGACGTGTACCGGATGACACCAGCCGTTGCCCGTTGATGCCGCCAAGCCTCGTTCACACCGAAGCGCTCACCGCAGCTCGAACTCAAACCGCTCGTCGTAGCCCAACTCCTGGTCCTCGGCTTGGACGGCGTGCAGGAGGTCGCAGATCCTTTTGAACCTCTGCGCTCCGAGGTTCCTCTTGCTGACCTGCCAGTGCGTCCAGACCACTCTGACCGGGCGGGGGACATCCCTGCTCAGCCGGTCCCACAGGGCATCCAGTTTCGAACCGTAGTAGGGCCAGAAGTCGAGAGCGCAGCCGAGGCGCCGATGAAGGTCGCCTTCGGCCCGTACCTCGCGGCCATCGATCTCGACGAGCACTCGGTTCAACCTCCTTCACCCGGCAGTCGCGGATCGACCGCCACGATGTAGCGACGACGTGTAGCTATCGCTGTAGCAACGGTGACAGACGATGGTGTACCCGCACGACATCCACGGACCGTCTGCGCTGAGAGCGCAGACGGCGAAGTACCGCACGGGATGCGTGCCCAGAACTTACAAACGAGGGGTCCGACTGCCACGACGGGCACTGCCACCGGCCGGTGCCGGAGCGTCGAGCCAGGCGGAGAGGCGGGCGGGCCAGTCTTCGGTACCGAAGTCAGCTCCGACCAGGAGATCACGCCAGTCGTCTTGGGCCAGACGTGTGGCACGGTCGAGCTTGTCGGGTCGGCCCTGGGCGAGGCGCACAACCGCTGCAAACATCCGTTCCGGATCCTGACGGGAGTCCGCGACCAATTGATCGAGGCTGTGTAGCCGGTTCACCACCACGTCGGCGTGTTGGGGGAAGTCGGTTTTGATGCGTCGTCGGAGTCGAGGAGAGATGTCCGGCATCTATGGAGGCTACGTGGGGGCGAGGCCGAGTCGGTACCTGCCCGAAGGAGACCCACGGTCGGCCGCACTGGCCTACCCGTCAAAGCGGACGTCGCCGACGTGGCTCCCGAGGAGCGGCAAGATCCGGAACATGCGCGGAATGATCAAGCACATCCGTGGCGACAGTTCGGGCGTATGCGCTGGTAGGAGGAAGGCCGGCGCCGCAAGGGCTAAACCGTTCCTAAACCGTGTGCGCGGTGGCGACGACGCGAGCCAGGATGGGCGCCAGGTCGACGACGACCAGGGCCAGGCCGTCACCAGGCCGTCAGAGGCCGATCGCGAGCGACCAGCGACAACCAATGGTGACGACGTCTGCCCAGGTAACAGGGCGTGGCCGGCCCGGTCACCAGGCCGGCCGTGGCCGCCCTACCTGTAGTTGGTGAACTGCTGATACTGCCCTGAGGCTACCGGTGCTGTCGACAGCAACACCGACAGCAACGGGGCGACACCTGGACGCACGGGGTCGGGGACGGACCACGGCCGAGGTGGCAGACGGGCGCGGACCGAGCTGGACGAGACGCCTAGAACTTACAAACGAGGGATCGGAATAGCACCAGGAGGAGCTACCCGGCGCGTGGGGCGTTCATGATGACGGCGACGCCGACGAGGCAGATGGCTACGCCGATCATGTTTGACCAGGTATTTCGCTGAGCGCAAGATCAACGGGCGCAGACCGGGCCCAAGTCAGCTTTGATCTTGTTCGCTCTAAGCCTGTAGGCACCTGCACGGATAGGATGCGCCGATGCAGGGGCCGGCCTGGCAACACACGATCAACCATCTCGGTACGGCCAGCGTCATCACGCTGGCGGGAGAACTCGACTTCGCCGCCGACGGAGACGTGCGACAACTCCTCGACGCCGAGCTCCAGCAGCCCAGCCTTACCGACCTGCGCATCGACATGACGAGAGTTACCTTCATCGACTCCACCATGCTCGGCACGCTCGTCCACGCCTACAACGCCATTGACGACACGGACCGCCAGCTCACCATCTCGCCTAGTCCGGTTGTGCGACGAATCTTGGAGATCACCGGCCTGTCCCACCTGTTCAACGTGGCCGACGTAGACCCTCCGGATGCGCCAGGCCGCGCTAGTTAACATCCACGCGCCAACGGGGTCCTTCTTCATGTGCCTCACGGTCGCAGCGGCGCCGTTGGTCATCTCGTCCGGCGGCGTCGGTAGGCCACGATCGTGAGGGCGGCTGCGGCGCCGGCGGCCGCGAGGACCGGCATGGGTTTGGCGCGTACCGCGGTGCCGACCTTCGCTGTCACGGCACGTGCGGAGGTTACCTCGGTGGACTCGGTCTTGCCGGTGGTCTGGGTACCGGCTGAGGCCGAGCCGCGTGCCGTGGCCATGGCCTGACGGGTCTTTTGCTTGGCGGTCGCGGCGCGCTGGGAGGCTTTCTGGCTCACCGTGCGGAACATCTGGGTTGCCGAGGTCTTCGCCGACTGGCTGGCTGTGGTCAGGCGCTGCCGGAGTCCACCGGCCGCTGAGGTGGCCTTGCCGCCGAGGCGGGTCTTGACGTCGGTCTTGGCCGCCAGGGCGGCGACGGTTTCCCCCAGCTCCGCCCGCGTGTGCTGGATGTCCTGCCGACCTTTATCCGGATCGCTTGGGCTTGCCGTGCTCATGGCCGCCTCCGACCTGCCGCGCCGCGTATCGTCTCGATGTCTGCTTGCACGCTGTCCCTGGTCGCCGTCGGCGTGGCCGGCATGGCCTTTGTGACCTGCTTCTTTCCGCGCCGGGCCGCTACTGCTGCGGCGATGAACAGGATGACTGCGACGATGAGCGCGGCCAGCGCGTCCGGCATGAACGCGCCCAGGGTCAGCACCGCTGCGGCGACGACGGCACCAACGCCATAGAAACCGAGCATGGCGCCGCCGCCGAGCAACCCGGCGCCCATGCCTGCTCGCTTGCCCTTCGCGGTCATTTCCGCACGGGCCATCGTCAGCTCGTCCCGGACCAGCCGGGTGATCTGTTCGGTGGCGCGCTGCACCAGCTCAGCGACCGGCGTGTCAGCAGAGGCAGCGCCAGAGCTGCCGCTGGAATCTTCTGGCATTCGTGCCCTCACTAGTTTTCGCGTACTGGAATGGCCAGCGACGCCGACGACGGTGGTTGGACAAGTCCGACTGATGCTGGGTGGCCCCGTCAGCCTTGCTGCACCGCTGGCGTTCTCACCGAGCCCGGCGAGGGTTCGTCGGATCGCCAGTCCAGTGGCGGCAAGGCGGTGTCTCCCAGGTGGCCGGCGACATCAGCCGCTGGGATGTCGCCCGCGTGCCTGCGACGTTGCAGTGTCAGCGCGCCGGTCGCCCCGGTCAGCGCCCCCACCCCGAACGCGAGGATCAACGCATGCCGAATGCTGGAGTGGCTCCTGCGCCTCATGATCGCTCCCTGAACCCAACGTGTCCGCACGGCCCTGATTGTCCGACTCGACCACGGAGGCCGGACGCCTAATCGGCAGACTTGTATGGCAGCCACGGGCCACCGCAACCATGGCTGCTCGGTGAGCCGCCGTTTGGGCTCCGCGAGGGGCAGCCATGAGTGAGACTGGAGCCGCGGCCTGGCGCGGTGGTCGCCATGTGGACTGGGGCGGCACAGCAATCACGATCACGTCTTCCAGTGCCGGTGGGATGACGAGGGCGGCGCCGTGCGGATATCTCGGACGGCCGAGCGCCGAGCGCAGCGGGAGTCGCAGCCTGCGGTGGAGTGCGCTGGCTCGGGATCAGCATCGCTGGCCGTGGACCGGCTGCGGACGGTGGGCCCGCCTGCTAGGGCCCGTGCCTGTCGGTTTGCGGTCGACATCGCCGGACCGGACGTGTCGATTGGTGCAGCTTTCAGGAGTAACGAGGGTGAGCGACACGAATCTTGGTGCTCGCAGCGAGCGGGGCAGTGAGTACGCTGACCTGTCCCGCCTCGTGCGGGGTGCTGGACTCCTGCACCGGCGGCCAGGCCACTACGCGTTGCGCATGGGGTTGGTGCTCGGTTGCCTCGGCGTGGCGGGCGTGGTGTTCGTCCGGCTCGGGCAGTCATGGTGGCAGACCATGCTCGCGGCGTTCGTTGCGGTGATCTTTGCTCAGGCGGGGTTCATCGGCCACGACGCTGGGCATCGGCAGATCTTCCGCTCCCGCCGCGCCAACGACGTTGTCGGCCTGGTGTTCGGTAACCTGCTGATCGGTCTCAGTTACGGGTGGTGGGTGGACAAGCACAACAGGCACCACGCCCATCCCAACACTGAGGGCCATGACCCGGACATCGCGGTGGTGCCCTTGTCGTTCACTTCCGGGCAGGCCGAGGCGCGGCGCGGAATCGGCGCGGTGTTCGTCCGGCACCAAGCCACGCTGTTCTTCCCCCTGCTGCTGCTGGAGGGTCTGCACCTGCACGCCGCCAGCGTCAAGGCGGTGCTCGGCCGCGGCCGGCTCAAGCACCGCCCGATCGAGGCCAGCCTGCTCGCCCTGCACATCGGCGGCTATCTCACGGCCGTGTTCCTGCTCCTGGACACCTCGCAGGCGATCGTGTTCATTCTGGTCAACCAGGGCCTGCTCGGCTTGTACCTGGGTTGCTCGTTTGCGCCCAACCACAAAGGCATGCCCATCCTTGACCGAGCCGACAGCCTCGACTATCTGCGGCGGCAGGTGCTCACCTCTCGCAACGTGCGTGGTGGATGGCTCATCGACGTCCTGCTAGGTGGGCTCAACTACCAGATCGAGCACCACCTCTTCCCCAGCATGCCCCGACCGAACCTGCGCCGCGCCCAGCCACTGATCCGCCAGTTCTGCATTGAGCACGGCGTCTCCTACCACGAGACCACGCTGCCCCGGTCGTGGGCGCAAGCGCTGCGGCACCTGCGGACAGTCGGCAGGCGACCGACCCAACCGGCAACCAACAGAACCTGAAGCCGCGACCTGACATCAGCCGGTGACATCAGCAGTGGCGGCCGAGGCCGGACGAGCGCGGACGGTGCAGCCTCGGATATCCGAACCCATGGACGTCAGCGGACGCTGCGACTCTTGCCGGAAGCGCCTTGTAAGCGAGACGTCACTCGCAGCTAACCGCTCGCGTACCCTTCCTGGCATGGACCTCGATGATCTTCCGCGGGCGGAGTTCGCGTTTCCCGGGCCGCTACGGGACAAACTAGTGGCCGCGATCCTGTCCGGCGCGAAGACCTCGACTTCCGCCCTGGTGCTCGGATACGAGCGCGCGAACGAGCCGCTGCCGGAGGTCGGCCAACGATCGGCGGTGGTGGACTCTGAAGACCGGCGGGTTGCGGTGATCGAACTGACCGAGGTGCGGGTGGTCCGGCTGGCCGATGTTGACCTGCAACACGCCCTCGACGAGGGCGAGGGTGATGAGTCGGTGGCGCAGTGGCGGGCGGGGCACGAGACGTTCTGGCACAGCGCGGAAGTGCGCGCAGAGCTCGACGACCCCGGCTTCACCGTCGATGACGACACGCTGGTGCTGACCCAGCGCTTCCGGCTGGTGCGCTGCGCCTGAGCAGACGCCGGCGGTTGTCCGATTTCCCGACGGATGATCCGGGCGTCCGATGCTCCCCCCGATACGCCCCCGGACTGTGAGCGATGGCGGGTAACGGCTGGACTCAGCGGGACTAGACAAGATCGGCCCCCGACCGCATTTATGCTGGTCAGGGGCCGTTCTCGCACCTGGTGGCGGGTAGAGGATTCGAACCTCTGTAGCTTTCGCGACGGATTTACAGTCCGCTCCCATTGGCCGCTCGGGCAACCCGCCAGGGCGTCGCCACCACGCCGAGCGCGGCAGCGGAAGCAAGGATAGCGGTTGCCCCCGGGACCGCCGCAACCGGGTACCGTCAGGGGGTCGTGCCGCTGGTCAGCGGGCGACGGAACACCTTCGGACCGCCGGACAGCAGGAGCATGAGCATGGCAGCGAACCCGTCGTTCGACATCGTGAGCAAGGTCGACCGTCAGGAGGTCGACAACGCCCTCCGCCAGGCGGAGAAGGAGCTCGCGCAGCGGTTCGACTTCCGCGGCACCGGCGCCGAGATCTCCTGGTCGGGCGAGGAGGCGATCAGCCTCCAGGCGGAGACCGAGGAGCGGGTCCGGGCGGCGCTGGACGTCTTCAAAGAGAAGCTGGTCAAGCGGAACATCTCGCTCAAGTCGCTGGACGCCGGCGACCCCCGCCCTTCGGGCAAGGTCTTCAAGATCGATGCCAAGGTCATCCAGGGCATCGACACGGACAAGGCCAAGGCGATCAGCAAGAAGATCCGCGACGAGGGGCCGAAGGGCGTGCAGGCGCAGATCCAGGGCGACCAGCTCCGGGTCACCGGCAAGAAGAAGGACGAACTCCAGGCCGTCATCGCGCTGCTCAAGGGCGAGGACTTCGGCGTCGCCCTGCAGTTCACCAACTACAGGTAAGGCAGCACCTAACTCACAGGTCACGGCCCCCGTCACGCCGCGCTAACTGCGCACACGTCGTCGTTGATGGTCATCGTTGGTTGGCCTTGTTCGACCTCCGACGGCCTGGCGACGGCCTGCGGCCTGGCTTGGTGGTGACGGAGGGCGTGAGGTCTGCTACGACTTCCCGAATGAAGGATCTGCCCGAGCAATGGTCGACCGGATGATGAAGAAAGACCTCGGCCGGTACCTGGCGCGACCTCACGGAGGCGGTTCGGCAGGAGTCCAGCCGACGGCGCGCTGACTAGGTGTGCCCTGTCGCTCGTCAGAGGCAGACGACATCCCCGTCAGGTGCCGAGACCACGAGCGCAGTGGTGACGAGCGTGTGAAGTTTGAGCCTGTAATGCCGGAGCAGGCTAGCTTGTCCGTGAAGCTAGGAAATGTGCCGGAAGAGCCTTTTCGCGGCTGCGTCGGATCACGGCGGACTGCGGGTCCGGCCGGCTCGCGCTGGCCGAAGACCGATGAATGGCGCCGGCGGCGACAGCCGTGCGCTGTCACCGCCGGCGAGGGCTTCCTGGGCTCGCTTAGCTTTGGCGCTTTCCTCGGGCTTGCAAGTCGGCAGCCACTACCAGGCCGCCGCACCGAGCAGGGTGCGGCCAGCAACCCGCCAGTCAAATGGGGGCCTTGTCAGGCCATGCTCGGGGCGGCGGCTTGCGGAGCGTCCTTCGGGTCGGCGCCGTACCGGTTACTTCCACGAGTGCCGCCCATTACGAAGAACACGAGCAGGACGATGCCCCCCACGAGAGGCACGAGTCCGATCAACAGCCACCAGCCCGAGCGGTCGGTGTCGTGAAGTCGCCGCACGGCAACGGCCAGGCCCGGCAGCAGCAGGGCCAAGCCGACGACGAGCCCGACGACGCCGGTAGAGCTCGGACCCGACCCGATGCTGGTTCCCAGCGCGCCGTCCAGAATTCCGGCGATGAAGCTGAGGATCAGGGTGAAGAGGAAGAACCACCAGTACTCGGACCGGCGAGCTCGACCGGCGAAGCCCGCGTACTGGGAGAAGACGGATTTGATGGCATCAACGGGGGACATAGCATTCTCCAACGCAGTGAGAGATTGAGACCTGCAAGGTCAACTGCGACGCAGCCAAGCAGACGGCCAGCGGGCGGTCAATGGCCGTTACGGTCTAGTGACCTGCGCCGGTAGCGCTCAACGGCAGGCGTCTGCCCTGACGTGCACATCGCACCACTCCGGCAGATCGGCTGCCCACACCCGCCAGCCGCCGGCGTCTCGCCGGGTCTCGAATCGCCAGGGGTGGGCGGTGCCGCTCAAGCTGGTCGGCCCGTTCCACCAGATCGGCCGGACTTGCTCGGTCACCGTCGCGCGGTCATCGCCCTGGTCCTCGACGTCGACCGGTCCCACCGTCTCGAGCTTCGACGGAGCCTTGGCGCGTTCCATCTCGCCGCGGTACTGACGCCACTGCCGAAGCAGCTCGGTAAATCGAGTTGTACAGCGTGGTGTCGTGGTAGTGCACCCAGCAGCGCTCAACACCTCTAAGGCGGTTAGTACCGCATCACGTTGTGAATCTTCGCCGCCATGACGCCGGGGGTGCCTTCTTCCACGCTGCGTCTCAAGACGGCAGGTGACTCAGGGTCTCCCAACAGGATCCGGATTTCGACGCCGGCTGCCGCCTTCTGCTTTAGGGCCTCGACGAGCTTTGGCTCCTGCTCGACCAAGAAGAGCCCTGCGTAGGCGAGGATGTCGATCTTCTTCTCCGCCCTGTTGATCAGCCGGTGCCAGAGATCGTGCGGCACGGCAACTCGTCGCGAGTAAAGCTGGATCAGCTCTGATTGCCCGATTCGGGCTGCCTTCTCTGGAGTCACAGCAGCTGGCCATAGTTACTCCTCGCCCTCCCGCACGAGAGCCGCAATCGCGTGGCGGTAACGCGGATAGGGGGTCCTGTCTTGCGTGATCCAACGCTCGACAGTCTTCGGGTCCACGCCAAGGTCCTCGGCAACCCGAACGGGAGTGAGGCCATTTCGGAGCACCTCATGCCGTCGATCGAGGACCGGACCCGGCGGGCCATCGACCAGGTCCTCACGCTGCCGTCAGACGGCCTGACGACGGCCTAGCGGAGATCATGGTTGCGTTTTGGCTGGTAGCAGGCGGTATCTCTGCAGTTCACCAACTACCGCTGACGGCGCCGGTCAGCGCGAGAAGATCAACAGCAGGATCACCGTCAGGATCGCGCTGATCAGGATCGACCCCAGGCAGCCGATCCGGCTCGAGAAGAAGACGAACACTCCCCTGCTGTACCCGTCCGGGACGGGTTGAGTCCCGCCAGCCGATCCCCCGCGTGTCGAGCGGTCACCCCGATGAGGTGACCGCTCGACCCGTGTCCGGGGTACTCAGACGGCGACCGGGGCTTCGGCGCGCACCGCCGAGGCCTCGGCGCGGGCGATGGGACCGGCGGGCAGCGCGGCGACCGCGGCGCCGACGGCGACCGCCGCCCCAGCGAAGAGGAACGCCCAGGGCACGCCGCCGGCGTGGTCGACGATCAGGCCGGCCACCGCGCCGCCGGCTGCGCTCGCCGCCACCGACATGGTGACCACCCAGGTGTACGCCTCGTTCAGCATGCCGGCCGGGGCGATCCGCCCGACCAGGGTGTTCTCCAGGGTCAACGCGGGCGCGATGGTGGCGCCGCCGAGGATCAGCGCGACGCCCAGCGCCGCCGGGCCGGGCATCATGGCGAAGACCGCGAAGCTGGCGGCCACCGCGCCGAGCAGCCAGGCGAACTGGCGGGTCATGTTGGCCGCCGGCCGGCGTACGCCGAACCAGAAGCCGCCCGCGGCGCTGCCGATGCCCCAGACGGCCAGCAGCAGGCCGGCGAGGCTCTCCGGGTCGTCGGCGGTGGCGTTGCCGGCGAAGGCCGGCACGATCACCCCGGCGGCGCCGAACGCGATGCCGAGGCTGGCGACGCAGAGCAGCAGCGCGGGGAAGCCGCCCACCCGCAGCGGGCCGAGGCCCTTGGCGTGGTGCTCGCGCGGGTGCGGCCGCCAGCCGCGCATCACCCGGCCGAGGGCCACCGCGGCGGTACCGACCAGGGTGACCACGGCGGCGCCGACGAGCGCGGCGGCGGCGTCGGCAACCAGCACGAACGCGGCCACCAGCAGCGGGCCGAGCACGAAGACGATCTCGAAGAGCGAGGTCTCCGCGGCGAGCGCCGTGTTCCGCAGGTGGTACCGGCCGGAGGTCGGGCCGGTGAGGTCGTTCCAGGCGCCGCGGATGGCGGCGGTCAGCGGCGGGTAGGTGGCGCCGGCGACCCCGGCGGCCAGGTAGATCAGGCCCAGGTTGCCGGTCTCGGACCGGCTGGCCCCGAGCAGCCCGAAGAGCGCGAGGGGATGGGCGACGGCGGTGGCCAGCAGCACGGGGGTGGGGCCGACCCGGTCGGCGATCCGCCCGGCGACCGGGCTGAGCGCGGCGCCGGAGAGGGCATAGATGCCGGCGGCGACCGCGGCGAGGGCGTACCGCCCGGTCACCTGCTCGACGACGAGCAGCAACGCCAGCGAGGTCATGCCGATCCCGAGCCGGCCGATGATGCCGAGGATCAGCAGCATCGGCGCGCCGGGGATCCGCCAGACGCCCAGGTACTGGCGCAGTGCGGCCACCGTCGACCTCCGAGAGATGTAATGGGTGAGAGACGTTTCGACCCTAACGCCGGGCAGGACGGGAGGGAATCGGTTTGTGCCCCGACACACGACTCCGCCCGCGTCCGGACCGGACGCGGGCGGAGGTGTCGGCGTGGGTCAGCGCTGGAACTGCACCGGACCGCCGCTGGCTGCCATCCGCTCCAGCCGGGCGACCCGCTCCTCCATCCGAGGATGGGTGGAGAAGAGCGCGGCGATACCGCCGCCACGCTTGAACGGGTTGTCGATCATCAGGTGGGCGGTGCTGGTCAGCTGCCCCTGCGGCGGCAGCGGCCGGGCCTGGGTGCCCATGTGGATCTTCCGCAGGGCGCTGGCCAGGGCCAGCGGGTCCCGGCTCAGCTCGGCGCCGGACTGGTCGGCCTGGAACTCGCGGCTCCGGCTGATCGCCAACTGGATGATGGTGGCCGCGATCGGGCCAAGGATGAGGGTGAGCAGCAGCACCGCCGGGTTCGGGCGATCCTCGTCGTCGGAGGAGCCCAGCGGGATGAACCAGGCGATGTTCGCCAGGAAGGTGATGATGCCGGCCAGCCCGGCCGCCACGCTGGAGATCAGGATGTCCCGGTTGTAGACGTGCGACAGCTCGTGTCCGATCACCCCGCGCAGCTCGCGGTAGTCGAGGATCTCGGTGATGCCCTGGGTCACGCAGACCGCCGCGTGCTGCGGGTTCCGCCCGGTGGCGAACGCGTTGGGCTGCGAGGTCGGGCTGACGTACAGGCGGGGCATCGGCTGCCGCGCCTCGGAGGCCAGCTCACGCACCATCCGGTACAGCTCGGGGAACTCCGCCTCGCTGACCGGTTGCGCCCGCATCGAGCGCAGCGCGAGCTTGTCGGAGTAGAAGTAGGTCACGCCGTTCATCAGCAACGAGGCGACGACGGCGATGACCAGGCCGCCGCTCCCGCCGAACCAGTAGCCGACCGCAAGGATCAGCGAGGTCAACAGGCCGAGCAGCGCTGCGGTCTTCAGACGGTTGTGATGCACGATCGCTCCTTCGGTGCGCGGATCCGTGCGGGAATCCGCTGACCGGTTCAACAACCCGGTACCCGCCAACCATCCTGCTCATGGCTGAAAGTTGCCTGGAAAAGCCTGTGCGCCGGCTGTGCGGCCGGCTCAGCGGGCCACCAGGTCGAGCAGGAGTTGCGGGGCGAAACCGACCACCACGGCCACCAGGGTCGCGACCGCCAGGGCCAGCCCGACGCTCGCGGCCGGACGGGCCACGGCCGGTCCGTCCGCCGGAGCGGGCCGGGCGGCGGCGTCCGGGGCGGCCCAGAGGGTGGCGGCGAGGCGCAGGTAGTAGGCGAGGCCGATGACCGCGTTGACCGCCACCACCAGGGCGAGCCAGCCGGCGCCGCCGTCCAGCAGCGCGCGGACCACGGTCACCTTGGCGAACAGCCCGGCCAGTCCGGGCGGCAGCCCGGCCAGCCCGATCAGCGCGAGCGCGAACGCGCCGCCGACCCACGGGTGCCGGCGGGCCGCCCCGCGCAGGTCGTCCAGGGTGCCGCCGTCGGCGTCCGCCGGGCGCAGGGCCACCACCGCGGCGAAGGCGGCCAGCTCCAGCACCACGAAGAAGATCGCGTACGCGACCGCGGCCGCGTACGCCCCGGCGCGGGCGTCGGCGGTGCGGCCGGCCGCCAGCGCGAGCGCGCCGAGCGGGGCGAGGATGTAGCCGGCCTGGGCCACCGAGGACCAGGCGAGCAGCCGGACGGTACGCCGCTGGCGCAGCGCCACCAGGTTGCCGACGGTCATGGTGAGCACAGCGAGCAGGGCCAGCACCGGACCGGTGACGGTGGCCGGCAGCGCCCGCTGGACCACGGCGAGCAGGGCGATCACCCCGCCCAGCTTCGACGCGGTCGACAGGTACGCCGCCACCGGCAGCGGCGCGCCGTCGTACGTAGCGGGGGCCCAGGCGTGGAACGGCACCGCCGCCACCTTGAACGCCAGCCCGAGCACCACCAGCGCCACCGCGACCGTGGTCAGCGGCAGGTCCAGCAGCTCCGGCCGCTCGGTGAGGGTGACGCCGAGCCGGTCGAGGTGCAGCCCGCCGGTCACCGCGTACAGCAGCGCCGCGCCGAGCAGCGTCAACGTCGTCGCCACCACGCTGACCACGAAGAAGGTCACCGCCGCCTCGGCGCTGGCCAGGCTGCCCCGGCGCAGGCCGACCAGGACGTAGAGCGGGAGGGTGAGCGTCTCCAGTGCCACGATCAGGGTGATCAGGTCGCCGGCCGCGCCGAGCACCACGCCGCCGGTCATCGCGCAGGCGAGGAGGAAGCAGTACTCCCCCACCGGCGTGCGGCCGGCCCGCAGCAGCGGCCCCGACAGCGCCAGCACCCCGAGGGTGAGCAGCGCGAAGACCGCCGCGACCAGGGCCGCGCGGCCGTTGAACACCCAGGAGCAGTCACCGCCCACGCAGAAGGTGCGCCGCTCGCCACCCGCCCCGACCACCGCCGCGCCCACCGCGCTGGCGACGGCGCCCGCGGCGGCCACGGCCACCGTCGCGCCGGCGCGGGCCACCAGCAGGTCGGCCAGGAGCACGAGTACGGCGGTGCCGGCGGCCAGGTACGCCGGCAGCAGCGCCACGTTGTCCACGCTCTGCACCAGACTCATGCCGTCACCCCACCCCACCAACGATCCCGGGACCCGTTCACTTGAGCACCCCCACCAGGGCGTCCACCGGGCCGGTCGCGTACCCGAGCACCAGCACGGGGGCCAGGCCGACGGCCAGCGCGAGAAGCACCAGCGGGGCCCACGCGGTCAGCTCGGCCCCGGCCAGCCCGGGCGCCAGCCGGCCCACCGCCGGGCTGGGCCGCCCGTGGGTGATTTGCCGCAGCAGCCGCAGGAAGTACGCGGCGGTCAGCGCCCCGCCGACCGCGGCCAGCACCGCCAGGGTGGTCCAGAGCCCGCCGCCCCGCCGGACGGCGGCCACCACGGCGAACGCCTCGCCCCAGAACCCGGCCAGCCCGGGCAGCCCGAGCGAGGCGACCGCCGCGAAGCCGAGCAGCCCGGCCAGCCGGGGCGCGGTCTCCCGCAGCCCGGAGAGTTCGGCGAGCGCGCCGGTGTGGGTCCGGTCCTTGACCGCCCCGGCGAGGAAGAAGAGCAGGCCGGTGATCACCCCGTGCGCGATGTTGCCGATCAGCGCCGCCTGGATGCCGGTGGCGGTGAGCGTGGCCACCCCGAGCAGCACGAAACCCATGTGCCCGACGCTGGAGTACGCGATCAGCCGCTTCAGCTCGTCCTGGGCGAGGCAGACCAGCGAGCCGATCAGGATCGCGGCGACGGCGAGCACCCCGAGCACCGGGGCGGCCCAGCGGGCGCCCTCCGGGGCCACCCCGACCGCCACCCGGATCAGGCCGTACGTGCCCATCTTGAGCAGCACCCCGGCCAGGATGACGCTCCCGACGGTCGGCGCCTGGGAGTGCGCGTCGGGCAGCCAGGAGTGCAGCGGCCAGAGCGGGCTCTTCACCGCGAAGGCCAGCGCCAGCAGGGTGAACGCGGCGAGCTGGGTGCCCCGGGACAGGCCGGCTCCGCCGGTCAGCGCCACGAGGTCGGCGGTGCCGGCGGCGGCGACCACCACGAAGACGCCGACCAGCAGCAGCACCGAGCCGAAGAGCGTGTAGAGGGCGAACTTGCGGGCCGCCCGCCGCCGGTCGTCGCCGCCCCAGCCGGCGATGACCGCGTACATCGGGAGCAGGACGACCTCGAAGAACACGAAGAACAGCACCAGGTCGAGGGCGAGGAAGGTGCCGAGGATGCCCACCTCGACCACCAGCAGCAGCGCGACCAGGGCCCGGCCGCTGCCGCCGTCGGGCACCCGCCACAGCGTGTACCCGCAGCAGAGCAGGGTGAGCAGGGCGGTGAGCACCACCAGCGGCCAGGAGATCCCGTCCACCCCGAGGTGGAAGCGCAGGTCGAGGCCGGGCACCCAGGGCAGGTCGAGCCGGTGCCAGGGCTGCACGGCGGGTCTCGGCCCGTAGCCGAACCAGCCGTGGTCGCCGCCGACCAGCGGCAGGGTGGCGAGCAGGGTCAGCGCGGCGGCGACCGTACCGACCAGCCGGGCCCCCCGGTCGTGCGGGGTGGCCGCCACCGCGACCGCGCCGAGCGCCGGCACGGCGAGGACCGCGACCAGCAGGAACTGTCCGAGGCTCACGGCGCCACCCCTCCGATCACTGCGACGGCGAGGCCGATCAGCAGCGCGCCGGCCAGCACGCCGGCCGCGGCGCGGGGCAGCGCGGCCCGGTGCAGCGCCGCCAGCCCGCCGCCCAGCTCCACCGCTGCGTGGCCGCTCCCCTCCACCAGACCGTCCACCCCCAGCTCGTCCCCGGTACGCGCGGCCCGAGCGAGCGCGGTCGTCGGGCGTACGACGAGGGCGTGCTGGACGTCGTCGAGCCGGAACGCCCGGGCGAAGACCGGCCGCAGCGGACCCAGGAAGCGGGCCGGGTCGGCGGCCGGGTCGCGGCGCCAGCCGGCCCAGGCGACGCCCGCCCCGACCAGCAGCAGCACCAGCGGCAGGAGCAGTGCGGGGCCGACGTGCACCAGGTCGGGGGCGACCCGGGACACGGCGGGCGTCCCCGGCCACAGGAGAGCCGCCTCCACGGGCGCGGCCAGTCGGTCGGCGAAGGTCTGCCAGAACCCGGCCAGGCCGAGCAGCGCGGCGGGAACCGCGAGCAGCAGCACCGGCCAGCGCATCACCGCCGGCGGGTCGTGCGGGCGGGCCAGCGGGCTCCGGGGTGCGCCGAGGAAGGTGCGAAGCAGCAGGCGGGTGGCGTACCAGGCGGTGACGGCGACGCCGAGCAGCCCAGCCAGCCAGACCAGCCATCCGACCCAGCCGTAGCTCGGGCCGGCACCGTCCAGCGCGGCCGCCTCGGCGGCGGCGAGCACGCCATCCTTGCTCCAGAAGCCGGAGAGCGGCGGCACCCCGGCGAGCGCGCCGAGGCCGACCACCATGCACCAGAAGGTCGCCGGCATGGCCGTCCGCAGGCCGCCCATCCGGGACATCAGGGTGGTGCCGACGGCGTGGATCACCGCGCCCGCGGTGAGGAAGAGCAGCGCCTTGAACGCGGCGTGGGTGAGCAGGTGGAACAGCGCCGCCGTGGGCGCCCCGACGGCGAGCGCTCCGGTCATGTAGCCGATCTGGGAAACCGTCGACCAGGCCAGGACGCGCTTGATGTCGTCCTGCGCGGTGGCGGCGAACGCGCCCAGCAGCAGGGTGATCGAGGCCATCACCCCGAGCACGGCGAGGGCCACCGGGGCGCGCTCGAAGAGCGGATAGAGCCGGGCGACTGCGTACACGCCGGCGGCGACCATGGTCGCGGCGTGGATCAGCGCGGAGATCGGGGTCGGGCCCGCCATCGCATCGGGCAGCCAGGTGTGCAGCGGGAACTGGGCGCTCTTGCCGGCCACCCCGGCGAGCAGCAGCAGGCAGGCGGCGGTGAGCGTACCGGTGGAGTAGGGGTGGCCGAGCACGTCGGCGATCTTGAAGCTGCCGGCGGAGACGCCGAGCAGGGCGATGCCGAGCAGGAAGCCGACGTCGCCGACCCGGGTCACCAGGAACGCCTTCACCGCGGCGGCCGGCGCCTCGGGCAGCCGCCGGTCGTGGGCGATGAGCAGGTACGAGCAGAGGCCCATCACCTCCCAGCCGACCAGCAGCATGATCAGGTCGCCGGAGACCACCACGGTCAGCATCGCGGCGGTGAAGAGGCTGATCTGCGCCGCGTACGGCGGATAGCGGTGATCCACCTCGACGTCGTCGTGCGGGCCGCGCCTCAGGTAGCCGATCGAGTAGACCTGTACGGCCAGGGCCACCGCGGCCACCGCCGTGGCGACCAGCACGGCCACCCCGTCCAGCCGGTACCCGAGGGTGACCGTCAACCCGCCCAGGTCGACCCAGCTGGTGGAGCCCTCGACCGGCCGGTCCACCCGGACCAGCAGCGCCACCGCGGCCAGCAGGGCCACCGCCGCGCCGGTCACGCCGAGCGCGATGGCCACCCGCCGGGCCGGGTCCTCGCCGGTCGCCGCGCCGCGCGGCGACGGCGGCAGCAGCAACCCGACCAGACCGACGAGCAGGGGTACGCCCGGCAGCGCCGCCGCGAGGAGCCCGGTCACTTCTCCTCCTCCGGCGCGCTGGCCGGCCCGCCCGAGCGCACGCTCGTCGTGCCGGCGGCCGGTACGCCGGCGGCCACGGGCGCCGGCGCCTCGGTCAGCGGCACGTCGTCCACGGTCACGCTGGCGCGCAGCCGGTAGAGCTGGAGCACGATGGCCAGCCCGACGCCGATCTCGGCGGCGGCGAGCACGATCACGAAGAGCGCGAAGACCTGACCGGAGTGCGGCAGCTGCGCCCGGACCGTGGTGTCCGCCGTGACCAGGATCAGGTTCACCGCGTTCAGCATCAGCTCGACGGCCATCAGCACGAGGACCGCGTTGCGACGGCGCAGCACGCCGTAGCCGCCGAGGCCGAAGAGCAGCGCCGCGGTGACGTACGGGACGACTGGCCTCACGCGCGCCCGCCCTCGTCCGCGCCCGTGACCGCCGCGCCGGCCGGCTCGGGCCGGGCCGGCGGTCGGCGTTGGCCGGCCGGCGTGCCGGCCGTCGTCGCGCCGGGCCGGCCGATGTCGGCGCGGGAGAGCACGATCGCGCCCACCAGGGCGGCGAGCAGCAGCAGCGAGAGCACCTCGAACGGCAGCACCCAGGAGCGGAACACCTGCTCGCCCAGGCGGTCGGCGGTGCCCGCGGCGGGCAGCTCCACCCGGGACCAGCGGAACGCGTCGACCAGCAGCACGGCCAGGCCCAGCCCGCTGCCGCCGCCGATCAGCGCGGCCGGCCAGCCCGGCCGGTCCAGGTCGTCGGAGGCGCCGATCGGGGCCCGGGTCAGCATCACCGCGAAGAGCAGCAGCACCACCACCGCGCCGACGTAGATCAGCACCTGCACCCAGGCCACCAGCTCGGCGGTGAGCACCAGGTAGTCACCGGCCAGCGCGCCCAGGCAGACCACCAGGTAGAGCCCGGCCCGGACCAGGTGCTTCGTGCTCACCACCAGCACGCCCGCGCCGACCGCCACGGCGCCGAGGGCCAGCAGCAGCACGTCCGCACCTGTCATGGGGTCGCACCTCCGCCGGCGGCGGGGCCGGGCTCGGGGCGTTCGGCGGCGGGGCGGGCCGGGGCTGCGGCCTTGCGCGCGGCGGTGGTCTCCTCCTTGGAGGGTTCGCCGTGCGGGTCGTGCGCGGGCGGCGGCGGGACGGTGGCCATCCACTCGCCCAGGTGGTCCTTGTCGTGCAGCAGGTCCTTGATGTCGTGCTCCGCGTACTCGAACTCCGGGGACCAGTAGAGCGCGTCGAAGGGGCAGACCTCCACGCATATGCCGCAGTACATGCAGAGCGAGAAGTCGATGTCGAACTTGTCGAGCACGTTGCGCTGCCGGGGGCGGGCGGCGCCCGGCACCGCCACCTCCTCCTTGTGCGAGTCGATGTAGATGCACCAGTCCGGGCACTCCCGGGCGCAGAGCATGCAGACCGTGCAGTTCTCCTCCAGCAGCGCGATCACGCCGCGGGAGCGGGGTGGCAACTCGGGGGCGACGTCCGGGTACTGCTGCGTGGTCGAGCGGCTGGTCATCGTCTTCAACGTGACCGCCAGCCCCTTCACCAGCCCTTGACCGGGCACGCCGCTGCGCTCGCTCACGCCGTCACCCCAGTTCGCTCGCCGGCGCGGTGCGGCATTTCCGCGCTGAGCTCACTGATTCGCTCGCTGCGCTCGCTCATGCCGCCCATCCTGCCCTGTGCCCCCGGCCCGCGCGACCACCACCCGGCTCTTGGCGGCCGCAGGGCGACCCGCGCACCCGTCGACCGGTCGGGCGACGTGCCGCTCCCCCCGATCGGGGAGGCGTGCCCACCGATCGGCTCGACCAGCCCGTGTGCCGTCCGGCGGGACATCGAACGCTTTGTTGAACCTCTATCCTGATCCTGCTGCGGCCGACGAGCCTGGGGGGACCACGGCCGATGAGACTGACCAAGAGGTGGATGCGCGCCCTGGCCGCGACCGCTGTCGTCGCCGCCGTGCTGGCGGCCGCACCGGCCGCGCAGGCCGTGCCGACCTACACGGCCACCGGTACGGTGACCGACCGGGCGACCGGCGCGCCGTTGCCGGGCGCCTGCCTCACCCTGTTCAACGCGCCCGACCGGGTGATCGCCACCCGCTGCGCCGACGAGCAGGGGCGCTACACCTTCTCCGGCCTGACTCGCACGATCCAGCCGCGCCTGCGAGCGCAGGCGGCGGGGCACGCGGAGCTGTGGTGGCCCGCCGAGCCCGACTACTACAACGCGGATCCGCTGCGCTACCCGACCGACGGCAGCACCACCATCGAGGCGAACCTGGCGCTGCTGGACGCCGTGGGCGGCTTCGCCGGCCGGATCACCCAGCCCGACGGCAGCCCCGCGTACGCCTCCGAGGTCACCGCCGTCTCGACCGTCGGCGTCTGGCGGGCGAAGGCGCCCACCGACAGCGACGGCCGCTACCGGCTCGGAAACCTGCCGGTCGGCTCCTACCGGCTCGCCATCGGCCCCCGGGGCTGGGACCCGACCCAGTGGCTGCCCGGCACCGGGAACCCGCCAGTCGTCACGGTCTTCGACGTGACCCCGGGCGCCACGACCACGGTGGACGGGCGGTACCTGACGACGACCGGGGCGTATGAGGGCGGCGTGCTGACCGGCACCGTGACGGCGGCGACCGGCGCGCCGGTCGCGGGCGCCTGCGTGACCGCAGTCTCCGTCTACAGCGGGCAGGAGGCCGCGACGGCGTGCACCGACGCCACCGGCCGCTACCGGATCACGACCGTGTCCTACAACCTCGGCTACAAGCTGCGGGTCAACGCCGACGGTTACCCCGAGCAATGGGCGCCGAACGCGGTGGACAGCCGCAACGCTTCCACGTACTTCCCGGCGTGGGGCCAGGACAAGATCGTGAACGTCGCTCTCCGGACGGGCGGCGGCACGGTACGCGGCCAGATCACCGACTACCCCGACGCCACCCCGGCCCTGACCAACTCGGTCCGGGTGGAGGCCGTCGACGGCTCCTGGTCCGCCTGGACCGAGGCGGTCGACGGGCGGTACCAGTTCGACCGGGTGCCGGCCGGTGACTACCGGGTCGCGGTCAAGCCGCTGGACCGGACCATCCAGTACCACCCGGGCAAGCCGACGCCCGCCGAGGCCACCGTCGTACACATCGCCGACGGCGAGGTCACCACGGTGGACGAGCAGCTCGTGCCCCCGGGCGCCGTCGAGGTGACGTTGACCGACGCCGTCACCGGGGCACCGGTGAAGGGCTGCGCACGGCTCTTTCAGGCGCAGGAGGTGGCGTGCGGCGACACCGGCACGATCACCTTCCCGAAGGTCTGGGCCACCGGCACCACCCTGGAGTCACTCCTCGTCGATGCCAAGCCGACCCACTGGACCAGGACCGTCTCCTCGGTGCGGGTCGTCACCGGCGAGACCACCCGGCTCACCGTGACCGTCGAGCCGGGCGCCGCCCTGGAGACCAGCGTCGTCGACGCCAGGGACGCTTCCGTGCCCCCGAAGACCTGCGTCTACGCAGTGAGTGCTGAGAAGCTGGCCACCACGCCGATGCGGCGGGAGGCCACCAGCTACTGTTCCGACACCAGCGGCAAGGTCCGCATCGGGCCGCTGCCGCCCGGGCCGGTGCAGTTGCTGGTCGTTCCGCCCGCCCCGTACGGCGCGCAGTGGTACACCGAGAACGGCGGCACCGGGGACCGGCGGGTCGCAGAGATCTATTCGATGCAGGTCGGCCAGACCGTGACCGCGCCGCCGATCCGGCTCGACCTGGCCGGCAAGCTGACCGGGCGGGTGAAGGACCAGGCGGGCAGCCCGGTCGACACCTGCGTGCAGCCCGTCGGCCTGCACCCGGACTTCGTGGACGTGCCGCCGGTGCGTGCCTGCGCCACGGGCGGCAGCTACGTCCTCGATCGCCTCGGCCCGTACCGCTGGCCGCTGGGGGCGGACGGCCGCGTCCTCTCCTCGGGGGCCGTGCTCGCCCCGGGCTGGTCCGGCAATGTCGACAACCGGTTCGAGGCCACCCTCGTTCAGGTCACCGCCGGCACCACGACGACAGTCCCGGACATCGTGCTGCCGCGGGGTGCCCAGATCCGGCGGCTGGACCTCGGTACCGCCGCCAGCCAGGGCGGCGTGCTGGAGGTGTACCAGCCGACCACCGGCGATCGGGTCTGGTATCCCGTCGGCGTCGAGTCGGTCATCACGGTACCCCTGCCCGCCGGGCCGGTACTGCTGCGGCTGTTGCCCAACGGCGGCAAGCCCTGCTGGTACGTGGGACCGCGCACCTTCCTGTCGGCGCGCGCCAAACAGGGCCCGAAGCCGGTCACCCTCACGGCCGGGCAGGTGATCGACACCTTCCGTCTGGCACCCGGCGACACCTGCGGGCCGGTCCCGGTCACCCGCGCCCTCCCGCCACGGCCGGGTCCGCAGGGCTGAGCCGGAGCGGGAGCTCAGGCCGGCGGGATCATCTCGACGCCGAGCTGCTGGAGGACCTGGAACAGCTCGTTGACGCTCCACACGTCCACGATCCGGCCGCTGTCGTCGAAGCGCAGGAACGACGCCCCCGAATAGCTGACCACTCGGCCGGTCGGCGGCACCGGGCCGAACTGCCCGGCCTGGGTGCCGGCGGCGCGCCAGTGCACGGCCACCCGGTCACCGGAGGCCACCACCTCGACGGTCTTGTAACGCAGGTCGGGGAACGCCGCCCGCCGGTCCCGGTGCCAGGCCAGCGCGGCCTCCGGGCCGGTCCCGCCCAACCCCGGGCAGTTCTCGGCGACCAGCTCGTACGCGGTCTCCTCGCGGTTCGCGTTCCACACGTCGGCGATGAAGCGTCGGGCCGCGGCCTCCACATCGATCACGGCGGCAGCCTAGTCCCGCCGCATCCCGCTCGGCCTGACGGGACCCGCCAAAACGACCATGATGGGACCGGGACGACAACGACAGGAGGCGGCGTGACCGAGAGCGGCGACGAGATCCTCAACCGCACCGGCGGGAAGTACGTGGAGCCGGGCGGCGAGTTCACCCGGGACCAGCGCTACATCGCCACCCGGATCACCGCGGACGGGCGGGACGGCTGGCCGGTGGAGCCCGGCCGGTACCGGCTGGCGGTCAGCCGCGCCTGCCCCTGGGCGAGCCGGCTGATCATCGTCCGCCGGCTGCTCGGGCTGGAGGACGCCATCTCGATGGCGGTGGCCGGGCCGACGCACGACAAGCGGAGCTGGACCTTCGACCTGGACCCGGGCGGGCGGGATCCGGTGCTCGGCATCGAGCGGCTGGCCGAGGCGTACTTCAAGCGGTTCCCGGGGTACGAGCGGGGGATCACCGTGCCGGCGATCGTGGACGTGCCGACCGGGCAGGTGGTCACCAACGACTACGCGCGGATGGGCCTGGACCTGTCGACCGAGTGGACCGCGTACCACCGCGAGGGGGCGCCGGAGCTGTACCCGGAGCGGCTGCGGGACGAGATCGACGAGGTCAACGCCGTGGTCTTCGCCGACGTGAACAACGGCGTCTACCGGTGCGGGTTCGCCGGCAGCCAGGCGGCGTACGAGAAGGCGTACCACCGGCTCTTCGACCGGCTGGACTGGCTGAGCGAGCGGTTGGCCGGGAAGCGGTACCTGGCCGGCGACACGATCACCGAGGCGGACGTGCGGCTGTTCACCACGCTGGTCCGCTTCGACCCGGTCTACCACGGCCACTTCAAGTGCAACCGGCAGAAGCTCAGCGAGATGCCGGTGCTCTGGGCGTACGTCCGGGACCTGTTCCAGACCCCCGGCTTCGGCGACACCGTCGACTTCGACCACATCAAGCGGCACTACTACGAGGTGCACCGGGACATCAACCCGACCGGCGTCGTGCCCCTCGGCCCGGACCTGTCGAACTGGCTCACCCCGCACGGCCGCGAGGCCCTCGGCGGACGCCCCTTCGGCGACGGCACCCCGCCCCCGCCGCCTCCGGCGGACGAACGCGTCGACCCCGCACACACCCCGCTGGAGGTTGGCTGAGTTTGAGAAGGTGGCCCCTTCTCCACCGGACACGTTGCGAGGGGTCCGCTCCTCACATCGCGAGGCGGACGGCGGCCGTCAGGACGAGCTGGGCGAGGGCGAGGGGGACCAGCACCAGCCAGCACAGCCGCTGGAGCTGGTCCTCGCGCAGCCGGGGGTACGACACCCGGAGCCAGATGATCACGAACGCGACCGCGAAGACCTTGATCAGCGTCCACAGCCAGCCGAGCTGGGCGTCCGCGAACGGGCCCTGCCAGCCGCCGAGGAAGAGCACGGTGGTCAGCGCGGCGATCACCACAATGCCGACGTACTCGGCGAGCAGGAAGAAGGCGAAGCGCAGGCCGGTGTACTCGGTCATGTAGCCGAAGACCAGCTCCGAGTCGGCGACGGGCATGTCGAACGGGGGCCGCCGGATCTCCGCCAGCCCGGCGACGAAGAAGACCACCATCGCGGGCGCCTGCCAGAGCAGCCACCACGGCCGCCACGCCTCGACGATGCCGGAGAGGCTGAGCGTGCCCGCCGCCATCGCCACCGACGCGGCGGCCAGCACCAGCGGCAGCTCGTAACCGAGCAGCTGGGCCGCGCCGCGCAGCCCGCCGAGCAGGCTGTACTTGTTGGCCGACGCCCACGCCGACATCAGCACCGCCACCACGCCGATGCCGACCACCGCGAGGACGAAGAACAGGCCGATGTCCAGCGGCTGCCCGACCAGGTCACCCGGGCCGAGCGGGATCACCAGCAACGCGAGCAGGTACGGCACCAGCGCCACCGCGGGGGCCAGCCGGAAGACCGCCCGGTCCGCGTCGCGCGGCGTGACGTCCTCCTTCTGCACGAACTTGATCCCGTCCGCGATCAGCTGCGCCCAGCCGTGGAAGCCGCCCGCGTACATCGGGCCGAGCCGGCCCTGCATGTGCGCCATCACCTTGTGCTCGACCTGCCCGACGAGCAGCGGCAGGGTGAGGAACGCGACCAGCACGCCCGCCACCCGGAGAATCAGCTCCAACCAGGCCGGCATCAGGCCCTGCCTCCCTCGGACGTCGGTTCGTCGCCGGCGGCCTCTGCCGGTTCCTGCCGGGCAGGACCGGTCGGGCGCTCGCCGGGCGTGGGCCGGGCGGCACGCTCGGCGGGCGCGGGGCGGGCCGGGCGGTCGCCCGGGGCGGGGCGCGCGGGGCGTTCCCGGGCCGGGCGGGCGGGCACGCCGCCGCGGGGGCCCTCGCCCACCCCGGCCGCGCCGGCCGGCGTGGGCGTCGTCCCCCACTCCCCCGGCGCCGGTACGCCCGGCGGGCGGATCGGCCGCCGGCCGCCGCCGGCCTCGGACTCGCCCGGCTCCTTCGCGCCCGGCCAGGGCTTGGCCACCCGGGAGGCGAGGACGAACTCCTTGCGCAGCGGGTGCCCCTCGAACTCCGGCGGCAGCAGCAGCGGCTTCAGCTCACCGTGCCCGTCGAACGAGATGCCGAACATCTCGTACGTCTCGCGCTCGTGCCAGGCCGCGCCCGGATAGAGGTCGACCAGCGACGCCACGGTCGCCGCCTCCCGGGGCAACCGGGTGCGCAGCAGCAGCCCGTGCCGCCCGGTGGTCGACCAGAGGTGGACCACCACGTCGAAGCCCTCGGCCAGCTCGTCGACCGCCGACAGCCAGTCGAAGAAGTCGAAGGCCAGCTCGGCGTCGTCGCGGGCCGCGCGCACCGCGTCCCGCCAGCTCGCCGGGGGTACGTCGACGGTGGCCCGGGCGTACCCCTGACCGCCGGAGACCGACGCGGTGGCCTCGACGGGCGCGAGCAGCGCGACCAGTCGCTGGCCGACCTCTTCCGGAGTCATGCCGCTGATCCTATGGCCGGCGGCCCGCACCCGTGTCGGGCCGTCCGCGCTCCCGGCCCGGGGAACTGGCCGCTTTCCCGGCGGGCGGGCTCCGGGCGGGGAAAGATGAACCCGTGCGCGCCGTGTCTGTGTCTCCCAGGGTCCCCAACTCTCTCCAGCTGACCGAGGACTGGCCCGAGCCGGCCCCCGAGGAGGGCGCGATCCTGGTCGAGGCGCTGGCGGTGGGCATCTGCGGCACCGACCTCGAGATCATCGCCGGGGCCTACGGGAAGGCGCCGCCCGGCCAGGAGCGGCTCGTGCTGGGCCACGAGGCGCTGGGGCGGGTGCTGGAGGACCCCACCGGCACCCTCCAGGCCGGCGACCTGGTGGCCGGCATCGTCCGGCACCCCGACCCGGTGCCCTGCCCCAACTGCGCGGTGGACGAGTGGGACATGTGCCGCAACGGGCAGTACACCGAGCACGGCATCAAGGCGCTGCCCGGGTTCGCCCGGGACCGGTGGCGGCTGCAGCCCAAGTTCGCCGTCGGCCTGGACCCGGTCCTCGCCCCGGTCGGGATGCTGCTCGAACCGACGAGCGTGGTGGCGAAGGCCTGGGACCACATCGAGCGGATCGGTCGCCGCGCCGAGTGGAAGCCGCAGACCGTGCTGGTCACCGGGGCCGGGCCGATCGGCCTGCTGGCCGCGCTGCTCGCCACGCAGCGCGAGCTGTCGGTGCACGTGCTGGACCGGGCCACCGAGGGGCCGAAACCGGAACTGGTCCGGGCGCTCGGCGCGACGTACCACGCCACGCCGGTGGCTGAGCTGGAGTTCGAGCCGGACGTGGTGGTGGAGTGCACCGGCGCGCCCGTGGTGGTGACGGACGTGATGTACAAGGCCGGGCCGACCGGCATCGTCTGCCTGACCGGCGTGTCCAGCGGCGGCCGGACCATCGACTTCGACGCGGGCGCGCTCAACCGGGCCCTGGTGCTGGAGAACAACGTGGTCTTCGGCTCGGTCAACGCCAACCGGCGGCACTGGGACCTGGCCGCCGAGGCGCTCGCCCGGGCCGACCAGGCCTGGCTGAGCTCGCTGATCACCCGTCGGGTGCCGGTGGGGGCGTACGCCGAGGCGTACACCCCCGGACCGGACGACATCAAGGTGGTGCTCGACTTCACGGCCTGAACGGCCGGGCGGAACGCCGCTCAGATGCCGGGCAGCCTGCCGTTGCGGAACAGGTCCACGAAGAGCTGGTGGTCGTGGCGGGCCTGGACGCCGTACGCGTGCGCGAAGTCGACCAGGTACCGGACGAAGCCCTCCACGTCGGCGTCGACGGCGGCGACGATCGCCTCCTCGGTGGAGTAGTCGACCAGGTCGTGGCTGGACTCGTCGTCGGCGACCGAGTGCATCCGGGCCACCGCCCGCCCCAGGTCGGTGAGCACCCCGGCCAGCTCCTCCGGCTCGTTGACGTCCGCCCAGTCCAGGTCGGCCGCGTACGGGGAGACCTCGGCGACGAGTTGGCCGACCCCGTCCAGCTCGGTGAAGCCCACCCACGGGTCGGCGTACGCCTGGAGCGCCCGCTGCGACTCGGCGGTCCGGTGGCCCTGGTGCTTGAAGTAGCCGCGGACCCGCTCGTCGTCGATGTACCGCGCCACCGCCGGCACCTGGGCCTGCTTCATGTAGATGACGACGTCGTTCTCCAGCGCCTGGGTGTGCCCCTCCAGCAGCAGGTTGTACGACGGCAGGCCGGCCGACCCGATGCCCACGCCCTTGCGCAGCACCACGTCCTTGATGTTCGCCGCGACGGGACGCAGGCGGATCGCGGACTCCGGCCGGGTGCCGAGGTAGTCGTGGAAGGCGGCGCGGACCGTCTCTCGGGTCTCCCCGTCGACCTCGAACACGCCGTCGGCGAGCGAGAACCGGCGGTCGTAGTCGTCGATGGTGGTCTGCGTGGCGAGCAGGTCGACCCGGGTGTTGAGCCGGGCCTGCTGGAGCACCCGGCGCAGCACCCCGTCGGCGTTGTCCAGGGTGATCGAGCCGATCGCGTCGTCCCCGCCGGCCGCGATGGCCCGCAGCTCGGTGAGGTAGGACCGGGCGAAGCCGCTGACCAGCTCGCCGATCACCTGGTCGGAGAGGGCCTTGGCGTACCCGAGCAGCGCCACGCTGGCCGCGAAGCGCTTCAGGTCCCAGGAGAACGGCCCGACGTACGCCTCGTCGAAGTCGTTGACGTTGAACACCAACTGCCCGGAGGCGTTCATGTACGTGCCGAAGTTCTCCGCGTGCAGGTCGCCGTGGATCCAGACCCGGCTGGTCCGGTCGTCGAGGAACCGGTCGTCGGCGAAGTCGCCGCGCTGGTCGGCGTAGAACAGCGAGGCGCTGCCCCGGTAGAAGGCGAACGGCGACGCCGCCATCTTGCGGAACTTGCGGCGGAACGCCGCCGGGTCGAGCGCCATCGAGGCGCCGAACTCCTCGGTCAGCACGTCGACGATGAAGGCGGAGCGCTTCTCCGCGGACTGGGTCATGGTCCGCAGGCTAATCCCCGACGGCCACTACCGGCCTCAGCCGGCCGGAGGACGTACCGGTGGTGCGGTGAGGGAGGCCACCGGGCGCGGCGCGGTCTCCGCGGGCCCGGCGTCGACCGGCGAGGCGAGCCGGTCCGGGCGGCTGACGCCGCCGATGCCGGACTGCTCGGCGGCGATCTTCTCCTGGAGGAGGAGGATGCCGTGCAGCAGCGCCTCCGGCCGGGGCGGGCAGCCGGGCACGTAGACGTCGACCGGGATGAGCTGGTCGACGCCCTTGGTCACCGAGTACGAGTCCCAGTACGGGCCGCCGCAGTTGGAGCAGGCGCCGAACGAGATGACGTACTTCGGCTCGGGCATCTGGTCGTAGAGCCGCTTGATCGCCGGGGCCATCTTGTCGGTGACCGTGCCGGAGACCACCATCAGGTCGGCCTGCCGGGGCCCGTGCGCGAACGGGATCACCCCGAGCCGGATGAAGTCGTGCCGGCCCATGCTGGTGGCGATGAACTCGATGGCGCAGCAGGCCAGCCCGAAGTTGAACACCCAGAGCGAGTAGCGCCGTCCCCAGTTCAGCACGAACCGGATCGGCTCGCCGAGCACCGCTGGTAGCTGCACCTCGGGCCTCCCTCGCGTGTCCCCGATCCGACAGTCAACCACAGCGCTCGGTCGACAGCCGGCGCAACCGTCGGCAGCATCGGCACGTGTGACGAGCGTCGACCGCGCCGGCGGCGACGGCACGGGGAGGACCCAGATGATGGTGACGGGGGAACCGAGGCTCGACGAGCCTCCACCCGAAGGGGCCGCGGGGCGGCGCGACCGCCGGGAGCGGACCGACGGGGTCGAGTTCGACGAGCTGTACCACGCGCACTTCCGGTCGCTGACGCTCCAGCTCACCGCCTACTGCGGTGACCTGTCGCAGGCGCAGGACCTGGTGCAGGAGGCCTTCTGCCGGGCCTTCGCCCGCTGGTCCCGGGTGTCCCAGTACGACGATCCGGTGGCCTGGGTGCGCCGGGTCGCCTGGAACCTGGCGACCAGCCGGTGGCGCCGGCTGCGCACCGCCCAGACGTGGCTGTCGCGGCAGCGCGAGGAGCACGTGCCGGGCCCCGGCCCCGACGGGGTGGCGCTGTCCGCCGCCCTGGCCCTGCTGCCAGCCCCGCAACGGCGGGCCGTGGTGCTGCACTACCTGGCGGATCTCTCCGTCAACCAGATCGCGCAGCAGGAGGACGTGCCGGAGGGCACGGTCAAGTCCTGGCTGCACCGGGGCCGCGCGGCGCTGGCGGCCCAGCTGGCCACGAACGAGGTGAACGACCATGACTGACTTCGACGAGATGCTGGTCAGCGGGGAGTTCGCGGCGTACCGCGAGGCCCTCGCCCCGGCCGTGCAACCGGCCGGTCCGGGGGCGGTCCGGCAGACGGTCCGGCGGCGGCGCCGGCGCACCGCGGTGGTCACCGCGGCGGCCGTGCTGCTCGCCGTGGCGATCCCGGTCGGCGTGAACGCGGCCCTGGACCGACGGACCGGTCCGCGCCCCGGGCCGGCCCAGACCGGCGAGCCCACCCCGTCGCCGGCGACACCGGCACCGAGCCCGTCCACCGCGTCGCCCACGCCGAGCACCGCCAGCCCCACCCCGGCGGCGCCGGACGGCCGCATCAGCCGGTCCCAGCTCCTCGCCACCAGCGTCGACCTGGCCGTCTGGCCCGGGGAGATGCCGCCAACGACATGCACCAGCAAGGACGTCCGGCTCCGGGCCGGCCCGCTCAGCGAGTCGCTGCCGGCGGTGCTGGGCGACCTCGCCTACGGCGACCTGGACGACGACGGCGCGATCGAGACGGTCGCCCTGGTGGGCTGCCGGTACGGCGAGGCCTCGGCGAAACAGCTGGTGGCGTTCGACCGGGACGGAGCCGGGCGGATCGTCACGATGGGCCGAGTGGTCGGCACCCGCGAGGGGATGGACGACATCACCGCGTTCTCCGTCGAGTCCGACGGGCAGATCCGGGTGCACGTGGCCGACATCCAACCCTGCTGCAGCACGCCGTCATGGGCACCGCAGCGGCAGTGGCGGACGTACGCCTGGATCGGCGACCGGTTCGACCAGACCGCCGGGCCGACGAAGTTCGGAGTCGACCCTCGACTGACCGACCTCACCCTGACGGCCGGTGACCTGGTCGTCGGGCCGCCGGACGCGACGGGCAAGCGGACCGGCTCGGTGACCGTCATCGTGGTGAACAGGGGACCCGTGGACGTGCCCCTGCTCGGCTTCTCCGACTTCTACAGCGTCGGCGAGCCGGCCGGCGGGGACCTGGCCCGGTGCCGGGCGGTGCGGTCGGAGGGGTCGGACGCCTGCGTCCTGGACGGCCTGCCGGCCGGGAAACGGAAGACGTACACCTTCACCTTCCGGTACGACCCGCCGGACATCGGCGGTCCGCCGACCCTGCGGGTCATCCACTACGACTCCCAGGAGCGGTACTGGAGCGACCTGAAGTGGAAGGACAACCAGGTCGAGCTGAAGACGGTCGGCTAGGCGCGCGGCGACCCGGCGCCCCCGGGTCGCCGCGTCACATTGGCGGCAGGCCATACCGCAACCGACCGTCCGAGATGGACGTGTCACCAGTATCGGGCGGACGGAAGCGCCGCCGCCCGCCAACGGGGATCCACGGGAGGACCAGCATGACCACACGCACGGCACGGATCGCCACCTCGCTGCTCGGCGGGGCCGCCGCCCTGCTCACCCTGACCGCGCCGGCCGCCGCCGCGCCGACCGGAACGACCGGCGGTACCGACATCACCGCCCAGCGGCTCGTCCTCGAGCCGACCGATCGGGGGTACGTCGGGACGCTCACCGCCACGGTGACCAACCGGAGGTCGACCGCGACGTCGGTCAACCTGGTCATCACCGAGCCGGCCGCCGCCTCGTTCAGCACGATCGAGCCCGGCGGTGCCTGCCTCTACGACCGGCTCGTGGAGAACCGGCTGGTCATCGGCTGCATGGGCGACCGGATCGAGGCCGGGCAGAGCGTCGCCTTCCGGCTTGGCTTCCACGTCTGGACCACCGCCCGCGACTACCCGATGATCGCCGACGGCGGGCGGATCGAGGTGGTCCCGGACGGCGCCACCCGGGCCGCCGACAGCACCGGCTTCACCACGCTGTTCCGCTCCACCACCGGGAGCCTGAAGAAGCCCCGGCCGTACGTGCAGGCCACCGAGACCGACCTGAGCATCCGGGGCGGCGCGGTGGTGCTGACCCGGCAGGCGGACGACAGCCTGCTGGGCCGGATGCCGGTCACCGTGCGCTACGGCAACGATGCCCCGACCTTCCTGCTCAACGTCGGCGCCGCCCTGCCGGCGGGGGTGGCGGTCCACCACATCGAGCCGCAGGACATGCCGAGCTTCCCCAACTGGTTCAGCGTGCCGGGCGGCCGGTTCATGCCCGGCGAGGAGCGGACCTTCGACGTCTTCCTCAGCGCGCCCGCCGGCACGCCGGCCGGTGAGCTGGGCACCGGCACGTTCACCGTGGCCGGCAGCTACTTCTGGGGGACCGACCCGCAGGACGTGGACCCGGCGGACAACAGCACCTCGTTCGCGGTGACCGCGGTCGACGCGAGCTGACCGGCGGCGACGGACCCGGCGCACCCGCGCCGGGTCCGTTTCGTCCCACGGGGCCGCCAACTGTCCGCGGCCGTCGATATCGTGCGGACCGATGCCCGCCGGCGACGGCGGGCCGTCACACGGGGAGGAACGACCATGTCCATCACTCCGTCCACCGGCCGGCGGGTCGCCGCCGGCCTGCTCGGCACCGCGCTGGCGCTGCTCGCCGCCGGAGCGCCGGCCACCGCGGCGCCCGCCGAGGCCACCGGTCCACTGTCCATCACCGCGCAGCGGTTGGTGCTCGACCCCACCGACCAGGGGTACGTCGGCACCCTCACCGCCGTCGTCACCAACGAAGGAACGGTGGCCGACTACCCGACCCTGACCTTCACCGAGCCGGCCGGGGCCTCGCACACGACGATCACGCCGGGCGGTCCCTGCTTCTTCCTTGGCCTGGAGGCGAACCGGATGCGTATCCAGTGTCTGGGCGAGCAGATCCAGCCCGGCGACAGCCAGACGTACTCGCTGGGGTTCCACGTCTGGACCACCCCGCGCGACTACGCCATGACGGTCGCCGGCACCGAGATCGCGGTGGAGCCGAACGGCAAGCCGCAGTTGGCCGACACCGCGGCCTTCACCACCCTGTTCCGGTCCACGAAGGGCAGCCTGAAGAAGCCTCGGCCCTACGTGCAGGCCGTCGACAGCGACCTCCGGATGACCGCCGGAAACGTCACCCTCGACCGGCTGCCCGACGGCAGCCTCAGCGGCCGGATGCCGGTCACCGTCCGGTACGGCAACGACGCCCCGTCGTTCGACCTGCCGGTGACCGCCAGCCTGCCGGCCGGGGTGGCCGTCGACCACATCGAGCCGCAGGACATGCCGAGCTGGAGCGATGGATTCAGCGTGCCCGGGGGCCGGTTCATGCCGGGCGAGGAGCGGACCTTCGACGTCATCCTCACCGCACCCGCCGGCACGCCGGCCGGTGACCTGGGCGTGGGTTCGTACACGGTCTCGTCGAGCTACTTCTACGACGCCGAGGTGCAGGACGTGGACCCGAGCGACAACACCGCCTCGTTCACCGTGACGGCGGCCGACGCGAGCTGAACAACGCGTCACCCGGCCGGGGTACCCGCCGCGACCACTCGTCATATTGCGTCGTGGATCACAACGGATCGAGGGCCCGGAACCAGGTCGGTTCCGGGCCCTCGCCGGCGGCGAAAGGTCACCAGGCCGGGCGTTGCAGCAGTCCGACGAACTCCACCAGCAGCCGTTCCCGCAGCCGCACCGGGGCCGCGGCGAGCAGGGTGTTCACGGTCGCCATCCGGTCCGGCAAGGGGCCGGGGCCACCGCCCAGGCCGAGGCCGACGGCCAGCCCGGCGATCAGCTCCGGGGTGAGCGCGTCCGGGGTCAGGCTGCCGGCCAGCGCCAGCAGCTCCGACGGAAGCTGCACCGGGCCGGCCGCCCGGGCCGCGGCGACCGCGTCGGCCAGGTCGGGGCCGAACTCGGCCACCCGGGGTGCCACCGCCGCGGTCACGGTGAGGTGCACGCTGGCCGGCAGGCCGGCGTACGACAGCTGGGGCTGGGTGTGCCAGCCCCGGGCGGTAAGCTCGTCGACCAGCACGAACAGGTCCAGCCCCGGGTCGGTGCTGGTGAAGCAGACCACGCTCGACTCCGGCTCGGCCATCAGCCGCAGCCCGTCGACCGCGCGGACCGCGTCGGCCAGCCCGGCCACCGCGTCCCGGGTGAGCGCCGCGAGCCGCAGGTAGCCGTTCTCGCCGAGGTGCCGCAGGGTGGCGTACGCGGCGGCGATCGGGCCGCCGGAGCGGGTGGAGGCGATCACGGGGTTGACCATTGTGTACCCGGGCCAGTCGGCGTACGCGAAGTACTGCGGCGCGCGCAGTCCGGGATCGCGGTGCAGCAGCACCGACACCCCCTTCGGGGCGTACGCGTACTTGTGCAGGTCGACGGAGATCGAGGTGACCCCGTCGACGGCGAAGTCGAACGCCGGCACCGGGGCGCCGAGCCGCCGCAGCCAGGGGAGGGTCCAGCCGCCGAAGCAGGCATCCACGTGGCAGCGCACCCGGGCCGCCGCGGCGACCGCCGCGATCTCCGCGACCGGGTCGACCACGCCGTGCGCGTACGCGGGGGCGGAGCAGGCCACCAGCACGGTCTCCGGCCGGATCGCGGCGGCCATGTCCGGAACGGCGGGGCGGAGGGTGACCGGGTCGACCGCAACGGGGTCGAGGGCCACCCGCAGGTAGTGGGCCGCCTTGGCGAAGGCGGCGTGCCCGCTGACCGGCACCACGATCCGCGGCTCGGTGACCTCCGGGCGGGCGTCCCGGGCCGCCTTCACGGCGAGGATCAGCGACTCGGTGCCGCCGCTGGTGACGCTGCCGACGACGTCCGGCGCGCTGGTGCCCGGCCCACCGCCGAGCAGGCGGGCCGCCGCCCCGACCAGCGCGTTCTCCATCGCCAGCAGCGACGGAAACGCGGTCGGGTCGAGCCCGTTCACGTGCGCGCTCTCGGCGTGCGCGGCGTGGGCCAGTTCGTCCAGCCCAGCCACCCCAGGGTCGTACACGTACGCGAACAGCCGCCCGCCGTGCGTCGGCCGGTCCCACCCCCGCAACCCGCGGATCTCGTCGAGCACCCGCTCCGCGGGCACTCCCTCGACGGGCAACGCGCCCGCTCTCTCCTCGTCGATCATGGACGTGTGGCGCCCTTCTTGTGACGGTCAGCGGCTTTCCTCCCCCACTACAACGCCATGATCGGCGGAGGGGGTGGAGGTGGCGGCGGCGAGACGTTCGGCGGTCAGGTCGTAGCGACGCAGCAGCAGCACGGCCGCGCCGACCAGGAGGGCGGGGAGGGCGGTGAAGCCGAGCAGGACGCCGAGGCGGGCGGTGGCGGACTGGCTGGCGGCGACGCCGGTGGACGAGGAGGCGTACCCGCTGACCTGGAGGACCAGGCCGTAAAGGCCGGGGCCGAGGGCGAGGCCGAAGGTCTCCCCGGCGGTCCACAGTCCGGTGAAGACGCCGGCCTGGCGGCGGCCGGTGCGCGCGGTGTCGTAGGCGATGCAGTCCGGGAGCATCGCCAGCGCGAAGACCTGCTGGCCGGCGTAGCCGACGCCGATCAGCGCGACCAGCGGGTAGATCCCGACGGCCGGCAGCACCGGCGCGGCGACCAGGGCCAGCGCGCCGACCGCGAAGATCAGCGACGCGGCCACCAGGGCGGCGAGCTTGCCCACCCGGGCGCCGACCCGGGTCCAGAGCGGCATGACCAGCAGCGCCGGCCCGACGAAGCAGGCGAAGAGCAGGGTGGGCCCGGTCTCCGGGTCGCGCAGCACCTGGTCGGCGAAGTAGCTCACCCCGGCCAGCACGGTGGCCACCCCGGCGGACTGCACCACGAAGCAGGCCAGCAGGGCCCGGAACGGCCGGTTGCGGCCGGCCACCGCGAGCTGGGCCCGCAGGCTCGGCTCGCTCTCCCCCACCGTGCCGGTCGGCGCGGCGCGGGTGCCGAGGAACGCGCCGACCGCGCCGGCCACGATCAGCCCGGCCACGAAGAGGCCCATCCAGCGGTGCCCGGCCAGGCCGTCGCCGCCGGCGGTCACCACCGCCGGGGCCACCGCCCCGGAGACCAGGATGGCCAGCGCCAGCACCGCGATCCGCCAGCTCATCAGCCGGGTACGTTCCGCGTAGTCGCCGGTCAGCTCGGCCGGCATGGCCACGTACGGCACCTGGAAGAAGGCGAACGCGGTCGCGGTGGCCAGGAACGCCACCGCCACGTACGCCCCGGCGGCCGGCCCGGCGCCGAACGGCGCCGCGAAGATCCCGGCGAAGAGCACGGCCAGCGCGAGCCCGCCCAGCAGCAGGTACGGCCGGCGGGCACCCCAGCGCGACCGGGTCCGGTCGGAGATCCGCCCGGCGACCGGGTTGACCACCACATCCCACGCCTTCGGCAGGAGCACCAGCAGGGCGGCCACGCCCGCGGCGACGCCCAGCGTGTCGGTCAGGTACGGCAGGAGCAGCAGCCCGGGCACGGTGCCGAAGGCCCCGGTGACCAGCGAGCCCAGTGCGTAGCCGGCGTGCACCCGGCGGGGCAGCCGCCCGGTCGGCCCCGTCGCGTCCATGGGGCCGAATGTTACTCACGTTATGGCCTGGGTCACATCCCCTCCTCCGGCGACCACGCCGCCGCCCTCATGTCCACCCCGGACGCACGCAGCGGGCAACCCTCGGCCCGTAGCCGGGCCCGCGCCTCGACCTCGTGCCCCGGCGGCAACCGCCCGGCCGAGTTCACCACCCGGTGCCAGGGCACCCCGCCCCCGTGCCGGGCCATGATCGAGCCGACCAGCCGGGCGGAGGTCCGCCCCGAGCGCTCGGCGAGCGCGTCGGCGACCGCCCCGTACGACATCACCCGGCCCGGCGGGATCCGCTCGACCAGGTCGAGCACCGCCTCCACGTACTCGTCAGGTGTCACGGCCAGCCACCATATGGGAACGGCGATCGGTGCGGCGGCCCAGACCGCGCAGAATGGTCGGGTGCGCGAAGCAGTCACGGCCGCCCGGCGGATCGTCGTCAAGATCGGCTCGTCCTCGTTGACCACCGCGGCGGGCGGGCTGGACGACGCCCGGGTGGACGCGCTGGTCGACACCCTCGGCGCGCTGGCCGCCGACGGCCGCGAGGTGGTGCTGGTCTCCTCCGGCGCGATCGCCGCCGGCCTCGCCCCGCTCGGACTGGCCCGGCGCCCGCGCGACCTGGCCACCCAGCAGGCCGCCGCCAGCGTCGGACAGGGCCTGCTGATCGGCCGGTACGCGGCCAGCTTCGCCCGGCACGGCCTGACCGTCGGGCAGGTGCTGCTCACCGTCGACGACGTGACCCGGCGGGTGCACTACCGCAACGCGTACCGGACCCTGCGCAAGCTGCTCGACCTGCGGGCGGTGCCGATCGTCAACGAGAACGACACGGTGGCCACCGAGGAGATCCGGTTCGGCGACAACGACCGGCTGGCCGCGCTGGTGGCCGCGCTGGTCCACGCCGACCTGCTGGTGCTCCTCTCGGACGTGGACGCGCTCTGGACCGGCGACCCGACCCGGCCGGAGAGCACCCGGATCACCGAGGTCCGCGGCGACCGCGAGCTGGCCGGGGTCGACATCGGCGGCGCGGGTCGCGCCGGGGTGGGCACCGGCGGCATGGTCACCAAGGTGGAGGCGGCCCGGATCGCCACCGGCTTCGGCATCCCGGTGGTGCTCACGGCCGCCCCGCTGGCCGCCCCGGCGCTGGCCGGTGAGCCGGTCGGCACGCTCTTCCACCCCGAGCGGCAGCGCCCCGCCGCCCGGCTGTTCTGGCTCGCCCACGCCACCACCCCGCGCGGCCGGCTGCACCTCGACCCGGGGGCGGTGCAGGCCGTGGTGGGCCGGCGCAAGTCACTGCTCCCGGCCGGGATCACCGCCGTCGACGGCGCCTTCACCGCCGGGGACCCGGTGGACCTGGTGGACGCCGAGGGCGCACCGGTGGCCCGAGGGCTGGTCAACTACGACGCGGTGGAGCTGCCCGGGCTGCTCGGCCGCTCAACCGGAGAACTCGCCGCGGCGCTCGGCCCGGCGTACGAACGGGAGGTCGTCCACCGCGACGACCTCGTGCTGCTGTGAGGAGTGCAGGATGAGCGTCGTCGAGCAGGCCCGGCGGGCCCGGGACGCGGCGGAGGCGCTGGCCGTCGCCACCCGTACGGTCAAAGACGCCGCGCTTCACGCGATGGCCGACGAGCTGGTGGCGCGTACCCCGGAGATCCTGGCCGCGAACGCGACGGACCTGGCGGCCGGGCGGGAGGCCGGGCTGACCGCGGCCGTGCTGGACCGGCTGGCGCTCGACCTGGGCCGGGTGGCCGGCATCGCGGACTCGCTGCGCCAGATGGCCGCCCTGCCCGACCCGGTCGGCGAGGTGGTCCGCGGCTCGACCCTGCCCAACGGCCTGGAGCTGCGGCAGGTCCGGGTGCCGTTCGGGGTGGTCGGGATCATCTACGAGGCCCGCCCGAACGTCACCGTGGACGCCGCCGGGATCTGCCTGAAGTCCGGCAACGCCGCGCTGCTGCGCGGCTCCTCCTCGGCCGCCCACTCCAACGCCGCGCTGGTCGCGGTGCTCCGCGACGCGGTCGCCGGGGCCGGCCTGCCGGCGGACGCGGTGCAGCTGCTCGACGCCGGCTCGCGCGACTCGGTCAAGGAGCTGATGCGCGCCCGCGGCCTGGTCGACGTGCTGATCCCGCGCGGCGGCGCGTCGCTGATCCGGACCGTCGTGGAGGAGTCCACCGTCCCGGTGATCGAGACCGGGGTGGGCAACTGTCACGTCTACGTGGACGCCGCCGCCGACGTCGCCAAGGCAGTAGCGGTCACCCTGAACGCCAAGACCCAGCGCCTCTCCACCTGCAACACCGCGGAGTCGCTGCTGGTGCACGCGGGGATCGCCGACGCGTTCGTGCCGCCGATGCTGGCCGCCTTCGCCGACGCCGGGGTGACCGTGCACGGCGACGCCCGGGTGGCCGCGTACTCCGCCGCGGTCGTCCCGGCCACCGAGGAGGACTTCGCCACCGAGTACCTCTCGGCGGACATCTCGGTCGCCGTGGTCGACTCGCTGGACGCGGCAGTCGCGCACATCCGCCGGTACGGCACCGGCCACACCGAGGCGATCGTCACCGACTCGCAGCCCGCCGCCCGGGAGTTCGTGGCCCGGGTCGACGCGGCGGCCGTGATGGTCAACGCCTCCACCCGGTTCACCGACGGCGGCGAGTTCGGCTTCGGCGCGGAGATCGGCATCTCCACCCAGAAGCTGCACGCCCGCGGCCCGATGGGACTGCCCGAGCTGACCAGCACCAAGTACGTGGTCACCGGGGACGGCCACCTGCGCTGACCCGGGTGGCCCTCAGGGGGTCGGTTCGGCGGGCTGCGACGGCCCGGCGGCCCGCTGCGACGGGATGGCGGCGGGGACCGCCGGGCGGCAGGCCCGGATCGCGCGCAGCGTGGTGTGCACGTCGAACTGGTGGCCGTCGTCGCTGTCCCAGCCGCCGTCGCTGCGCTGGGTCTCGGCGAGCCGCTTGCGCGCCGACACCAGCAGCCACTGCTCCTCGCCCACCTCGACCCGGCGCAGCGTCGCGGCCAGCCACGCCACGTCGGCCGGGGACATCTCCGGGATCCGTTCGGCCAGCACCGCCTGGATCCGAGCCGACTCGTAGTACAGCTGCTGCCGGTGCAGCACCGCCGCGCTCAACCAGCCGGCGGGGAGGAACGAAGGCCAGCTCCCGTCCGGGGCGAGCTGCGCGGCGAGCGCCTGCGCCGCGGCCTGCACCACCCCGGCGTACGCCCCGCCGACGCGGTGGTCGAGCGGGCCGGCGGCGCGGGCGTCCAGCCCGGCGACGGTCAGCCAGAACCCGGCGTTGGCGGTGAGGTAGAGCTGGGCCTCCGGGTCGCCGGGACGGGCCCACTCGGGGGCCAACCCGGCCAGCGCCGCGTCCTCGTCCCAGCCGCCGTCGGGGCGCTGCCGGGCGGCCAGCCAGTCCAGGGCGTGCCGGGCCGCCGGGCGACCGAGCGCGCCGAGGTCGTCCAGCTCGCCGAGGCGGAAGCAGGTCGCGTCGATCGAGGCGATGTCGCTGCCCAGGGTGGCCGGCCAGCCGCCACCCGACGCCTGCCCGGCCTCGGCCGCGTCGAGCAGTTCGACCGGCACCGGCGTGCCGGTGCGCAGCCGGGAGAGGCGGGCGCGGTCCACCGCGTCACCGTGCGCCACGACGAAGCCGATCGCGGCATCCAAGTCGACCACGGCGGCAACGCTACCGGCGCAAACGCGGTTGCGCCTCGGTAGCTCGGCCGACGTGGCCCGGCCCACCGGCGGGTACGCGAAGGGGCCCTCCCGGCAGCGGCAGGGCCCCTTCGACCGACGACTCAGTACGCGGGCAGCGACGGATCGATCTGCTTGATCCAGGAGAGCACGCCGCCCTGGACGTGCACGGCGTCGCGGAAGCCGGCCGCCTTCAGCGCGGCGAGCGCCTCGGCGGAGCGGACACCGGACTTGCAGTGCAGCACGATCTGCCTGTCCTGCGGGAGGTTGGCCAGCGCCTCGCCCGAGATGATGTCGCCCTTGGGGATCAGGGTGGCGCCGGGGATCCGGACGATCTCGTACTCGGCGGGCTCGCGGACGTCGACCAGGAAGACGTCCTTGCCGGCGTCCTGCCACTCCTTCAGCTCCAGTGCGGTGATGGTCGAGTCGACCACCGCCTCCTGCGCCTCCTCGGAGACCGCGCCGCAGAAGTCCTCGTAGTCCTCCAGCAGGTCGGTGACCGTCGGGTTCTCGCCGCAGAGCACGCAGTTCGGGTCCTTGCGGACCTTGATCTTGCGGTATTCCATCTCCAGGGCGTCGTAGACCATCAGCCGGCCCACCAGCGGCTCGCCGATGCCGGTGAGCAGCTTGATCGCCTCGTTGACCTGGATCGAGCCGATCGAGGCGCAGAGCACGCCGAGGACGCCACCCTCGGCGCAGGACGGGACCATGCCGGGCGGCGGGGGCTCCGGGTAGAGGCAGCGGTAGCAGGGGCCGTGCTCGGCCCAGAACACCGACGCCTGGCCGTCGAAGCGGTAGATCGAGCCCCAGACGTACGGCTTGCCGAGCAGCACCGCAGCGTCGTTGACCATGTAGCGGGTGGCGAAGTTGTCCGTGCCGTCAACGATCAGGTCGTACCGGTCGAAGATCTCTCTGACGTTCTCCCGGTCCAGCGCGGTGTTGTGGATCTCCACCTGGACCAGCGGGTTGATCTCCCGGATCGAGGCCGCGGCGGACTCGGCCTTGGACCGTCCGACGTCCGAGACGCCGTGGATGATCTGGCGCTGGAGGTTGGACTCGTCCACGGTGTCGAAGTCGATGATGCCGAGCGTGCCGACGCCGGCGGCGGCGAGGTACATCAGGGCCGGCGAGCCGAGACCGCCGGCGCCGACGCAGAGCACCCGGGCGTTCTTCAGCCGCTTCTGCCCCTCGACCCCGACGTCCGGGATGATCAGGTGGCGCGAGTAGCGACGGATCTCGTCAACGGTCAGCTCGGCGGCGGGCTCGACGAGCGGGGGCAACGACACGGTGGACTCCCCGGGATCGGCGGTGGCGAACCGCGCCATTGTCGCTCGCCCGGGTGCTGATCGGCCATGAGGAGGGCCACGTCGCCCGATATGCGGGAGCGGGAATAACTCAGACGCCGTCCACCGGCTCGCCGGAGTAGCGGGAGCCGTCGACGTACGGCCAGGCGTTGGCGACGCAGCCGTCCAACCCGTACGTCTGCTGTTGCATCACCGGGGCGGGCTCCCCCGGCCCGGGGCAGGCCTGGTGTTCCTCGCCGAGCTCGTGCCCGACCTCGTGGTTGATCACGTACGTGCGGTAGATCTCCAGCGGCGCGCCGTAGTCGGGTACCGACTCCATCCAGCGGGCCAGGTTGATGATCACCTGGCCGGGGAGCCGACAGGAGGTGTACCGCTCGGTGGTCAGCCCGCCCTCGGCGCACATCCGCTCCGAGGTCGCCGGGGTGGCCAGGTAGATGGTGAAGTCGGCGGCGGCCTCCTCGGTCACCCGCTGCAACCGCAGCTCGTCGGAGGCGATCCAGCTGCGCCGGTCGCCCAGCACCTCGTCCACGGTGGCGGCGAAGGCGTCCACGTCCTGCCCGACGCCCTGCTCGACGGCGACCCGGTAGCGGCGCAGCGGGCCGTCGTACCCGCGTACCGGGGAGCGGCCGTCGGCGGCGGCGAAGCTGCCGGAGGCCTGGGTCCGGTACCGTCCGGGCTCCACCCGGGGGTCCGCGCCGAGCCCGCTGGCCGGCCGTGGATTCCCGGCGGTCGCGGGCCGTTGGTCCGCCGGTCGGGGGGTGAGCTCGGTCAGGCCGGCCACCGTGCCGGCCACCGCCAGCAGGGCGACCAGCAGCAGGACGGTGCGCCGACGGCGACCCCGTACCCGACGCCCGGTCGGTCGGACCGGCCTCTGGTGAGCGGTCACCGCCGGCGGACGGTCGAAGTCGAGCCGGGGCGGGTCGGCGGGACGGGCCGGCCCGTGGTCGGGCTCGGCAGGCGGGTCGTAAGGGGACGACGACGTCATGCCATCAGCCTGCCATGCAATTCGGGGCATTTAACCGCGTTTACCCGCTGTTACCGCAAAGCGCGCCCCGTTACTGTTTTCGGGACGATCACACCGGCGGTCCGGTATACCGCCGCCCCTCCACGTACGGCCAGGGATTGGGCGTGCAGCCGTCCAGGAAGAGGGTCTGCTGCTGCATCACCGGCGCCGGCCGGCCCGGGCCCGGGCAACCCTCGTGGTGGTGCCCCAACTGGTGGCCGACCTCATGATTGATCACGTAGAGCCGGTAGCGCTCCAGCGGCAATCCGGCCTTCACCAGGTGCGGCACCGACAGTCGCCAGCGGTCCAGATTGATGATCACCTTGCCGGGGCTGCGACACGAGGTGTACGGCCGCCCGCCGATCCGGATGTCGGTGCCCCCGGCCAGACACATCTGACCCGCCGTACGGGCCGTCGCGAGGTAGATCGTGAAGTCGTACCCGGAACCGCCCGGTACCCGCTGCAACCGCAACTGACCGCTGTCCACCCAGCTCCCCGGCCCGGCGAGCGCCGTCTGCACCGCGTCGCCGAAGGCGTGCACGTCCTCCCCGGAGCCGTTCTCCACCGCCACCCGGAAGCGCCGCAGCGTGCCGGACCGGCCGAGCACCCCGCCCTGGCGGTCGTCGTACCCGAAGCTGCCGCGCCCCGCCGAGGGCACCGGGCCGGGCAGGCTCAGCACCGGCTCGGCGGGGGTGCTCGGGCTCGGCACGGGCCGGCCGGACGGCGACCCGGACGGGGACGGGGGCGGCGTGGGCGCGGTCGAATGGGCGGCCGTTTGGGCGGCCCACCCGTCGTTCACCAGCACCTCGGCGCTGGCCGGCGGCCGCTGCACCAGCACGCCGACGGCGAACCCGGCGGCGACCAGGAACGCGGTCACCACGACCACCGGCCGCCAACGGCGCGCGGCGGGTTGAGCGGTCGGGCGGACGGCAGGAGCGGGCCGAGCGGAGCCGTGCCGCGGCCGGGGGGAACTGGGCATCCGGCTCAGCCTGCCATGTCGTGACCCCGCGCGCTCTCCTCCGTTTCGGCGAGCAGTCCCACCACCGCCCGCGCCACCGTGCGCGGCACCTCCAACTGCGCCACGTGGCCGACACCGTCGAGCATCAGCAGCCGGCTGTCCGGGATGACCCGGGCGGCCTGCGGCGCCACCCGGACATCGACCAGCCGGTCCTGCCGACCGCCGACCACCAGCGTGGGCGCCCGCACCGTGGCGGCCAGCCGCCAGAGCGAACCCGACCCGGGCAGGTACGACCGCAGGAAGCAGGAGACCAGACCGCGGAACGTCCGGACGTACGCGGCGGCGTAGTGCGCGGCCTCGTAGCGGATCCGGATCTCCTCGACGGCCTCCTGCCGGCGCTGCTCGCTGATCCGGGTCAGGTCGGCGACGCAGGCCTCCATCACCTGCTGGGCCGTCACCTCGGGGGCCAGCTGAGTAAGCCGCCAGGCGGCCAGCCGCTCGCCCCGGGGGATCGCCAGGAGCGGCAGCATCCGCCCCTGGAGGGAGCGCCGGAAGTCCAGGAATGGCAGTGCCGGGGAAATCAGGGTCAGCGTCCGCACCAGGTCCGGCCGCAACGCCGCGACCTGCACCGTGACCGCCCCGCCCAGCGAGTTGCCGAAGAGGTGCACCGGCCCCCGGTCGCCTTGCTCGATCCAGCGCACCACCCGCTGGGCGAAGGAGGGGATCGTGTAGCGCCGCCCCGGCTCGCTGCGCCCGAAGCCGGGCAGGTCGATGGCCTGACCGTCCAGCCGGTCGGCGAGCAGACCGGCCAGGTCCGTCCAGTTCTGCGACGAACCGCCGAGGCCGTGCACGTAGAGCGCCGGCTCCGCGCCGGGCGCGGTGGCCGGGGTGTCCCGTACGTAGGTGACCGAGCCGTCGAGGCGTACCTGGCGGCCGGGCCATGGCGGCGGCACGTGGTGCGCCGGCAGCAGATGGTCCGGCCAGAGGTTGGCGCGCTTCATGCTCCCAGTGTTTCCCATGCCGCCCCGACCGACACCGGCTCCGGATCAGGCCAGCAGCGCCTCGAGCCGGCGGTTCACGGCGGCCAGGGTCGCCCGGACCACCGCCTGGCGGGGGTCGCCGGCGACCAGCGCGGAACCGGCCAGCTGCTCCACCCATCCGTCGCAGACCAGCAGCACGACCACGGTGGCGACCTCGCAGTTGCCGAACGGCACCACGGCGGCGTGCTCCACGAAGCAGCGCCCCCGGTCCGCCGACTGCGCGGCACCGCGCAGCAGCTCGTCGACGGCCACCGCGGCGGCCACCGCGCAGAGCCGCAGCACGTAGCCGTCGACGGCCGGGCCGGTGGATCGGCCCTCGGCGGTCCCGTCCCCGGCGAGCAGGCGTACCTCGACGGTGGCGTCGAGGCCGAAGGTGCTCACCTGGACGTGGTCGATCACCACCCGGGGCCCCGGCGCGCCGCCGGTGTCCAGCGGTCGCGAGGGCGCAGTCTCCGTCGTGCTCATCTGACCACCGGAGTACGACGTGCCGAGGGTCGCCGGGCTGCCGGTGGGCGTACCGGCCGGCGCGGCGGCGAGCGACGTCTCCTCCACCGTGGCCCGACCCCGGTGCGGCGCGGCCTGCCGGCGCCGGCGCGGCGACTCCGGCTCGGCACGTGGCTCGGTCCGGCCCTCCGGGCCCCCGGCGGCGGAGGCCTCGGCGAGCCTCCCGGCCCGACCCTCGGGCTCCTCGGCGGTGCGGCTCTCCGGGGCACCCGGGTCGCGACTCTCCGGGGCACGCGCGTCCGCCCGAGCCGGGCCGGTGCGCGACGCGCCGGCGCGCTCCTCGGCGGGCCGAGTCTCGGCGGCACCCCGGTCGGCGCGCCCCTCGGCGGAGCGGCGGCGGACCGGTGGTGGCGGCGTGGCCGGCATCCCCGGCAGGTTCTGCGGGGCGGCGGCCAGCCCCATCCGCTCCTGGAGCAACCGCGCCACCTGGCGGCTCACCTCGGCCGGGTCGGCGCCGTCGGCCAGGTCGAGCCGGAGGCTGTGCGCGCCGGCCGGAGTCCGGCGCAGGGCGGCGTCCCGGACGCCGGCGACCTCCCGGACGGCGTCGAGGATGGCGTTGACGTCGAACCCCTCGGGTCGCTCCCGCAGCGGCGCGGGCTCGTCGTCACGGCGCAGGTGGGTGGCGATCCGGGCGAGTTCCGGAGTTTCGGCGGATGGCTCCACGGCTGGCGGCTCCGGCACGACGGGCACGTCCGGTTCGGCGGGGACGCGCTGCGGCAGCATCGCCGACGCCCCGTCGTCCGGCCGGGTGTCGGCGACCGGCTCGGCCGTCGGCACCGGTTCGGGGGCGGACCGGCGGGCTGCGTAGGGGGGTGCGCTCGTCGGGGCGGGCGCGGGGACGCGGTCGAAGCGGGCCACCCCGCTCGGGGCGGTGGCGGGGCCCGGGCCGGCGGGGGGCGGTGGATGGCCGCCCGTCCCGGCGGGAGGTGTCGCGAAGACCTCCTCGGCCTGCGGACGCAGTCGGAACGGCCGGACGGTCCGATCCTCGGCGGACCGGACGGCCGCGGGCGGGGCCGGCTCCGGCCCGGCGGACGGCGGGTACGCGGCGGGCGGAGCGCCGGCCGGCACGCCGTACGCCGGGGCGCCGCCGGGCGCCTCACGGGGCACCGGCGCGACGCCGGCGGGTCCCGCGTCCGGCGGGGCGCTGGCCGGCGCCTCCCGCGACACCGGCGGGGCGCTGGTCGGGGTGGCGTGCGGCACCGGCGGGGCGCTGGTCGGGGCGGTCTGCGGCGGCGGGCTGAACGGCGTGGCGGCGGGCGCTCCGCCGGCCCACGACGGCCGGTCGACGTTCTCCCACTCGTACGTCGGGCGGGGCTCGCCATCGGTCCGGGCGACCTCGTACGGCCGGGCCGGCGGCGTTTCGTAGGCCGGTGTCGGCTCGGCGCGCACCGGCTCGTACGGCCGGGCGGGCTCGGCGCGCACCGGCTCGTACGGCCGGGTCGGCTCGGGCACCCACTCGGCGGCCCGTTCGTCGCGGACGCGGCGGCCGCCCGGCTCGTCTTCGCGGGGCCACGACGGCGCCCAGCCGTTGCCCCAGCTCGGCCGGTTCCAGCTCGGACCCTGCCATTCCGACTCTTCGGCAGGCGCGGCGCGGCGCTCGTCGGCCGGCTCGGCGCGCCAGCCCGGCTCCTCGGCGGACGCATTGCGGTGATCGGCCGGCTCGGCGGGGGGCGGCTCCGGCGGGACCCGGTCGGCCCACCCGTGAGACAGCGACGGGGCCGGTTCGGGGGCGCCACGCTCGACGATCGGGGCGTGGAAGCCGGGCGGCACCTCGAACCCCGCGGCGGCGGTGCCGACCGGCGGCACCTGCATGGCCGGCGGCGCGGAGGACGGGACGGTCCCCTCCGCCCAGCGCGACCCGCGGCTGGCCGGCGGGTCGTCCGAGGCGTGCCGGCCGGGCTCGGCGTCGGCGGACGGCTGCTCCACCGCGGGCGCCGGCCGCTGGGCCGGTACGACCAGCCGGTCGGCGTCGAGGTCGCGGCGCGGCTCGTCGGCGGGCGGGGCACTCACCGGAGCCTGGCGGGTCACGGGCGGCTCCTCCTCGGCGTGGCGCACGCCGTTGACGTGGGGACGGCCGTTGACCCGGGCCGGCGGCTCCCCGGCGGGCAGCCCGGCCAGCGGGGCCGGCAGGTCGCCGTGGCGGGTGGACGAGGCGCCCCAGCCGGCGGTGGGGTCGGGCTGCCGCCAGACGGGCGCCGGCTCGCGGCCGGCCTCGCCGCGGCGGGACCAGCCGGCTGCCGGGGGCGCCCACCCGCTGGCGGAACGGGCCAGGTCGTCGTGCTGACCCGTCCCGTCGCCGTGCTCTCCCGGGGTGGCGGCTCCGGGTTGCCCTGATTCACTCACCGCGCGCTCCTTGGTCGCCCCCGGTGAGGCTACCGTGTGGTGACAGTGGCGATAAGTTACAGCGGCGGGCCAATTCCGGGACGGGTTCACGAATCCGGCCGGTTCGGGTGATAAGTGCCGGCTCGTACGAAGAAACTCGGAGGCTCCCATGACCGCTGTGGGGAACGGTGCACAGACCGCCGGCCGTCCCACCCGCCTGCCCCGTTCGGCGCGCCGCAAGCAGTTGCTCGCGGCCGCCCAGGAGGTGTTCGTCGCCCAGGGTTACCACGCTGCGGCGATGGACGACATCGCCGAGCGGGCCGGGGTCTCCAAGCCGGTGCTCTACCAGCACTTCCCGGGCAAGATGGAGCTCTACCTGGCGCTGCTGGACACGCACTGCGACGCCATCGTGGCGCAGGTGCACGACGCGATGCGCGGCACCATCGACAACAAGGAGCGGGTCAGCGCGTCGGTGCGCGCGTACTTCGACTTCGTCGACCACGAGAGCGAGGCGTTCCGCCTGGTCTTCGAGTCGGACCTGCGCAACGACCCGGCCGTCCGGCAGCGGGTGGAGCGGGTCGAGCAGGGCTGCATCGCGGCGATCACCGACACCATCATCTCGGACACCGGTGTCAGTCGGGCGCACGCCGAGCTGCTCGCCTCCGGCCTGGTCGGGGCGGCGGAGACGGCGGCGCAGTTCTGGCTGGCCGGTGGCCGGCAGGTGCCGAAGGCGGAGGCGGAGGCGCTGGTCGCCGCGCTGTCCTGGCGGGGCATCGCCAGCTTCCCGCTGCAAGGTGAGTCAGCCTGAACATCGGGCCGCCAGATCGGATAGCCTTCCCACGGCGGCTTTTTCGCCCCAGTTGAGGAGGCACAGTGGAGGTCAAGATCGGGGTGCAGTACGCGCCGCGCGAGCTGGTCCTGGAGAGCGCGCAGTCGCCGGCCGAGATCGAGCAGATCGTGACCGACGCCTTCGCCAAGGACGAGGGCACCCTCTCCCTGACCGACGAGAAGGGCCGACGGGTCATCGTGCCGGTCAACAAGGTCGCCTACGTCGAGATCGCGGAGGCCTCGCCCCGCGCGGTCGGGTTCACCGTCCGCTGACGATCCGGTCGCCGCGGCAGGTGACGCGCCCGCGTCCCTGCCGCGCGGCACGCCGGGGGCCGGCTCAGTTGTTCAACCCGGCGGCGTTCATCCGCGCGGTGTGCGCGGCGGTCAGCCGCCGGAACAGCGCCGGCACGTCCACGCCCTCCCGCCGGGTGATCAGCGCGGTGAGCCCCCCCGGTCCGTGGCGGCGACCCGCCCGGCCTGGGAGAGCGCCTCCCCGACGAGCCGCCGGGCCCACATCGTCGTCGGTGATGGCGTCACCGACGTAGCGAGGCTACCGTCCGCCCGCGTGACGCGGCGGTCCCGCTGGCTTGTGGCGCAGGTCACACCGATAGCCCCCGGATGTCGCACCGCCACCTGGAACAGGGACAGCCACCAGGGGGTTCAGGTAGTATGTAACAGTTGCCGTGGGCGTCGATCCGATCAGTGAACTGGTCGCACCCGACCCGCGGAGCGCGTGCGGCCCGGTCCGGCTCGGTATTCCGCCCCGACCGTGTGGCCCGCGCCATACCGATCGCGCCCTGAGGACATGACGGGGCGCACCACGAGAGGGCACCCCCAAATCCATATGAGCGAGCAGATTCAGGACAACACGGGCCAGGAACTGGCTCCCACCGCTCCGGTCCGTCCGGAGGCTCCCACTTTCGCCGAGCTCGGCGCCCGCGCGGAGACCGTCGAGGCCCTGGCCGCCGCCGGCATCACCCGCGCGTTCGCCATCCAGGAGTACGCGCTGCCGATCGCGCTGCGCGGCGTCGACCTGATCGGCCAGGCGCCGACCGGCACCGGCAAGACCCTCGGCTTCGGCGTACCGCTGCTGGAGCGGGTCTTCGCCCCCGCCGAGGGCGGCGACGGCGTGCCGCAGGCGCTGGTCGTCGTACCCACCCGCGAGCTGGGCATCCAGGTCGCCAAGGACCTCGACGCCGCCGGTCGCACCCGGGGCATCCGGGTGCTGCCGATCTACGGCGGCGTGGCGTACGAGCCGCAGATCGAGGCGCTCCGCCGGGGCGTCGAGATCCTGGTCGGCACGCCCGGCCGGCTGATGGACCTGCAGAAGCAGAAGCACCTGCGGCTCGACCGGGTGCGCGCGCTGGTTCTCGACGAGGCCGACCGGATGCTCGACCTGGGCTTCCTCGACGACGTCGAGAAGATCCTCGCGATGCTGCCGGAGGACCGGCAGACCATGCTCTTCTCGGCCACCATGCCGGACCCGATCGTCGCCCTGTCCCGGCGCTTCCTGCGCCGGCCGGTGACCATCCACGCCGGGCACACCGCCGAGACCGGCCCGTCGCCGCAGACGCAGCAGCTGGTCTACCGCACCCACTCGATGAACAAGGTCGAGATCGTCGCGCGCATCCTGCAGGCGGAGGGGCGCGGCCTGACCATGATCTTCACCCGGACCAAGCGGGCCGCCGACCGGGTCGCCGAGGACCTCGACTTCCGCGGCTTCGCGGTCGCCGCCGTTCACGGGGACCTGGGCCAGGGCGCCCGGGAGCGGGCGCTGCGGGCGTTCCGCGCCGGCAAGATCGACATCCTGGTCGCCACCGACGTGGCGGCGCGCGGGCTCGACGTCACCGGCGTCACCCACGTCATCAACTACGACTGCCCCGAGGACCAGGACACCTACACCCACCGGATCGGTCGTACCGGCCGGGCCGGGGCGACCGGTGTCGCGGTGACCTTCGTCGACTGGGACGACATGCCCCGCTGGCGGATCATCGACAAGACGCTCGGGCTGGAGATGCCGGAGCCGCCGGAGACGTACCACACCTCTCCGCACCTCTACACCGACCTGGACATCTCCCGGGACGTCACCGGCACCCTGCCGACCGCCGAGCGCACCCGCGCCGGGCTGGCGGCGGAGGTCGAGGAGGACCTCGGCGGTGGCCGGTCCCGGCGCGGCGAGAGCCGTGGCCGGGGCGAGCGCGGCGACCGCGAGCGTGGCCGGGGCCGGGGCGGCGACGCGGCGGCCACGCCGGAGGGCGGGACGCCCGCCGACGCCGCCGCCGAGGAGGGCACCCGTACCCCGCGCCGGCGGCGTCGCCGCCGGGCCGGCGAGGCGGTGGCCGGCGAGCCCACCGCGGTGATCACCGCCGAGGGCGGCGCCGAGCCGGCCGCGACGGCCTCCGCCGAGGGCGAGGCGGCGTCGAAGCCGCGCCGCCGCCGGCGCCGTCGTGGTGGCGGTTCGGGCGCCGGTACGCCGGCCGAGGCGACCGCCGACTGACCTCTGCGACACCCCGACGTCCCCCGCACCGGTCCCCGGTACGGGGGACGTCGGCTGTCCGGGCCCACGCGGCCGGGCCGGGCTGCCGGCGCTCCGAGGAGGGACACCCCACGGGCGCCCTTTGCTCTGCTGCAGCGGAGGCAACACCATCGCCCGCCAGGTGTTGCGGCGGCTGAAGCAGAGCAAAGCATGCCGAGAGGACACCCAGCACCGGCACTCCCTGCCACCGCGAGCGGGGCGGAGGGGTGCCACAGGACACTCACGACCGGCCCGCCGGGGAAGCCGGCGGCCGGGAAGGATGATGGAGCGATGCCGGAACCGTTGGACGCCGCCCTGACCGAGGTCCGGGCGCTGCTGCTCGACCCCGCGCTGACCCGGGCGGTCGCCGCCGGAAAACGCCGGGGGCACCGGCCCTCGGTGGTCCGCGCCGAGCTGCGGCCGGTCACCCTCAAGGGCGGCCCGCGCCTGCAGATCTCCACCTCCGACGGGGCCCGGCCGTACACCCGGAACGTGGCGCCCGGCGCGGAGGCCGGCGCGGCGGTCGACGCGCTGCTGGCCGAGCCGTTCGGCAACTGGCACGTGGAGACGGCCGACGCGACGCTGCAACTGCGGGTGACCAAGTCGGGCGAGGCGCAGGTGCACCGGGCGGCGGCGAGCCGGCCGGCGGCCGAGCCGGGCGGCCACGACCGGGAGAAGGACTACCTGCTCGACCCGGGTGATCCGATCTTCGCCGAGATCGGCGGCTCGGCGGCGAAGCGCCGCCAGGTGGACGCGTTCCTCCGGGCGCTGGCCGCGACCCTGCCGGACGACCTGACCGGCCCACTGCGCGTGGTCGACCTGGGCTGCGGCAACGCGTACCTGACCTTCGCGGCCCACCGCTACCTCACCGCGCGCGGGCTCGACGTGGAACTGGTCGGGGTGGACGTGCGCGAGGACCAGCGCCGGCGCAACAGCGAGCTGGCCGCGCGGCTGGGCTGGGCGGACCAGGTCCGCTTCGTCGCCGGCACCATCGCCGACGCAGTGGTCGAGCCGGCCCCGGACCTGGTGCTGGCGCTGCACGCCTGCGACACCGCCACGGACGAGGCGCTGGCCCGCGCCGTCCGGTGGGATGCCCGCTGGGTGCTCGCCGCGCCCTGCTGCCACCACGACATCGCGGCCCAGCTGCGCTCCCGGCCGGCGCCCGGGCCGTACGACCTGCTCACCCGGCAGGGCATTCTGCGCGAGCGGTTCGCGGACGTGCTGACCGACGCGCTCCGGGCCGGGCTGCTCCGGTTGCACGGCTACCGGGCGGAGGTGGTCGAGTTCGTCGACTCCCGGCACACCCCGCGGAACCTGCTGATCCGGGCCCGCCGGACCGGGACGTCCCCGACCGACGCCCAGCGGGCGGAGTACCGGGACCTGGTCGACCAGTGGCGCGTCACGCCGCGGCTGGAGACCCTGCTGTCCGGGGCGGCGACCGACGGGCCGGCGGCCTAGCGGCGCCGCCCGGTGCCGCGGTTCCCGACGCTCCGGGGCCGGTCCCGTCACGAGACCTTCGGACCGATCAGTCGGTTGCTTCCACCTCGGGCCGTACTACCCTCTTAGGCGCACCGTCCGGTGCTCCGGCCGGGAAGGGAAGACCCCGCAGGAATGGGTTCCGCAGAGGTTTCACCACAGATGGCCTTCGCGCGCTTCGTGCGCCGGGCCATCGACAACGCCCGTGAAGAACGCGGCTGGACGGTGACCGACCTGGCCACGCACACCGGCGTGGGCCGGTCCACCGTGTTCCGCTGGCTCGCCGGCGACTGGCAGGACTACCCCGAGCTGGCCAAGGTGCGTGGCTTCTGCGCCGCCCTCGACCTGCCGGTGGCGGCCGCCTTCCGGGCCCTCGGGCTGCCGGACGCCGGCGCCGCGCCGCGCCGCCGCGCCGAGGACGGGCCGGTGGAGGCGGACGTCCGGGTGATCCTGGAGCGGCTGGCCGATCCCACCGTTCCCGCCGAGGAGAAACACCACATCCGCGACCTGCTCCGCTACCTGGCCCGCCGCCCGGTCCGCCGGGCCGGCTGAGCGGTCAGGGCACCGTCACGGTGAAGCCGGCGGTGTGCACCACGCCGGCCACCTGGAAGTCCAGGAACATCCGGTAGCGGCCGGGACCCGGCACGGTCAGCTGGAACGTCACCGCATCGCCGTCCCGCCCGCTCTGCGGGTGCACGTGCAGGTAGCCCAGGTCGCCCTCGCGGAGCGCGACCAGGTGGCCGTACGCGCCGAGGTAGCGCTCCAGCGGCGCGGCGGTTGTACCGGCCCGGACCCGGAAGCGCAACGGCGTCGACTCCCCCGCCTTCGGGGTCCCCTCGTAGGCGACGGTGAACCCGTCGACCGTGCCGGTGGTGGCCGGCGCCGGCAGCGGGCGGGGCGCGAACCCGCCGGGCGCGGTCAGGTCGGTGCCGAGCGTGACGGCGGTCTGCCCGCCGTCGTCGGCGACCGCGGTGAAGTCCGCGTACGCCCGCCAGACGCCCGGCTGGGTCAGGGTCAGCGGCACCGACCAGGTGCCGTCCGTCGCCATGGTCGGGTGCAGGTGCTGGTAGCCGGTCAGGTCGCGGCGGACCACGATCAGGTGCAGCGGCTTGTCGTGCACCACGGCGAACCGGGTGACCGCCCGCCGCCGCTCGTCCCGGATCTGGAACCGCAGCTCAGTGGCCCGGCCGACCGGGAACTCCACGGTCGACGGGGCGAGGGTGTAGCCGGCCGCGCTGACCGACAGGCCGGCGGCGTCCGCGCCGGTGCCCTGGTCGATGGTCGCCCCGCCGTGCGAGTGCGCGGCGGTGCCGGGCGGGTGGGTGTGCCCGGCGGCCGTCGGGGCCGCGCCGGACGCGGTGCCGGGCGGCGGGTTCAGCCGGCCGAGGCCGAAGCCGAGCAGTACGGCGAGCACCAGCCCGCCGACGACCAGCGCCAGCCGAAGGGTGCTCCGGTCCGGCGCGACGGTCGGCTCCCCGCCGGAAGGCGACTCAGGCAACGCCGCCGGCCAGCTCATAGCCAGCCTCGTCGACTGCGGCCCGGACCGACTCCACCGGCAGCGGCGCGGCGCTGGTGACGGTGGCGGTGCCGGCGCTCAGGTCCACCCGGACGTCCTGCACACCGGGCAGGGCTGACAGCTCCCCGGCGACCGCCCGCACGCAGTGCTCGCAGGTCATCCCGGTGACGGCGTACGTCTGCGTGACGGGTCGCTGCTCGGTCATGGGCCCCACGGTACCGCCGGACGGGGTGCCGGTCCCCGCACGGTCGGTGACGGTGGCGACGCTCGCATTCCGGCCTCGGCGGGAACTTTTCCCCGGCAACGGACGACCCCCGAAGGCACGCGCCTCGCGGATCGGGTCAGCCGGCCACGGCGAGGGCGAGGGGCAGGACGTCGGGGGCGCCGGCCCGGCGCAGCAGCCGGGCCACCATGGTCGTCGTCCAGCCCGAGTCGACCAGATCGTCGACGAGCAGCACCGGCCCGTCCAGCCCGGCGACGACGGCGGCCAGTTCGTCGGGGACGGTGAAGGCGTCGTGCAGGGCGCGTACCCGCTGGGCGCTGTTGCCGCGCGGCCCGCCGGCCCCGGCCGGACCGTTCGGGACCACCTGGCCGAGCAGCGGCAGCCGGCCCACGGTGGCGATCCGCCCGGCGAGCGAGTCGACCAGCGCGGGGTGCGTGCGGGAGCCCACCGCGACCACGCCGACCGGGCGGCGCGGCCACGGGTCGTCGCCGTGCGCCCAGGCCTTCAGCACCTCCACCACGGCCGCGGCCACGTCGTCCGGGACCGGTCCGTCCGCCGCGTCCGGCCCGACCAGGCCGCGCAGCCGCCCACCCCAGCCCAGGTCGGACAGCCGTCCCACGGCCCGCCCGGCCAGCGCCTGCTCCGCCGGCGGGATCCGGCCCTTCAGGGGTACGCCCACCGCCTCCAGCCCGGTCGGCCAGAGCTTCTTGGGCGCGATCTCCACGCCGGGGCGGCCGAGGAAGGTCTGCGCGGCGGTGAGCGCGGCGTCGGAGACCTCGGCGGCGAAGAGTGGGCCGGCGCAGCGGTCGCACCGGCCGCAGTCGCCCGCCTCGGCGTCGTCCAGGCATTCCCGCAGGTAGCGCATCCGGCAGCCGGGCGTGGTCGCGTACTCCCGCATGGCCTGCTGCTCGGCGGTGCGCGCCTGGGCGACGCGGCGCAACCGGGCCTCGTCGTAGACCCACGGCTCGCCGGTGGCGAGCCAGCCGCCGCGGACCCGGCGGACCGCGCCGTCCACGTCGAGCACCTTGAGCATCAGCTCCAGCCGGGCCCGGCGCAGGTCGACGACCGGTTCGAGGGCCTGGGTGGACATCGGCCGGTCGGTGGGCAGCGCGGCGAGCACCGCGCGGACCTGCTCCTCCGGTGGGAAGGCCAGGGAGGCGAAGTAGCGCCAGATGGCCGCGTCCTCGACGCCGGGCAGGAGCAGCACCTCGGCGTGCTCCACGGCCCGGCCGGCGCGGCCGACCTGCTGGTAGTAGGCGATCGGCGAGGGCGGCGCGCCGAGGTGCACCACGAAGCCGAGGTCCGGCTTGTCGAAGCCCATGCCCAGCGCGCTGGTGGCGACCAGCGCCTTGATCTTGTTGTCGAGCAGGTCCTGCTCGGCGGCCCGGCGGTCGGCGTCCTCGGCCTGGCCGGTGTAGGAGGCCACCGACCAGCCCCGGGCCCGCAGGAACTCGGCGGTCTCCCCGGCCGCCGCGACGGTCAACGTGTAGATGATCCCCGAGCCGGGGAGCCGGTCCAGGTGGTCGGCGAGCCAGGCCAGCCGGTGCGCCGGGCTCGGCAGGTCGAGTACGCCCAGCCGGAGCGACTCCCGGTCGAGCGTGCCCCGCAGCACCAGGGCGTCACCCAGTTGCTCGGCGACGTCGGCGGTGACCCGCTCGTTGGCGGTGGCGGTGGTGGCGAGCACGGGCGTCCGCTCGGGCAGGTTGCCGAGGAAGGTCCGCAGCCGGCGGTAGTCCGGCCGGAAGTCGTGCCCCCAGTCGGAGACGCAGTGCGCCTCGTCCACCACCAGCAGGCCGGTGGTGGCGGCCAGCTTCGGCAGCACGGTGTCCCGGAAGTCGGGGTTGTTGAGCCGTTCCGGGCTGATCAGCAGCACGTCCACCGCGCCGGCGTGGATCTCGCCGGTGATCTCGTCCCACTCGTCCAGGTTGGCGGAGTTGATGGTGCGGGCCCGGATGCCGGCGCGCGCCGCCGACTCCACCTGGTTGCGCATCAGCGCCAGCAGCGGCGAGACGATCACGGTCGGGCCGGCGGCGTCGGGGCGCTCCCGCAGGAGGGCGGTGGCGACGAAGTAGACCGCCGACTTGCCCCACCCGGTGCGCTGCACGCAGAGCACCCGGCGCCGGTCCACCACCAGCGCCTCGATCGCCCGCCACTGGTCCTCCCGCAGCCGGGCGTGCTCGCCGGCCAGCCGGCGCAGCACCGCCTCGGCCCGCTCCCGTACCGCCGCCCGATCCTGGCTCATCCGGCATTTCTACCAGCGCCCACCGACCCTCACCCCCACCCCGCCCGCGCCCGCTCCCGGTGATCAAGAGGTTTGCGCCCGCCCAGGCTCCGGATCGTGACGCAAACCTCTTGATCAACTCCGCTGGAGCGGGGTGGTCGGCGGGGTGGACTCGGGGAGCGGGGGGAGGAAGACCAGGAGGTCGCGGAGGGAGTCGGTGAGCAGCGGCGGGAGGAGGCAGCGAGCGGCCAGCTCCTCCATCGAGCCGAACGGGCCGCGGAGCCAGCGGTCCATCGCGACCTGCCGGGCCTGCGCGGCGGTCATCCCGGGCAGGCCGGCGAGCCCCCTCTCCCCCACCGCGTTGATGTCGACCAGGCCCCCGTCGTCGAACGTGCGGCGCAGGTCGGGCCGGCCGATGTGCAGCTCCTGCCGCGCCGCCGGGTAGTGGTAGAGCAGGTACCGGGCCTGCTCGCGGCGTACCCGCCGGTCGTCGGGAACGGGTGCCGGCCGGCCCGGCGGGCGGCCGGTGATCGCCGCCCAGACGGCTCCGTTGAGCAGGATCGTGTGCAGGACGCCGAGGATCCAGACCAGCAGCCAGGTCAGGATGAGCAACCCCTCGGCATCGGTGACCTCCGCCTCCGGGTCGCTGTTGCCGATCACCATGATCACCGTGACGCCGAAGGCCAGGTAGCAGAGGGCGGCGAGCCCGTTGCGCAAGCTACGCCGCCAGATCGCGTAGACGAGCACCACCAGCCAGGTGAGCAGGGCGAAGGAGAGCAGCGCGGTGAGCGTGCCCACGATCGTGGCGCCCACACTCAGCCAACGCGGCACCGGCTGGGGGCGGACGGGTGACTGCTCGTATCGCGGTGGCGGCAGGAACGGGGCGGGCGGGCCGACCGGCGGCCCGGGGAGGGCGACCGGCGAGCCGACCGGTCCGGGCGGTGAGCCGATGCCCGGCGCGGACCTGGAGGCGGCGACCGGCGCCACGGAGCTCGTGGTCGCTGCGGGTACGGGCGCGAAGCCGGTGACGACCGGCGGCGCGAACCCGGCCGGCGGCGAGGCCGGCGCGTCGGGCGTGCTCGCGGGGACGAGCAGGTCGGGCGTGCCCGCCGGAACGAGCGGGTCGCGCCGCTGCCCGGCGGCCGACTCCGACCCGTCCGGCCGCTCCTCGGCCGGAGCCGCCGTTACCGGCTCGGTCGGGACCGCCGCGGCCGGCTCGGTCGGGACCGCCTCCAGCAGCGTCGGGTCGGAGCGGAGGACGCGGCGGTGCAACTCCTGGAGCACCTCGCCCGGCTCGATGCCGTACTCCTCCCGGAGCAGGTCGGCGAACTCCCGGTACGCGGCGAGCGCCTCCGCCTGCCGGCCGCCGCGATGCAGCGCCAGCATCAACTGGTACCGCAGCCGCTCCCGGACCGGGAACTCGGCCACCAGCTCGACCAGTTCGCCGACCAGCTCGCGGTGCCGCCCGCTCGCCAGCTCCAGCTCGACGCGGGTCTCCAGGGCGACGGCCCGCAGCTCGACCAGCCGGTGCCGGGCGGCCTCGAAGACCGGCCCGGCGAACCCGGTGAACGGCTCCCCCTGCCAGAGCTTCAGGGCCGCCGTCAGCTCGGCCAGGGCCTCGGCCGTACGCCCCGCCGCATGCCGCTGCCGGGCCCGCTGGACGCCACGCTCGAAGCGGACCGCGTCCACCGCCTCCGGCGTGATCCGGAGCAGGTACCCGGCGTCGGTCAGGGTCAGCACCTGCCCGGGCGTACGCGGCGAGCGGTCCGGCTCCAGCACCCGGCGCAGCCCGGCGACGTACTTCTGCACCACGTTGGGGCCGTTCGCGGGCGGCTCCTCCGGCCAGACCGCGTCGACGATCTGCCCGGTGGGCACCGGGCGGCCGGCGGAGAGCAACAGCACGGCCAGCACTGCACGCTGCTTGCCGGGGCCCAGGTCGAGTTCCCGGTCGGCGTACCAGGCCCGCTGAGGGCCGAGGATCTCGAAACGCAGCGTTCCTGACATGCGAGTTTCCGCTCCTGACACCCCCATGGTCGCCGGACGGCAGTGCCCGGCAGCCGGACGGCAGCATATCGGCAGCCGAACCGCCGTGCCGGCCCGCAGCATCGTCACCGGCAGAAGCCACGCAGCGAGAAAGAGAAGTGCGATGACACAGGCAACGGGCAGCGCCGGCACCATCCGACGGGCGGTCGGCACGGTCGGCGTCATGCTGGCCGCGACCACCCTGCTCGGGGGTTGCGGGCCGAAGAGCGAACCGGCCGCGGCGCCCGGGACCAGCCCGACCCCCAGCCCGAAGGAGGCGCTCCTCGACGCCGTCCCCGACGGTACGGAGGGGGCGTTCCGGTTCAGCGGCAAGGACTCGTCCAGCGCCATCACCGGCCGGATCGACCCGGAGGCGAAGGCCTTCGAGATCAACACCGCGATGGCGCCGGACAAGGACGGCATCACCGCGAGGATGTCGTTCCTGCTGATCGGGGACGAGATCTGGATGAAGGCGAAGTTCAGCGGCCACCCGGGCCTGCCGAAGTTCCCGAACAAGTGGATGAAGCTGGACCGCGCGAAGCTGACCGACGGCGGGAGCGTCCCGTCCTACGACGGCGCGGACCAGGGCAACGCGGGTCCGCTCATCGAGGCGGCCACCTCCGTCGAGGAGCAGGGCCCCGGGCGGTACGTCGGGATCGTCGACGTGAGCAGCGGCAACGCGGCGAAGGCGCTGGAGGACGGCGAGGCGGCGGCGCTCGGCGAGGCCGCCAAGCAGGTGCCGTTCACCGCGGTGGTCGGTCCGGACGAGCACCTGACCTCGCTGACGCTGAAGATCCCGGCCGCCGGCAAGCGGAAGGCGTACGAGTACGTGGTCACGTACGCCGACTACGGCAGCCCGCCGAAGATCACCGTGCCGACCGGCAGCCAGGCGACGAAGGCGCCGGCGATGGCATACGAGATGTTGAACAGCTGACCCACGACGCAGGGGGCGGCGGCCACACGGGGGGCCGCCGCCCTTTCGTCGTCAGCGGGCCCGGCGAAATGATCAACCGGATCGAGGGAGGTCAGGGGCGGCGGAGGGCGGTGAGGAGGGGGGTCAGACGGGTGCGGAGGCTGGCCAGGCCGCCGGGGAAGAAGTAGACAGCCAGGATGAAGACGGTGCCCAGGACGAAGAGGGGCTGGGACAGGGGGTGGCTGAGGAACGCCGGGAGGTTGTCGACGGCGTCGCTGCTGCCGAAGGCGGTGAGGCGGTGGTCGAGGTACATGTAGAGGACGCCGCCGAGGACCGGGCCCCAGCGGGTGCCGGGACCGCCGAGCACCACCATGACCAGCAGCGACAGGGTCAGCTCGGAGGAGGTGACGTGCGGGGAGGCGCCGCCGACGATCAGGCAGTAGACCACCCCACCGGCCGTCGCCAACCCGCCGGCCAGGGTGAACGCGACCAGCTTGAACCGGTACGGGTCGAGCCCGAGCACCCCGATCCGCCGCTCGTCGTCGCGCAGCCCCGCCAGCACCCGCCCCGTCGGTGAGCCGCTCACCCGGTGCACCACGAAGACCACCAGCGTCAGGTACGCCAGCGCCAGCCAGTAGAGGTTCACCGTGTTCGCCACGCCGACCAGGGCCGGCGGCAGCCCGGAGACGTCCAGCGGCAGCCCCTCCTCGCCGCCGGTGAGCCCGCCGAAGTCCCGGGCCACCAGGATCGCCCCGACCTGGGCGAACGCGAGGGTCACCATGGCGAAGGCGATCCCGACGGTACGCAGCGCCACCGCACCGAGCAGCGCGGCGAGGACCGTCCCCCCGATGACCGCGAACAGCGCGGCCTGCCACAGCGGCAGCCCGCCGCGGGTGACCAGGACGTCGGTGCCGTACACGCCGGCGGCGAAGTAGAGGGCGTGCCCGAAGGAGAGCATCCCGGTGCGGCCGAAGAGCAGGTCGTAGCCGGCCGCGAGGCCGCCGAAGACCAGGCAGATGGCGAGCAGTTGCAGGGTGCCCGGCGAGTTCAGCGGCCCCTCGAAGACTCCCGGCAGGTTCACCGTCGAGTACGGCACGATCGCCGCCACCACCAGCGCCAGCAGCGGCAGGTACGGCCGCAGACCGTGCCAGCGCCGGCGGGCCGGGGTCAGCTCCGCCGGCACCGCGGCCGGCGGTGCGTCGACCATCGAGTCGGTCATGCGTGCGCAACCTTTCCGGCCAGCCCCTGCGGGCGCAGCAGCAGCACCACGGCGAGCAGCCCGACCACGCAGAGGTCGCCCAGGCCGGAGGTGCCGTAGTAGTTCACGAACTGTTGCAGCAGCCCCACCGCGACCGCCGCGTACGCGGACCCGACCACCGAGCCCATTCCGCCGATCACCACCACGATGAAGGCGAAGATCAGCAGCGAGCCGCCCTGCCCGGGCGACACGGTGCCGAAGTAGATCCCACCGAGCGCGCCGGCCAGCGCGGCGGCCGCCCCGCCGAGCGCGAAGACCAGGGTGAACGCCTTGCGGACGTCGATGCCGAGCGCGGTCACCATCTCCCGGTTCTCCACGCCGGCCCGGATCACCAGGCCGTACCTGGTCCAGCGGAGGAAGGCGAGCAGCCCGCCGAGGACCACCGCCGCGGCGACGATCAGCAGCAGCCCGGCGTTCGGCACGTTCGCGCCGAGGACCCCGGTCACGTCCCGGGTCCACGCCGGACGGGGGAACGGGCGGGCGTCGGCGCCCCAGGTGGCCTGGAGCAGCGCCACCCCGGCCAGCGACAGGCCGACGGTGACCAGCACCTGCTCGATGGTGCGGGAGTAGAGCGGCCGGATCAGCACCAGCTCGACCAGCACCGCGACCAGCGCCCCGGCGAGCACGCCGAAGGCGACCGCCACCACGAACCCGAACCCGTCGGAACCGGCGCCGGGCAGGTTGCCGGCCGCCCACCACGTCGCGTACGCCCCGACGCCGAGGAAGAGGCCGTGCGCGAAGTTGAGCACGTCGGCGAGGCCGAAGACGAGGGAGAGCCCGGAGGCGACCAGGAAGTAGAGCGCCGCCAGCCCCAGCCCGGTCAGCGTCAGCAGGACGACGGCGCTCATCGGGGCTCGCCCTTCCTCGCGACTGCGGGGCTCGCAACCTCACTCCTCGCACTCGGGGCGTGCTCCTCCCCGGAGCCCACCCCGAGCAGCGACTTGGTCAGCGCCGTCTCCAGGAGCAGCTCCTGCGCGTTCCCGGTCCAGGCCACCTTGCCGGCGGAGAGCACCACCGCGTCCTTCGCCAGCCGGCGGACCACGGCCAGGTTCTGCTCGACCAGCAGCACCGGCACCGACCCCGCCACCCGTTCCAGCACCTCGGCCACCTCGGTCACCACCTTCGGCGCCAACCCCTTGGTCGGCTCGTCGACCAGCAGCAGCCGGTTGTCGTTGAGCAGGACGCGGCCGATCGCGAGCATCTGCTGCTGCCCGCCGGAGAGGGAGCCGGCCCGTTGCCGTCCGCGCCGGTCCAGCTCCGGGAAGAGCGCGAAGACCTTGTCGTACGCCGGGGTGGTGCCCCGCCGTTCGGCGAGCCGCAGGTTCTCCGCGACGGTGAGGCCGGCGAAGACGCAGCGGTCCTCCGGCACGTAGCCGAGCCCGCCGCGGACCAGCCGGTGGGTGGGGCGGGCGAGCAGGCTCTGCGCGTCCATCCGGATGGTGCCGCGCACGTCGCCGTTGCGGGGGGTCAGGCCGACGATCGCGCGCAGCGTGGTGGTCTTGCCGACGCCGTTGCGGCCGAGCAGCACGGTCACCCCGGTGGGCGCGACGGTGAACGACACCCCCTGGAGGATGTGCAGCCCGGCGATCCGCACCGACAGGTCCTCGACGGCGAGGACCGGTTCCACACTCATAGCGACTCCCCCAGGTAGGCCTCCTGGACCGTGGCGTTGGCCATCACGGTCTCCGGGGTGTCGCAGGCCAGCAGCGCGCCGTGGTGCATCACGGCGATCCGGTCGGCCAGCTCCAGGATCACGTCCATGTGGTGCTCCACCATCAGCACCGACCGGCCGCTGTCCCCGGTCAGCGACTTGATCACCTCGACCAGCTCGGGCACGTCCTCGGCGCTGACCCCGGCCATCGGCTCGTCCAGCAGCATCACCCGGGGCTCCCCGGCGAGCAGCAGGGCGATCTCCAGCTTGCGCTTCTCGCCGTGGGCCAGGGTGCCGGCGAGCGCCGTACCCCGGTGGTGGAGGCCGACCCGGTCGAGCGCCGCGTCGGCGGCGGCGGCGACCTCCCGGTCGGCCGCCGCCCGCCGCCACAGCTTCATCGAGCCACCCCGGTGCGCCTGTACGGCCAGCCGGACGTTCTCCCGCACGGTGAGCGAGCCGAAGACCGAGGACGCCTGGAAGGTACGCCCCAGGCCGAGCCGGGCCCGCCGGTGCGGCGGGAGGGCGGTGATGTCCTCGGAGTCCAGCAGGATCCGCCCCTCGGTGGGCCGGCGCAGGCCGGTGATCAGGTTGAACAGTGAGGTCTTGCCGGCGCCGTTGGGCCCGATCACGCCGAGGAATTCCCCGGGCGCGAGGTCGAGGTAGACGGAGTCGACGATGGCGACCTCACCGATCCGCCAGGTCAGACCGCGGGTGGCGAGCACAGGTCAGCCCTTCATCTGGGTGACCGGCGGCGCCGTCTCGTCACCGGTCAGGCTCTTCTGGGCGGCCGCGGTGAAGGTGGTGCCGCTGCCGGTCAACTTGGCCTGGTACATGGGCTGGAGCAGCGCGTGGTCCTCGGCGCGGATGGTCATCGGGCCCTTGATGCCGTCGAACTGCCAGCCTTCCAGAGCCTTGATCATCTTGTCGACGTCGTCGCCGCCCTCGGACACGGCGCGGACGACCATCTGGGCGGCGGCGAAGCCGTCCGGGTGGAACAGGTCGAGCGTCCCGCCGGGGATCTTCGCCTTGGCGGCCTTGGCGGCCTCGGTGTCGCTGGCCCCGTCGAAGTAGTGCGACAGGAAGGAGATCTTGCCGCCGGCGGCGCCGAAGGTGGGCCAGGAGGCGCGGATGTCCAGGCCGGTGACGACCGTAGTGGAGGCGAGCACGCCCTGCTGGTCGAGGGTCTGCCACATGGCCGGGGCGGTGGTGCCGGCCCAGGCGACGAAGAGCAGGTCCGGCTTGGCGGCCTTGATCTGGCTGGCGAACGGGGTGAACTCGGTGGCGCTGGCCGGGGCCCGGACGCTGCTGACGGTGGCGCCGGCCCCGCCGATGACCTTCTTGACCGCGGCCTCATTGGCATCGCCGAACGCGCCGTCCTGGGCGAAGACGACGACCTTCTTGCCCGTCGCGTCGCCGATGAACGACTTGGCGGTCACCACGTCCTGGTACGACTGCCGCCCGGACCGGAAGGTGTACTTGTTCGCGCCGGTCACCGCGTCGGTGGCGGCCGGGCCGGAGATGAAGAGGACCTTGTTCTGCGCGGCGATCGGGGCGACCTGGAGGGCGACGCCGGACGCGGTGGAACCGGCGATGATCTTCGAGCCCTTGCCGATCAGGTCCTTGGCCGCGGAGACCGCCTTCGCCGGGTCACCGGCGTCGTCGACCTCGGTGAGCTCGATCTTCCGGTCACCGACCTTGCCGGTGCCCTTGGTGGCGTAGTCGAGGCCGGCCTTGAACCCCTCGATGTACTGCTTTCCGTAGCTGGCCAGCGGTCCCGACTGGGAATACACCAGACCAACCTTCACCGGCGCGGCGCTGTCGCCGCCGCCGGAAGCGGTGTCCTGCGGGCTGCCACAGGCCGTGGCGGCAATCGCCGCCGCCATCATCGTGGCGGCGGAGAGGAACACCCGCCGCGTGTGCCGGACCGTCATCGCGACTCCAGGTGAGGACAGGGGGAACTCATTTGTCGGCTCACGCTAGAAGTGACGTCACCCACGGGCTATGTGGCCGAAACACACAAGTAACCGTAGTGGGGTGGCCGGCCGTAACAACAGCCTGCCACCACCGGTGATGACGTCCATGGGTGGTGGTCGCAGCCGCCACCACCCGCGACGGCGGTGTGTCGCACCCCGCCACCGCCGCGCCGGGAAACCGGACCTTCGGCTACCGCTGCCGGCGAGGCCCGCACTCGCCGTCATGGTCCGCCGGGAGCGGACAGCGCCGACGGCCGTCGAGCAACCGGTCACAGAAGACTCTATGACGGACGTGCTGGGCGTCCTCCTCGGAGACGGTCGTCTCGGCCCGGTCCACATCGGAAAGGACGGCGAGCGCCCGACAGATGCCCCGGGCGAAGCGTCGGGCCCCGTCGAGGTCGGTGGCGAGCACTGGCAGGTGGACGACGAACCGCTCCCGGCCCATCAGCGCCTCCCCGGGGTGAACCTGGACTGCCAGCTTCGCAACGCCCCCTTGATCCGGACGTTCTCCTCCGCCGTACGGGCCAGCTCACGGCGGACGATCGCCAGGTCTCCGGCCACCCGGTAGAGGAAGGCGTACACCTCGGCCGGGTCGAGGCCGTGCCGCACGGTGCGGAAGTGCCGGTCGCGGATCTGCCCCACGCTCAGCGGCCGACAGGACTCCGACCGGTACCAGCCACCGTTCGGCGGCCGACTCGACGCCGGCCGCCGCCGCGCCGGCCGGAACAGGTTCAGCACGTTGCGCATGACCACCTGCCTCCCGCAGTAGCCCTGGAAGGCGGCCCGGCCCGCGGAAAGGGGACGCGAACCGGACCGCCGGCCCCGCGACCGCAGCCCTAATCGGCGGTACGACCCCGGAGCCAACCTGGATGTCCGCCCGCCGGGGCTTGCCGAACCAACCGGAGCCGGACAGACAGAGGCTACACAAAATACTTGTGTAGGTCGACCCCAGAGTCACGACGCGGCAACTTGTTGCAGTTGCTGGTGTAGGCCCGGCATGATCGGAGACGCCGAACCAACCGGAGTCCTCACCATGCCCACAGCCGAAGCCCCATACCGCCAGATCGCCAACGACCTCACCGCAAAGATCAAAAGCGGGGAACTCAAACCTGGGGACAAGTTGCCCTCCACGAGGGAGCTCGCCGAGGCATACAAGGTCCACATGAACACGGCCTCACGCGCGCTCTCCCTGCTGCACGACCGTGAGCTGATCACCGGTCAGCCCGGTCGCGGCACCTACGTCGCCGAGCGCCCCGCGTGATAAAGGCAACGGACGCTACGAACCTGATGACGTAGACGGATCATCCGACGGGACCCCACATCGTCGGCTGAGTCATTGACGTCATCAGCTTCGTAGGGCGCCACGACACCACCCCACGGCCAGGCCGGGCTGGGGCGGGAGTCGGATCCGTTACGCCGACGTGGGGGTGTCCGGGAGAACCGGATACCCCCACGTCGGCGAGATGGCGTGGATCGAGCGGGCCCTGGCGGGCCCGGTGGGCGGTCGTCAGAGGCCGGCGCGGGCGGCGACGGCGGTGTCCGGCTGGTCGGCGAAGGCGCCGTCCAGGCCGAGGCCGAAGAAGAGCTCGTACTCGGCGGTGATGTCGCCGCGGGCGTTCGGGTCGGCGCCGATCCGGAAGTCCACCGGCAGGAACTGGTTCTCCGCGCGGAACGTCCAGGCGTGCACGACCAGGTTCTCCCGGTGGGCGTCCCGGATCAGCGTGGTCGGGGCGAGCAGCTTGCCGGCGGCGTCCCGCGGGACGATCAGGTTCTTGTTCGCGCCGACCCCGTCGGCGTAGCCGGCCACCCACTTCAGCCCGGCGGCGGTGGCCAGGTCGGCGTAGGTGCGGGCGTCACCGGCGGCGGTGAAGTCGTACGGGCGGCCGGCGGCGTCCATCAGCTGCACCAGCCGGACGTCGATCATGCGGTCGAGCTTGCGCAGGTTGGCCGTCTCGAAGGACTGGATGAAGACCGGGTCGTTGCGGTGGGTCAGCTTGTTGGCCCGGAGCACCGCGACCAGCGGCTCCTCCAGTGCCAGCCCGATCGAGGCGAAGTAGGTGGGGTGCTTGGTCTCCGGGTAGACGCCGATGGTCCGGCCCCGGGCCTTCGACTCGGCCCGGGCCAGGTCGATGACCTCCTGGAAGGTGGGTACCTCGAACCTGCCGTCGAACGCGGTGTTGGCCACCCGGACCTGGGGCAGCCGCTCCTTGGCCCGCAGCGTCTTCAGCTCGGCCAGGGTGAAGTCCTCGGTGAACCAGCCGGTCACCGGGACGCCGTCGATGGTCTTCGTCGCCTTGCGGGCGGCGAACTCGGGGTGGGCCGCCACGTCGGTCGTACCCGAGATCTCGTTCTCGTGCCGGGCGACCAGCACGCCGTCCTTCGTCGAGACCAGGTCCGGCTCGATGAAGTCGGCACCCAGCCGGATCGCCAGGCGGTAGGACTCCAGGGTGTGCTCCGGTCGGTAGCCACTCGCGCCGCGGTGGCCGATCACGATGGGCCGGTCGGCCGCGCGGGACCGCTCGGTGCCGGGCTCCGAGTCGGCCTGGGCGGCCACGGCCGGCACCACCACGGCCGCCGCGAGCAGCGCGCCGGCCACGCCGAGGGCAGAAAGGGTACGTCGCAACGCCGTCTCCTGTCGTCGAGGGATGCGCCCAGCAGACCGGTCCCGGTTGACCACCAGTTGGTCGGTTCCTGACCTGCCGGTGAATCTCCGGGCGGAAGATTGCCTGGTGCGTCGGCTGCTCCGTCACCCCGTGCGACTGGTGCCGTTCGGGTTCCTGGCGGTGATCCTGCTCGGCACCGGCTCGCTGATGCTGCCCTGGGCCACCAGCGAGCAGCGCTACACCCCGTTCGTCACGGCGCTCTTCACCGCCACCTCGGCCGTGTCGGTCACCGGCCTGGCGGTCAACGACACCCCGAACTACTGGAACGGCTTCGGCCTGGCCATGATCACCGTGCTCACCCAGCTCGGTGGGCTCGGCATCCTGACGATCGCCGCGCTGATCATCCTGGTGGTGTCCCGGCAGCTGGGCCTGCGCAACCGGCTCCTGGTGCAGGCGGAGACCGCCGAATTCGGCATCGGCGACGTACGCCGGCTGCTGACGCGGATCGCGGCGACCGTCTTCATCACCGAGGCGGTGATGACCGTGGTCATCACCGGCCGGCTCTGGCTGGCCTACGACTACCCGCCCTGGTCGGCGCTCTGGTCCGGCGCCTTCCACTCGATCCAGGCGTTCAACAACGGGGGGTTCACGCTCTACTCGGAAGGGCTGCTCGCCTTCTCCCAGGACCCGTGGGTGGCGCTGCCGCTGGGCCTGGGCGCGATCATCGGCGGCCTCGGCTTCCCGGCCCTCTTCGAGGCCGTACGCGAGTGGCGGCGACCGAGGCGGTGGGCCGTCGCCACCAAGCTCACCATCTGGGGCAGCGCGGCGCTGATCACGCTCGGCTTCGGCTACCTGCTGCTCGCCGAGTGGACCAACCCGGCCACCATCGGCACGTACGACCTCCCGGGAAAGGTGCTGGCCGCGTTCACGCAGATCGCCTTGAGCCGGACCGGCGGCTTCGACGTGATCAACGTCGACCAGCTCGCCGAGGCGAGCTACCCCCTGCTCATCATCCTGATGTTCATCGGCGGCGGCAGCGCCAGCACCGCCGGCGGCATCAAGGTCTCCACCTTCTTCCTGCTCGCCTTCGTCATCTGGGCGGAGCTGCGCGGCGAGCCCGACGTGACGGTCGGCCGGCGGCGGGTCGCCCGCGCCAGTCAACGGCAGGCCCTCACGGTCGCCCTGCTCAGCGTCGCCCTCGTCGTCGTCGGCACGGTGGTCCTGGTGCTGACCACCGTGGGCGTTCCCTTTTACCAGGCGCTCTTCGAGGTGACCTCGGCCTTCAGCACCACCGGCCTGTCCGTCGGCGTCGCCCCGCAGCTGCCGCGCCCGGGCCAGTACATCCTCACCGCGCTCATGTTCATCGGCCGGGTCGGCCCGCTCACCCTCGGGTCCGCGATCGCGTTGAACACCCGGCGACGCCTGTACCGCTACCCGGAGGAGCAACCCATTGTCGGCTAGGAAGACGGACGACGGCGGCATCGTGGTGATCGGCCTCGGCCGGTTCGGCTCGCACCTGGCCGACTCGCTCACCAGCCTCGACCACGAGGTGCTCGCCGTCGACCGGAGTCAGGAACGGGTGCAGCACTGGTCGGAGCGGCTGGACCGGGTGGTGCAGGCGGACGCCAGCGAGGAGGACGTGCTGCGGCAGCTCGGCGTGGCGGACTTCGGGCGGGTGGTGGTCGCCCTCGGCGCGTCGGTGGAGGCCAGCGTGCTCACCGTGCTGGCCCTGACCGAGCTGGGCGTCCCGCAGATCTGGGCCCGGGCCAACTCGGAGAAGCACGCGAAGATCCTCCGGTCGATGGGCGCGCACCACGTGATCTTCCCGGAGGCGGAGACCGGCGAGCGGGTGGCGCACCTGATCGTCAGCAAGATGCTCGACTTCATCGAGTTCGGCGACGACTTCGCCATCGCCAAGGTGCGCGTACCGGACGGGATGGTCGGCCGGCCGGTGCGCGAGCTGGCCGCCGACCGGTACGGCGTGCAGGTGATCGGGGCCAAACTGCCCGGCGAACGCTTCCGCTATGCCGAGCCGGACACCGTGCTGGAGAAGGAGAGCGTGCTCATCGTCGAGGGCAGCAACGTGCAGGTGCAGCGCTTCGCCGCGCTGGCCTGAACGCCATCCGGACCGTCACTTCCCCTTGCCCTTGCTCTTGCCGCCGTGACCACCCCCCTTACCCTCGGTCACTTTCCTTTTCCCTCGCCACCGTCCTTGCCCTTGCTGGGTTTGACCGGCTTCGCCCGCGCGCCGGAACTGCCCGACGAGTGCGAGCCGCTGCTCTTCGCGGTGGTGGGCTTCGCGGGCGCCCTGGTCGTCGGCGGCGCGGTGGTGGGCGCCGACCCGGCCACCCCGGAGACCTGCACGCCGCAGGTGCTCTCGCCGAGCTTGAACTCCACCGGAAGCGGGTTGCCACCGGTGTAACGGCCGCTCAGCTCCACCTTCTTCGACGCCCCCGGCGCCAGCGCGGCGTCCGTGGCGGGCGGCTGCACCAGCACCGCCCGTCCCTGCTGCCGCACCGCCGGCTGGGCCTTGGTCACCGTCTGCTGGCCGGGGAAGGTGAAGCTCATGATCCAGTCCCGCAGCTCCCGGCCGCCGGTGTTGGTCAGGGTCAGCTCGGCGGCGAAGTCCCGGCCGGTGTCCTGGCGCAGCACATAGTCGACCTTGCACGGCACCGGCTCGGGCAGCCCCATCCGCGCCTCTGTGGGCTCGATTCCCCCGCTGGCCGAGCTCCGCGCGGTCATCCCCCACAGGCCGGCGGTGACCGCGACCAGGCCCACCGCGGCCACCCCGGCCTCGACCCTGCGCCGGCGGGCCGCCGCCCGGCGGGTCCGGGTACGCAGGGCCGAGAAGGGCAGCGCGTCGGTCGCCGACGACCAGGGCAGGATCGTGGTCCCGGCATTCTCCAACAGTGTCGGGTCGAACTGGCCCAGCGCCGGGGAGACCGGCATGATCGCCGCGACGCCGGCCGCGGCGGCGAGCGTACGGGCGACGTCGGCGGTCGCCGGGCGGTCCGCGGGACGCTTCGCCAGGCAGCGCCGGACCAGCTCCTCGATTTCGTCGGGCAGCCCGACCACCGGCGGCATCGGGTCCGGGTCGTTGTACATGTGCGCCCGGAGCATCTGGGTGGTGGTGCTGGCCTGCCAGGGCAGCCGGCCGGTCAGCATCCGGTACAGCAGCAGGCCGACCGCGTAGACGTCGGTGGCCGGGGAGACCTGGCCGTTGTCGAGCCGCTCCGGGGCGAGGTAGGCGGGAGTGCCGAGCAGGGCCCCGTCCGGGCCCTTCTCGCTCTCCCCGACCAGCGCCGAGATGCCGAAGTCGACGACCTTCACGCCGGTCGGGGTGAGCATGACGTTGCCGGGGGTGACGTCGCGGTGCACCACGCCCCGGGCGTGCGCGGTGGCCAGCGCCGAGGCGACCTCCGCGCCGATGGTCACCGCCTCGCGCCAGGGCAGCTGCCCGCCGCGGCCGAGCCGGCTGCTCAGCGGGCCGCCGTCGACCAGCTCCATCACGACGTACGGCACGGTCAGCCCGGCCTGCTCGGACTCGCCGTAGTCGTACACGTTGGTGATGTTGGGGTGGCAGAGCCGCGCGGCGGCCTGCGCCTCGATCCGGATCCGGTGCCGGAACGCCTTGTCGCTGGCCAGCCGGGACGCCAGCACCTTGACCGCGACCTGGCGGCCGAGCACCTCGTCGTATCCGCGCCACACCACCGACATGCCGCCCGCACCGAGCTGTTCGATCAGCCGGTACCGCTCACCCAGCAGCTGCTCGCCGCTCCTGACCGCTCCGCCCATGGTCAGTCCTGTTGCCCGGGGTGATCCGACCTACACCTGAACAGTCGGAATCGGTCAGAAAGTCACTCGTTCAGGCGGTCGCGAGCAGTTGGTCCACCGGGGCGTAGTCGTCGGTCAGCACCAGCGCGTCCCCGACGTACCCGGTCAGCTCGTCGTCGTGCAGCAGGCGCGCCGTCTCCGGCAGCGTCGGCAGTCCGAGCCGGATCCGGGCCAGCGGCAGCGGCGCGTCCGAGCCGACGATCAGGAAGTTCGAGCCGTACCCTCCGGCGATCGCGCCCGGCGGGGCGATCAGCGCGACGTGCCGGAACTCGGCGGCCACGGTGGCCAGTTCCGCCCGGATGAACCGCCCCGGCGGATAGTCGATGACGTTCTGCAGGTAGATCCCGCCCGGCCGGAGCACCCGGCGGATCTCGGCGGCCATCTCCCGGGTGGCCAGGTGCCAGGGCACCACCAGGTGACCGAAGGCGTCACCGACGATCAGATCCCGGCTGTCGGTCGGTTCGGCGTCGAGCAGCACCCGGGCGTCCCCGACCGCCGCGCGCAACTCCGGGCCGGTGCGCACGCCCAGCTCGCGCCGGTCCAGCTCGACCAGGCCGCCGTCGATCTCGAACACCAGGTTGTCGGTGCCCGGCCGGGTCGCGGTCAGGTAGCGCCGCATGGTGAAGCCGCCGCCGCCCAGGTGCAGGGCGTCCAGCCGCTGCCCCTTCGGCGCCGCCGCGTCGGCCACCAGGCCCATCCACTGCGTGTACGCGTACTTCAGGTGCGTCGGATCGGCCAGGTCGACGTACGAGTGCTGGGCGGAGTTGAGGTAGAGCGTCCGCCCCTGCGTCCACTGCGGGTCCACCTCGACTCTCGCGCAGTGGTACGCGGTCTCCACGTCGCACGGGTTCGGGGCGACCGTGGCGAGGCCGGCGCCGGTCAGGCCGAGCACCGCCAGGGCGGCCTTCGCCCGGGCCGGACCGGTCAGCCCGGAGCGCGGTGAGCAGCAGCACGGCGCTCGCCGCGCCGCCGCGCAGCGCCTCACCGGCGTACCGGACGACGGGGAGGGTGACCGCGGTGGCGATGCCGGCCAGCACCAGGGCCGGGGCCAGCAGCGTACGTGGGTCCCGTCGGTCGGCCAGGAACCCGCCCATCCACGCCCCGTACGCGATCGCGGCCAACGCCATGCCGATGACCGAGCTGGTCACCTGGAGGGTGACCCCGACGTACGGGCCGACCAGGCGCAACGAGACGGTCTCCAGGACCAGCACGGCCCCGCTGGAGAGGAACACCAGGACGGCGGCGAGTCCGTTCGGCAGGGCTCGGGGCGGCGTCGGCGCGGTCGGCGCGGTCGGCGCGGACTCCACCACGACGTCGGACGATGAGCTGCTCACCGTCGCGATGCTACGCAGCCGTCCCGGCACCCCGGGTCAGTACATCGAAAGATGAACATGGTTTGTGTGGTCGGCGGCGGGACTGCCGCCGCCGCTGTACGACCGCCAGCCGGTGTTCGGCATCCAGATCTGCCGGTACCAGATCACGTACATCACGCCGAGCCGGCTCGCGTTGTTCTTGAAGTAGTTGGCCAGGCTGTCCCCGTACGCCTTGTCCCCGCCGCTCGCCGAGACGTTCTCGAAGCCACCGGTGGCGGCGGAGAAGTCGCAGGCGCGGCCCTTCGGGTGCTCGCCGTCCCCGCCGCTGCGGAAGCAGGAGACGTACCGCTTGTAGCCGGCCGCCTGGGCCTGCTGGAGCGCGTGGAGGGTGCGCGGGGTGATGCAGCCGGAGGTGGTCGGGTCGTTGACGGAGCAGGACTCCGACGGCCAGGAGCCGTCCGAGTTGCGCGGGGCCGGCTTGGCGGAGGTCGAGCCGCCGCTGAACCCGGAGCTGCTGCCCGAGCTGACCTTGGCCAGCGCGATCTCGGCGTCCCGCTTCTTCTTGGCCAGCACCGCGAGCTGCTTCTGCTGCTCGCGCACCTCGATGTCGATCGCCGCCTTGGCCTTGGCGGCCTCGACCTTGGCGTCGGTGAACGCGCGCAGCCGCTTGCTGTCCCGCTGAGCCATCACGTCCAGCTCGGCGGCCCGCTTGAGGAACGCGTTCGGGTCGGCGCTGGCGAGCAGCACGGACACCGGGGTCAGCCGACCGACCCGGTACGACTGCGCGGCCACCTCGCCGACCTGCGAGTTCAGTTCGACCAGACGCAGCTCGAGCTCCTTGAGCTGCCCGGTCAACGCCACCTGACGGCGCTTCGAGTTGTCGAGCCGGGACTTCGCCTCGATGTGGCCCCGCGCGGCCGCGTCGAGCGCCGCGCGGAGTTGCTTGCTGCCGCCCTCGTTCGGCGCACCCGGGGTCGGTGCGGCCGCGGCGACCCCGGCCGGGGCGAGGCCGGCGCCGAGCAGCAGGGCCGTCACGGCGAGCAGGGCGAGCAACGGCCGGCGGACGCGCCGCCGGATGAGCCTGGTCCTGGGCACGAAAGCGTCCTTCCGTCGACCGCCGGCCCCCCGTTGGCCACTGCGCGGCGGCGGCTCCGCCGGCGCCGGACGGCGGCCTGCTGGCGGAAGCCGCCGGTCACGATACCGGACCGGGGCGGGCGTGCCAGGCACCCGACCTCGGACGACGCCGATCATCGACGGAGCGTGCCGAGGTCGTCGCGGAGCGCCGCTCAGCCGTCGAGCAGCGCGGCCCGGACCTCGGTCCACACCTCTTCGCTCACCGCCACCAGCAGGCCCCGGTCGTCGTCGGCCGGGTGGTACTCGGCGCCGTCGAAGCGGCGGGCCACCCCGCCGGCCTCCCGGACCAGCAGGGTGCCCGGCGCGTGGTCCCACGGCAGGGTCCGCCAGAAGAGCACGAACTGCTGGTCCCCGGTGAGCATGTCGAGGTACTCCCGGCCGGCGCAGTGCTGGCCGGGGAGCAGCTCGCCGATCCGCCGGCCACCCGCCTCGGCGGCCCGTCGGGCGTCGGGCGGCAGGAACCGGGTCATCGCGGTGCCGCGCAGCGCGCCGACCGCCGGCGCCGGGCCGGTCGTCCGCACCGGCGTCCCGTCCAGGTACGCGCCCTCCCCCGCCCGGGCGCTGGCGAGGGTGCCGGCCAGCGGGTCGTACACCCAGGAGGCGACCTGCTCGCCGTCGGTCAGCAGCGCCACCATCAGGGCGAACGGCCGCCGGCCGGCGGCGAAGTTGGAGGTGCCGTCGACGGGGTCGACCAGCCAGACGTCGCCGCCGCCGCGCAGGTGCCGCAGCAGCCCCGGGTCGTCGGCGACGGCCTCCTCGCCGACCACCACCGAGCCGGGGCGCAGCCGCCGCAGCTCGGCGGAGATCAGCTCCTCGGCCCGCCGGTCGGCGACGGTGACCACCTCGCCGGGGGCCTTCTCGGCGATGTCGGCGATGTCGAGCCGGCGGAACAGCGGCACCACGACCTTCGCCGCGGCCTCCCGCAGCAGCTCGCCGACGTCGTCGAGCAGCGGGTCAGCCACGCGGCGGCAGCTTGACCACGCTGACGAAGAACTCGTCGATCTGGCGGACCACCGAGATGAAGCGCTCGAAGTCCACCGGCTTGGTCACGTAGGCGTTGGCGTGCAGCTGGTAGCTGCGCAGGATGTCCTCGTCGGCCTGCGAGGTGGTGAGCACCACGACCGGGATCCGGCAGAGCTGCTCGTCCTTCTTGATCTCCGCGAGCACCTCCCGGCCGTCCCGGCGGGGCAGGTTGAGGTCGAGCAGGATCAGGTCGGGGGTCACCGCGTCCGCGTACTGGCCCTCGCGCCGCAGGTAGGCCAGGGCCTCCGCGCCGTCGGAGACGACGTTCAGCCGGTTGCGGAGCTTGTGCTCCTCGAACGCCTCCTGGGTCATCAGCACGTCGCCCGGGTCGTCCTCGACCAGCAGGACCTCGATCGGGCTCTTGCCGTCTGCCGGCGCGGTCATCCCACTGTCTCCTTCATGCCACCCGTTGTATCGTGTCCGGCCGTCCCGTCGGGCGTGTCTGCGCGCTCCGGCCCGTCCGGCTGCCGACCGACCGGCGCGTCCCCGGCGGCCGGGTCGGCGCCGTCACCGGTCACCGTCCCGTCCCCGGTCGACTCCTCGCCGACTGCCGTCCCGTCCGCCGCGTCCGCCTCGGCCGCCGCCTTCGCCGCCTCGACGTCCTCGGGGAGGGCGGGGAGGGCGAAGCGGATCGCGGTGCCCTCCTCGGTGCCGGTGTCCACCCAGACCCGGCCGCCGTGGTACTCCACGATCTTCTTCGCGATGGCCAGGCCGATGCCGGTGCCCGGGTACGCGTCCTTGGCGTGCAGCCGCTGGAAGATCACGAAGATCTTGTCGGCGAACTCCGGCTCGATCCCGATGCCGTTGTCCTGGCAGCTGATCTCCCACTCGTCGTCGACCAGCCGGGCCGAGACGTGCACCTTCGGCGGCACGTCCGGGCGGCGGAACTTGATCGAGTTGCTGACGAGGTTGGCCAGCAGGTTGGTCAGCAGCGGCTCCTCGCCGCGGATCACCGGCAACTCGCCCCAGGTCAGCTCGGCGTCGGAGTACTGCCGGGCGGCCTCGGTCTGCCCGGCCACGTCGCCCATCACCTTGTTCAGGTCGACCTCGGTGAAGCCGGTGGTGAGCCGGCCGATCCGGGAGAACGCGAGCAGGTCGTTGATCAGGCGCTGCATCCGCTGCGCCCCGTCGACGGCGAAGGCGATGTACTGGTCGGCCCGCTCGTCGAGTTGCCCGGCGTACCGCCGCTGGAGCAGCTGGCAGAAGCTGGCCACCTTGCGCAGCGGCTCCTGCAGGTCGTGCGAGGCGACGTACGCGAACTGCTCCAGGTCACGGTTGGACCGGGTGAGCTCCTCGGCCTGCTTCTGCAGCTGACTGTTGACCCACTCGATGCGCTCCCGGGCCTCGCGCACCTCGGCCAGCTCGCGGGCGATCTTCTGCCGCATCCCGTCGATGTCGTCGGCGAGCCGGCGGAACTCCGGCGGCCCGGCACCGGTGATGTGGTGCTCGTAGTCGCCCGCGGCGACCTCCCGCACCTGGCCGACCAGCCCGGCCAGCGGCCGGATCAGGATCCGGTCCAGGGAGAGCACCATGATCACGCCCGCCACCGCCACCACCAGGGCCGCGATGATCAGCAGGACGACCAGCACGTTGCCGGTCCGGGTGACCTTGTCGGCGGTCTGCTGCCGGACGATCAGAATCTCGTCCTGGAGCTGACCCACCGCGGCGCGGATCCCGTCGAACTGCTGCCGGGTCTGGTCGGTGATCAGCGCCTGCCCGGCGGCCGGACCGCTGCGCTCGGTCGTGCTGATCACCGGCTCCGCCACGCCCGTGCGCCACCGCGCCGCCTGCTCCTCGACGACCCGCAGCTCACGCAGCACGCCCGGATAGGCGGCGGCCAACTTCTCCATCGAGACGACGGTCGCCTGCTCCCGCTGCAGACCCGTCTCGTACGGGGCCAGGTCCTTGCGGTCGCCGTTCACCGCATACCCGCGGACGGCGGTCTCCTGGTCGAGCAGCGCGCTCAGCAGCTCCTGGCCCTGCACCCGGAGCGGACCGGTCTTGACCAGGACGGCGTCGATGTTCTGCCGGTTCTTCGCCGCCACCACCGCCTCGGCGGCGGCCAGCCCGAGCAGCAGCACCAGGACCACGGTCAGCAGCGCGACCACCCGGCGGCGCAGCGTCCAGCCCTGCCGGTACGACTTCACCGGCCACCGCCATGGGTGACCAGCAACATGGCGACGTCGTCGGCGAGCGGGCCACCGTTGAGCTGCTCGGCGCGGCCGACCAGCCAGGCCGGCAGCTCGGCCAGGGGCACCGCCCGGTTGGCCGGGTCGGCGAGCAGCTCGGTCAGCCCCGGCACGTCCAGCCGGTCGTCGCCGTTGCCCACCCGACCCTCGATCAGGCCGTCGGTGTACATCAGCAGGGACCAGTCATCGGTGTCGAACTCCAGATCGAAGGCAACGGGCCGGCGCGGTCGTACACCGAGCAGCAAGCCACCCTTGGCGGGCACCGGCGCGACCTTACCCCCGCTGAGCAGCAGCGGCGGCGGATGACCGGCGAGTCGTACGGTGGCCCGGTTGGCGGCCAGGTCGAGCCGGATGGTCGCCACCGTGGCGAAGATCTCCTGGAGCCGGCGCTCGCTCATCAGCACCTGCTCCAGGGCGGGCAGCACCTCGTCGTCCGGCACCCCGGCCAGAACCAGGGCCCGCCAGGCAACCCGCAGCTCGACGCCGAGGGCCGCCTCGTCCACGCCGTGCCCGCAGACATCGCCGACGATCAGGTCGATCCGGTCCGGCCGGGTCTGCACCACGTCGTAGAAGTCGCCGCCGATCAGGGCGGCGTGCCGGCCGGGGCGGTAGAACGTGTGCACCGACACCTGATCGGTGGTCATCAGCGGCTGGGGCAGCAGGCCCCGCTCCAGGCGGGCGGACTCGGCCTGGCGCAGCTCCACCTCGCGGAGCCGGCGGGCGTTCTCGTCGGCGCGCTTGCGTTCCACGGCGTAGCGCAGCGCCCGGGTCAGCAGGACCCCGTCGACCTGCCCCTTGACCAGGTAGTCCTGGGCGCCCTCGGCCACCGCGACGATGCCCAGGTGCTCGTCGGAGCGGCCGGTCAGCACGCAGACCGCGGCGCCGCTGGACATCTCCAGCACCTGGCGCAGCCCGTCCAGCCCCTGCGCGTCGGGGAGGCCGAGGTCGAGCAGGACGCAGTCGACGCCCATCACCCGTTGCCGGGCCTCGCTCAGGCTGGTGGCGATCAGCAGATCGATCATCGAGTTGGTCTCGGCGAGCAGCTCGCCGACCAGGAAGGCGTCGCCCTCGTCGTCCTCGACCAGCAGGACCCGCAGCCGCTCGCCGGGTGGCAGGTTGGCGTGCCGCGCCAGACCACCGTGCGGGTACGGCACGACGGAGGAGCCGGCCATGCCGACTCCCCGATGCGGCCGGGTCACCGCCGCGAGGCGCGGGAGTTCGCTGGTGATGTCGGGCTCCTTCCGAGTGCCCTGCTGATCCTGTATTAGACAACGGTCGCACACAACACGACGGCGTCGGCACGGGCGAGACGGGCGAGACCAAGCGGCTCACCACCCGTTGAGCGACAAAGCGGGCGGCCGATGTTACGCCTCGGAGTCGCCGCCGCGCCCGGCGCGCCGCTCGTCGGGCGGATCCGGTGGGCGGGAGTCCCGATCGGGGCCGGTGGGGTGCAGGATGATCCCACCCCTGGCCCCACCCCCGAGGAGTTCCCGTGGGCGCACCCCCCACCCGCCCCGCCGACCGGGCGCTGGCCCGGCCCCGCCGGCGGCCGCTCGCCGCAGTCGCCGCGCTCGCCGCGCTGCTCGCCGTCGGCGCCGGCGTCCTGGTCGACCTGCGTACCCCGACGCCACGCCCGGCCGACGCGCCGGCGTCCGACTTCAGCGCCGAGCGGGCGTACCGGAACGTGCAGGTCGTCGCGGCCCGACCGCACGTCGCCGGCAGCCCGGCCAACGACCGGGTCCGCGAGCACCTTGTGGGCGTGCTGCGCGGGCTGGGTCTGGAGACCGACGTGCAGGACGCCGTGGCCCCGGAGGCCGGCCAGCTCAGCGGCGCCGCGGGCGGGGCCACCCTGGCCCGGGTCCGCAACGTGGTGGCCCGGCTGTCCGGCACCGACCCCACCGGCCGGGTCTTCCTGGTCGCCCACTACGACTCGGTGCAGTCCGGGCCGGGCGGCAACGACGACGCCGCCGGCACCTCCACCATCCTGGAGGTGGCCCGGGCGCTGACCGCCGGTCCCCGGCCGCGAAACGACGTCGTCTTCGTGCTCACCGATGCCGAGGAGGCGTGCCTCTGCGGCGCCTCGGCGTTCGCGTCGAGCCACCCGCTGGCCGCCGACGGCGGGGTCGTGCTGAACCTGGAGGCGCGCGGCTCGACCGGGCCGGTGATCATGTTCGAGACGTCCCGGAACAACGCGAAGCTGGTGGACGTCTTCGGCCGGGCCGCCCCGCACCCGGTGGGCACCTCGTTCGCGGTGGAGATCTACCGGGCGCTGCCGAACGACACCGACTTCACCGCGTTCCTGGACCGGAAGTTCGTCGGGCTGAACTCGGCGTACATCGACGGGGGCGCGGTCTACCACTCGCCCCTGGACACCGCGGCGGCGATGGACCGGGGCAGCCTCCAGCAGCACGGCGACAATGCGCTCGGGCTGGCCCGCGAGTTCGGCCGGACCGACCTGACAGCGCTGCGCTCCGGCCACGACGCCACCTACTTCCCCGTGCCGGGCGGGCTGGTCCGCTACCCCGGCTGGCTGACCCTGCCGCTGGCGCTCCTGGCGGTGGCCGCGGTCGGCATGCTCGGCTGGCTGCTGCGGCGGCGGGGCCGGGCCACCGCCGGCCGACTCGCCGCCGGTTTCGGGCTGGCGCTGGTGCCGATCGTGGCCGCCCCGCTGGGCGCCTCGCTGCTCTGGGCGGGGATCACCACCGTCCGTCCCGGCTACGCCGAACTGCTCGACCCCTACCGGCCGGTCTGGTACCGGCTCGCCGTGGTGGCGCTCGCCGCCGCGATCCTCTTCGCCTGGTACGCGCTGACCCGACGCTGGGCCGGACCGGCCGCCCTGGCGTTCGGCGGGCTTGCCTGGCTGGCCCTGCTCGGGGTGCTGCTGGCCGTGCTGGTGCCCGGTGGGGCGTACCTGGCGACCCTGCCGGCCCTGGCCGGCGCGCTCGCCGGCCTGGCGGCGCTGGCCACCCGGCTCGACGGCCCCTGGCCGGTGCTCGCGGTGACCCTGGCCGGCGCGGTCGGCGTGGTGATCCTGCTGCCCACCGTGGTGCTGCTCTTCCCCGCGCTCGGCATGGCGATGGGCGGGGTCGCCGCGCTCTTCGCGGTGCTGCTCGGGCTGACCGCGCTGCCGGTGGTGGACCTGCTGCACCCGCAGGCCGGTGGGCAGCGCGGCCTGGTCGCGCTCCGGGCCCGCCGGCTGGGCCCGCTGCCGGCCGTCGCCGCCGCGCTCGCCGCCGTGGTCCTCGCCGGGGTCGGCCTGGCCGTGGACCGCTTCGACGCCGCCCACCCAGTGCCCACCCACCTGATGTACGCCTTGGACGCCGGCACCGGCCGCGCCGAGTGGCTCAGCCACGAGGACGACCCGCAGCCGTGGACCGACGGGTACGTCGACGGCTCGGTCTCGGTGGCGGACGACTTCCCGGGGTTGGGCGACGCCGAGCTACGGGCCGGGCCCGCGCAGGCGGCGAACCTGCCCGCGCCGAAGCTGGAGGTGCTCTCCGACACCCGCTCGGGTGACCAGCGGGTGCTGCGCCTGCGGCTCACCCCGCAGCGCCCGGTCCGGCTGGCCTCGCTGCACGTCGACACGTCCACCGCGACGGTGCGGTCGGCGTCGGTGGCCGGGCGGGACGTGCCGGTGAAGGCCCGCGAGGGCCGCTGGGGCTTCGGCATCGTCTTCCACGCCCCGCCGCCCGAGGGCGTCGAGGTGGACCTGATGCTCACCGTCAAGGGGCAGCAGGTGGCGCTGCGCGCGATGGACGCCAGCGACGGGCTGGACGCGGTGCCCGGCTTCCGCCCCCGCCCAGCGGACGTCGGGGTGGTCGGCTCGCACAGCTCCGAGATGCTCGCCGTCGCCCGCACGTATCCGCTCTGACCGCAACCGACGGGGGCCCGGGGCCGGGGTAACGGCCCCGGGCCCCGACGCGACCCGCGCCCGCGCTGGCTCGGTCCCGGACCAAGCAGGTAATCCTAAGAACTTGATGTCGCAGATGACGCAGTGAGCTTCGCGGCCAGCTTCAAGATCGCCCGAGAGGTACAGGAACCCGCGGCTCCGCCCCTGAGTCGTTCACGACATCAGGTTCGTAGCTGATGACCGCGCCCGGACACAGCGTCTCGTTGCAGACGGCCGGGATCAGCGAACCCCGGCGCCTGACCGGTGCCGGGGCCCGCTCGGGTGTCAGCAGGTTCTCGCGACTAGCGCCCCGGCGTAGCCGCTGCCGGCGACCACTGCGCCGCCACTCGGCAGCGCGGCGGCCGAGGAGAACCAGGAGGAGGAGTACTGCGGATCCTCCGAGTAGCGGATGATGCCGTCCGTGCCGAAGTTCCCGTCCAGGCGGCCTCTGGGATCGAGGCGCACGATCACGCCCTCGGAGTAGCCGGTCCGGGTGGCGGCACCCGCCGCGAGCACGCTCCCGTTGCCGAGCACCGCCAGTCCGTTCGCGGACGGGTACGGGTCGAATGGACCGGCCGCGGGGACGAGGGCCTTTCCGTCGCCGCCCCCGTACGCGCGGTCGACGCGACCGCTGGAGGTGTATCGCGCCACGACGAGATCGAGTCCGTCGGATCCGCCGACGAGAACAGAGCCTCTTGGGCCGGCCGCAACGTCCTGCCAGGATCCGGGATCCGGTGGGAGCACAAGGCCCGCCTGTCCGAAGGATGGATCCGGCGTCCCGTCGCCGAGGAAGCGGCCGAGCCACGGTCGCATGAAGTCGGCCTGCCAGCTTCCCACCGCCAGGATCCGCCCATCCGCCAGGACGTCGACGCCGTATCCGGTCTCATAGCTTCCGCCGAGGCTCTGCACGGCGAAGCCGTCCGTGCCGAAGGTGGGGTCGGGACTTCCATCCGGCAGCAGCCTGGCCAGCACCGCGTTGGACGCGCCTCCGAAGCCGGCGGTCTCTCCGGCCACCACGATCCGTCCCTGTGCGTCCACGTCGATGCTGCGTGCGACATCGTTGTGCTCACCGAGGTCGAGGTAGGTGACCCCGTCGCCGCCGCCGAACCCGGTGTCCCGCGATCCGTCCGGGTTGAGCACCGCGACCGCGATGTCGCCCCACGAGGTGGGGGACACCGCCCAGTACGCCCGGCCGGCAACCGCGATGCGGCCGTCGGCGAGCTGGGTCACGGCCCAGGCCTCCGAGCCGTACACGTCGTCATGGCGCACGGTCACGAAACCTGACCCGCTCCCGAACGAGGTGTCCAGCCCGCCGCTCGGCAGCAGCCGCATGACCGCAAGCGACCGGCCACCCTCGCCGGCCACCAGGTAGCGGCCCTGAGCGTCGACGGTCACCGCGCGACCGTAGTCCAGGGTGTAGTCCGGCGCGGTCAGGATGCCGTTGGTTCCGAAGCTGGTGTCAAGGCCGCACGCGGCGGCCGCGGACGCGGATGGGCTGGGGCCGGCGACGATCGCGACGGCGATCGCGGTGGCCAGCAGCATGGTCCTACGAAGACCCACCTGGCCCTCCTTGGAAGAGAGGCGCGAGTACGCATGTAAATATTTACCTACGGCAAGCGAGCATCACCGAAATGAGGGTCTCTGACAAGGACATATGGGCCTTTTCGCTGTTGCCGGTCGTTTGCGTTCGTTCGTTCCACCACAGAGAACGACGCCCCCGACGCCGGCACAGCCCAGCTGACGCCGGACGTGGCTGGAGCCCGAACCACGTCCATGGACTGATGGTCTCTGGCAGCCGATGACAGCCGTCGGTGCCCCGCACCCGCGTTCAACAGAAGAGGTTTTGGACTCAGCGGGACCAGAACAGAACGGCCCCTGACGCATCTCTGCTGGTCTGGGGTTCTCGCACCAGGTGGCGGGTAGAGGTCGTAACCCGAATCGGCGAGACGCCGCGTCGATCAGTCCCGTCAGGCAGTCGCTCGGCGAGCAGTAGGGCGAAGCCGTCATACGCTTCGCCGCCGACGTGCCAGTGCGGCTCCTCACATGCGGCCGTCGGTCGCCAGGGACAGCCAGCCTCACCCGGGCCCATCCGTGCCAGTGGATCTGTTGTTCCCAAGCGCCCTGCCGGGGATTACCGAGGGCGGGCGGCGCGCAGCGACTCGGCAGCTGTCAGGAGAGCGGCACCGAGGAGCACCGTGTCCTTCAACAGGAACTGCCCCAGCTGAGAAAGGCTCAACATCCCCTGACCTTCCTGCCGAGCCCCGGGCGTCGTCGCCAGAAAACCGAGCGTAGTGAGGAACATCCCGACCGCCGCGAAACTACCGATCGCCGACGCTCTGGGCGCAAGCGGCCTCGCGGCGATCAGAGAGCCCACGGTGATCTCCGAGACTCCGATGAGTCGGTTGAGCTTCTGTGCGCCCAACTTCTCGCGGAACCGCGAGAACAGCGGACTCGAGGTGACCAGGGGCTCGTCGTTCTCGACCTCGTACTGCTTGAACTTGAGCGCACCGAGCCACAAGATGTTCGTCGCCAGTGCAGAACGCAGGACCGAGAAGCCTACGGAAGCGAGATCATCGGCGGAGGCGTGTCGCGTGCGCATCGCTCACCCCTAGTCCCTGCGTCGACGGTCGGCGTGCCGGCGACCATTACCCGCTGCGACCCGCCACACACCGAGGGCGGTCACCCTGGTGGGACCGTCGCGGAGTTCGGCTGCCTTGATCCCGTGCCGCATGGCGAGCGCGACCGTATTGATACTTCATCACGCCGCGGGTCTCCTCGACGGCGTACGCCCAGGCATCGCCACGATCTCAGCGACGGGTTGGCTCGCGATCTTCACCCGGTGTCCGGCCTGGCGGGCTTCCCGCTCCGTCATCCCCACGGTCGCCAACGGCGGGGTCATGAACAGAGTGCGGGGGACGACGACGCGGTCGGTCGTCGAGCGCCGGCCCTCGCCGGTGAGTTGGTTCGAGGACGATACGGCTGTCGTCGAGCGAGAGACAGGTGGTGAACTGCGCTTCGCCCTTGACGTCTCGACGTCGTAGATGTGCGGCTGGCTCGTCCGCAGGCACTCGTCGACCTCAATCGCTCCTGCCTCGGTGGTGCGGACACCGGCGGCGTCCAGCCCGAGGTCACGCGCATCCAGGTCGGCAAGGTCCACGCCCGCAAGCTGGTGTCCGTCGCCCTCGACGAGCACACCATCACCGTCTACGACGCCGACAGCCCGATCACAGCCGTTCCCCGCCGCAGCACCACCGACCTGAACCGGGTGAAGGCCAAACACCAGATCACGACCACCGCCGGATGAGCCCTCACACCCTGAAGCAGGGCTATAAGAAGGCGGTGTGACTACCAGGGCCAGTGCTGAGCCAGGTGGGTCGGATCGTCGCCCGGCGACACCACGAAGACGTGCTCGCCGCTGTCGTCGAACACCAGCAGCGGCCCCGCCTGCGACGCCAGGGCCACCGTCGCGGCCAACACCGCACCGCCGGATGGCTTACGGAACCCGATATCGGTCACGGCCTGGTCCAGCTTCACAGGCTCGTCGCCGCCTGCGCCGTCGACGCCCAGACTGACCTCGCCCAGGTCCAGCCCACCAACGGACGCGCAGGTGGCCGGGTCAGGGCAGCCCGGAAGCTGGCTGGCCACGTCACGCCCGGCGACCTGGAACCACGGCACGCCGTGACACCCCGCCTCCCGGAACGCAGCCAAAACCTGCGCCACCATGGGCAGCTCACGGGCCGCCGGCGGCTCCTCGGGCAGACCAAAGGACGACTCAGCCCCGGCCGCCCACTCGAGTCCATCGTCTGCGACCGCGGTGTGCAGCGGCGTCACCAGCAAGTGCCAACTCACAGCACGCATCGTGCCATCCGGCGGCCGGACACCCGAGACGCGAAACAGCCTCCTCCCAGACGGCCTCGCCCTACCATCGACCCAGGCACCAGACCTATTCGATCACGACCTGGGCGTCAAACGTCCTGCGACGCCGTTCCGTCAACCATCATGCGAGACCAGGCATCGCCGGCAGCAGGCAGCCGGCAGCCGGCTGTCGTACTCCGCTTGATGCGTTACACGGTGACTTCAGTTGATGGGTTACACGGGCCTTGAGCATGCCGGATACGGACCGTGACGCCGACTGTCCACGACGGCTGGTGTGCCAGGCATCCGCTTCTGCCGATGTGCGCGCACCTGACCTTGCTTCAAGGCGCTTCTCCGATGTCAGGCGATCGCGCGGGTGCGGCCCCCCGCACGGCCACCAGGGTCGGGCACGACGCGAACCACACCAAGGTCCTCCACCGAGACCACTGGGCGAGCCGGCCGATCCGCCCACCTGCCCCCGTCCCGCCTCGGAGCGAGACAGCGCTTTCGCAGGTGCCCACGCCGAGTAATCGAGCCCGTGTGGACGGACATCGTGGCCGCTCGTCCTGACGGCGCCCGACTAGAATTCATGCCACATCAGGCGCGACCTGCCGATTCTCGGTGTCGCTGCCACTTCCCAGTCTTGCAACTAGCCCATCGTGAACCCGGTCAACGTGCCGTCCACGCGGCGTGGCAAGCAGACGAGTGACCAGGTCCACTCACCGCCATGGGATCGACGACGGATCATGTGCTACGGTAGCCGAGTTGCAGTTTTGATTTCCGTAGACGTTTTCCGGCGCCTGATGGGGCATCTGAAACCCATCCAGGCGCTTTTCGTTTTTCGTGTCGTTTCGACGCGGGTGATCAACGCGGCGGCGTAAGGGTCCGCACAGTGCGGTCTCTAACAGCCTGCGAAGGAGCAGACATGACTACAGGTACCGTGAAGTGGTTCAACGCCGACAAGGGCTTCGGCTTCATCAGCCCGGACGACGGCGGCGCCGACGTCTTCGCCCACTTCTCCGCGATCTCGGCGAGCGGCTTCCGCAGCCTCGACGAGAATCAGAAGGTGGAGTTCGACATCACCCAAGGCCAGAAGGGCCCGCAGGCGGAGAACATCCGCCCGCTTTGATCCACACTCTGCGAACGGCGGCCCGACTGGTTCAGCGGGCCGCCGTTCGGCGTTTCATGCGCTCACCACGGCATCGCGAAAGTCGTCTGATCGGCAGAAGGCCGGCCATCTCGGTGTGGAGCCAGCTCAGCATCGCCCCCGTGTTCTCTTCTCTGGATCGATTCGGACCTCGGGCGCTAGTCTGCCCAGGCCGACTGTCAGCTCGCCCAAGGCGCGCCTCTGGCTCATGAACCAGACAGACACAGACGTCGACCCTTATCGCTAACGAGCCGAATTCCGCATCGCCGCCGCCCTGACGGTCGAGGCACGTACGGTCGCGGTCCAGGTGGAGCACACCATGGTCGGACTCGACGCCTCGCCTCCTGATGACTGTCAGACAGCCGGGACCCGGGGTGCGCGGCGTTACATCCTGAAGGGTTGATGACTATGACGACGACCTACTCGGGTCCTGCGAGGCTGATCCTGGTCGACGGCGCATGCATATCCGGCATGGCTTCCCTCAGTACCAACCAGCGCGGAGGACTCAACGGCTGGGGCGGCACGTTCCGTCCGGACGAGATCACGACAGACCTTCGCAACGCAGTCGAAGGGCTGCAATTGGAACTGCCCTACGATCGGATCGGGACAGTCGCCGTCACCGGCATACGCAAGCTACTCGCCACGCAGGTGTTGATGTCGTTGGCAGGCCGCGGACCCGCACCATTCTGATCGTGCGCCGCACGGCCGCCGCTACATCGCCGCCGCGACGCGGTCACTCTGCTCTGACGCAGCGACGAGGGCAGGACCGTGTTGATCGGTAGACTCTGCCAGGAACCGTTAACTCTCATGGCACCCCTTTATGTCAAGGCGCCGCTGGAAATGGCCCGCCATTGCCGAGACCATCCGCACCTTCCTGGCCGCCGACCCCGGCATCAGCAATCCGGGTACACAATGAATCAAGCTGAAACGCTCTGCGCTTCGTCCGGCACCAAAAGCATGGCCACCACGATGGCTTGGAGGATCTTGCGCACCTGATACCGTGGAGGCACAATTACGTACGTGGATAGCCAGAGCACGATGCCGAAAAGGGCATATGTATATCCCCGCATGTTGGCGGGGGCTGCGCTCCTGGTCTCGATCCTGGCCGCTCTCTGGCTGACATTGACAAACACAACCTTTCCGGTGTTCCTGCTCGCGTTCTGGCTGCCGGTCGTGATCGCAGCAATTCCCGTGATGACCGTGCACGGTAAGCCATTTCGGTTCGTATGCAGGATATGTGCCGCGCTGCTGCTGGCTCTCGCGGTCGTCGGTGAATTCTTCGGGCTGTCCCTGCATCTACCGGCCGCGCTGATTCTCGTGATTGCCGGGGCCGTCGATCCGGGACGGGTGCCGGGACGGGCCCGAGTCGCCGCAATCGCCGGCGGGTTGGTATCGGTCATGGCGGTCGTAGGATTCGCCGCGGCAACCTATCGATCCGTACTGTCTCCGCCGGATGCGTTCATCGTCCACACCACGTCCAAGTTCATAGATTGGGAGGAACCGTATCGCAGCATTGTCGAAGGCGATGGGAGCGGAATTGGCTACGGTGCGCGCGGCGTGAGCGTCGGAGGCGGCCGACCCGGCGAAGGACCGACCCTGCACGTCCACTTCCGCAAGGATCTCTCAACAGAGGAACGAGAGCGTCTCAGGCGACACTTGTTGGAATTGCCGGAAATAAGGGACGTTCGCCTGTGCAACCGCCGATCTCAGGAGTGCTAACCAAAAGGCACACAAATTCTGATGAGTCGTCCCCCGGTCTTTTCGGCCTAGGACAAGATCCGCATCGTAGTCCGTCCTAGGGGCGAGATGACGGTTGCGGAGGCGGCGGGAGGCATCGTGGGTTCCTGCCGTTCTGTCGAAGAGGATGACCATGGAGTCTGCGGAGCGCGGCCAGGCAGTATCGCCCGCATCTCTATTGAGTTTGGTCGAGCTGGTCATCACGTTCGACTCGGCCGCTACGTTTCGGCAACTAACCGCGCGGCTTCGTCGCCCTGCTGCTGACCCCCACCTCAAGAGCAAGCCCCGTCGACGAATCCACCGAGCCGTGGTGGCCGTACCAGCTTCGCCCCCGGCGGCCGAACTCGACGAGGGCGACCGGTGCGCGGTTGGCATACCGCCGACCCGGTGCTACGTGGTGCGATCCGACCGATACGACCCGCCGATGGACGACGGCTTCCTGCCGAGACTCACAGCAAGCATCGCGCTGCTACCGGCCGGCGGCGGATACGCGGAGGCGGCGGACGTGTGGCTGGAGCGTGCCGAGCCGATCGAGATGAAGCTGCTGCGCCGCGCATACGGTGCGCTTCACTCCGGTGACATTCTCGACGACGCGGACGGTCGCCGGCTGCAGTTCGTACCGCCGTTCCTGTTCTACGCCGACGGTGGCCGAGTGCGGCCGGCGTGGCCACTGGCTCTGGTGACGCGGGACGGGGTAACGCCACCGCCGGACGCGGTCGACGCCGTCGCCGCCGCGACCGCCCTCGGCAGTCATCCCGACGAAATCGAGCGCTGGCTCACCTGCAGTGAGGCGCCGTACGCAGCCGCGGTCGCCGAAGAACTCTTCGACGAAACCTGAGCCGCCCACGAGAGCGAGCGACCGACGCCGCGCTGGTCGACGCGCACCCGACGCCGCCTCTGGTTATCGGTTCTACGGTCGGACGCCCGCGCGTCGACCGAGATCAGGTGCGCTGATCTGCCGCTGATCGCGCGTCTTGACCGGCGCCGAGGATCGCATGCCCCAGCGATAGGCGGCACGCCAGTTACGCACCGTGACAGCCGAGCCCGGAGAGAGCCGGCCAACTGGCACCCTTCAAGTGAAGTCGATGTGTAACGGATCAAGTGGAGCCCGGCATCGTCGGCAGCCGGCCGGTTCGTACGTGTGTTCGGGTAGGCTCCTGCCTGCTCGAACTCGGACGCCTGGCGACCACGGTGCAGACCTGGTGGCCGGAGATCCTGGCGTTCATCCATACCGGTATCACCAACGCCGGCTCCGAAGGCACCAACCGCGTGATCAAGACCGTCGCCCGCGACGCCTACGACTTCCGCAACCCCGTCAACCAACGGCTCCGAACCCGCTGCGCCACAACCCGACGAGCCCGAGGACACCTCGACCCCCGCCAACTTCGCTGAGCCCCTATCCTCGCGAGGAGTCCATGAGCGATGGATCCGATTCGGGGGGCTGGGAGCCGCATGGCTGACGACGGCGTGCAGTACGAGTTCAAGTCCGTGCAGGCAATCCGCGGCATCGAGGCCAGGTCGATCGCGAAGTGGCAGAAGGCTGGTTGGGAGTTCGTCGACCAGAACCAGGGGACGTTGCGGACAACGCTGAACTTCCGCCGCCCGAAGCCGAAGGTCCCGTGGGTACTCATTGCCGTGGCGGCCGGTGTCGTCCTGCTCCTGGCCATCGTCGGCGGAATCGCCAGCGCGCTCCAAGGCGGAGACGACAAGGACCCCAAGCCGACCAAGTCGCCGAGCGAGGCGACGGTCGTGGCCAGCGGAAAGCCCTCGGAGACGCCGAAGCCCGAAGAATCGGCTTCAGATGAGTCCGACGCGGACCAGGTCCTGACGGTCAAGAACAGCAAGGATCTCGCGGCGCTCTTGGCGGTGCGGGACTACTGCGACGAGACGATCGGAACGTTCGTGGCCAAGTACGAGGGCAGGACCATCGAGTTCGACGGTTCCATCACATCGATGCTAAATCACGGCGATTACCAAACTCGCTACGACATCCTCGTCTCTCCCGGTAAGGGCCCGAAATCTCTGGTTGGGCCCGCATTCAAGTTCGAAGACGTCAACGTCCCTGACCTGCATCTCACTGGCGCGAACATCCCGGATTCCGTAGGTACCGGCGACCTTCTCCACGTTGTTGCTCGGGTTGGCGAGTACAACCCGGACCAGTGCCTGTTCTACCTTGAGCCGGTCTCTACGGAAATTCGGTAGGCGACGTGAGTCGGATCATCACGGACCGGCGCGAACAGTTCTCGATCTCCCACGTCTCCTGCAGCTCGACCCCATGCCACGGACACGAGGACACCCGTGTTCGTCGTGCTGCCCGCAGGGTCCGAGCGCCGGTTCGCGCCGGTGGAGGTACGCGGGCGCTGGTGGAACGGGGCATGGGGCCGCATGCCCGGCGCGACATCTGGCTGCTATCCGCTCGACCGGGATCCCCCGACAACCGGCACAACGGGATGCACTGCGGCACACCTACGCCTCCGTGCTCCTGGACGCCGGGGAGAGTGTCAAGGCTCTGTCGGCCTACCTCGGCCACGCCGACCCCGGCTTCACCCTCCGGATCTACACCCACCTACTGCCCGCCAGCGAGGACCGCACCCGGCGAGTCATCGACAAGGCATTCGGCGAGCAGCCGGCGACGGCCCGCACGCGGGTGACGGCCTGGAAACGGCATGATCATGGTTCAACGGCCCCAGAACGACCCAGCCGCGCAGGTCAGAGGCCATGCCGTTACTACTTCCAGCGGAAGTGGACGAAGAGGCGGCCGAAGTTCTTCGAGTCCTTCTCCACGCGGTGGTAGAGCTGCTTGACGTCCTTCTGATCGAGGAACCGCAGCACCCGCTTCTTGAGCTGGCCGGAGCCCTTGCCGGGGATGATCTCCACGAGGGTGGCCTTCTTCGCCACCGCCTCGTCCATGATCCCGCGCAGCGCGCGGTCGATGTCCTGGCCCTTGTTGAAGATGTCGTGGAGGTCGAGCTTGAGCTTCACTCCGCAATCGTAGGCGCGCCGGACACGCATCGGGGCAGCCACCAGGGCTGCCCCTTCCGTACGCGTGCGCCGTCAGCGGCCGCCGCTGACCCGGCTCTCCACCCGGCGCAGCGCGGTCGTGTAGTCGGTGTTGGTCGAGTACATGGCCGCCGCGATGCGCAGGTGCCGCAGCGCGTCGGCGTACCGGTTCATCCGCTCCAGCGTCCGGCCCAGCACGTGGTGCGCGTAGTGGTCGCTCGGGTCCCGGTCGACCAGCTCGCGCAGCTGCTCCTCGGCCCGGTTGAGCTGGGCCGACTGAAAGTACGCCCGGGCCAGCAGCTGCCGGACTGAGGAGTTGCCGGGTTCCGCCTCGACGATCGGCTCGAGCAGCCGCGCCGCTCCGGTCGGGTCACCCGTTTCGAAGAACATGGTCGCCCGCCGGTAGTCCGCCAGAAGATCCACTCGACCCACCTCCTCGTGTCGCGCCGCCCTTTGTTCGACGTTGGCACAACACCGGCCGTATCGCGAGTGTTCCGTTCGCGGAAGTTGCGTCAGGGGGTCGGGTCGTACCGGTCGCCCAGCAGGTCCCACGCCCGGACACCGCCGACGATTCCGGCCGTGTTCGGGACGACCACGACATCGTCCCCCATCCGGCCCAGTTGTTCCGGGCGGATCAACCGGGAGTTTCCCCCGCCCAGGTAGAGCCGGTCCCAGCGGAACACCGGGCGCAGGCCGTCGACCACCTGCCGGATGCGCCGGGACCAGAACGCGTCGCCGAGCCGGCGCCGCTCCGGCTCCCCCACGTACGTGTCGTAGGTGGTGCCCCAGCGCACCGGCGCGTGCGACAGCTCCAGGTGCGGGGCGAGCACCCCGCCGTCGAAGAGCGCGCTGCCCAGCCCGGTGCCGAGGGTCAGCACCAGCTCGCAGCCGGTCCCGGCGACCACCCCCGCGCCGTGCACCTCGGCGTCGTTGAGCACCAGCGCCGGGACCCCGAACGCCTCGGCGAGCGCGCTGCGCGCGTCGTACCCGGACCACTCGGCGACCAGGTCCGGGTCGACCTTGCTGCGCGGCCCGGACCGGGTCACGTAGTGCGGGGTCGCCACCACCACACCGTGCCGGATCATGCCCGGCATGCCGACGGTCATCCGGTCCGCTGACGGCAGCCGGGCGCCCAGGTCCAGCAGGGTCTTCGCGAACAGCGACGGCGGCAGGGGGTAGGGCGTCGGCACCCGCAGCGGCCGGGCCCGCATCGTCCCGGCGGCGTCCAGCACCGACGCCTTGATCCCGCCGCCCCCACAGTCGATCGCCAGAGTGGTCACCACGCCCGTGAGTCTCCCTCAGCCCGCTTACCGGCGGGGCGCCGGTAACCGGATCGCGCGCCGGTAGGCTCGACCTTCTCATGAGCGCCACGTTGATCGTCAAGGACCTCGCTGCCGGGCACGGTGACCGGCTGCTCTTCTCCGACCTGGAACTGGTGGTCGCCCCCGGCGACGTGGTCGGGCTGGTCGGGGTGAACGGGGCGGGCAAGTCGACCCTGCTGCGTACCCTCGCCGGGCTCCAGCCGGTGGAGCTGGGCAGCGTCTCGCTGAACCCGCCCGCCGCCACGGTCGGCTACCTGCCGCAGGAGCCGGAGCGCCGGCCGGGCGAGACGGTCCGCGACTTCCTGGCCCGGCGTACCGGGGTCGCCGCGGCGCAGGGCGCGCTGGACGCCGCCACCGAGGCGCTCACCGCGGGCGCGGACGGCGCCGACGACGGGTACGCGGAGGCTCTGGAGCGCTGGCTCGGCCTGGGCGGCGCGGATCTGGAGGAACGCGCGGAACAGGTCGCCGCGGAGCTGGGGCTGACCGTGGACCTGGACCACCCGATGACCGGTCTCTCCGGCGGTCAGGCGGCCCGGGCCGGGCTGGCTTCCCTGCTGCTCAGCCGGTACGACATCTTCCTGCTCGACGAGCCCACCAACGACCTCGACCTGGCCGGGCTCGACCGGTTGGAGCGGTTCGTCACCGGGCTGCGCGCCGGCACCGTGCTGGTCAGCCACGACCGCGAGTTCCTGACCCGGACGGTGACCCGGGTGCTGGAGCTGGACCTCGCCCAGCAGCAGGTCCGGCACTACGGCGGCGGCTACGCGGCGTACCTGGAGGAGCGGGAGGTGGCCCGCCGGCACGCCCGCGCCGGCTACGAGGAGTACGCCGACACCCGCGCGGCGCTGGAGGCCCGGGCCCGCACCCAGCGCGCCTGGATGGAGAAGGGCGTGAAGAACGCCCGGCGCAAGTCCACCGACAACGACAAGATCGGCCGCAAGTTCCGGGCCGAGTCGACCGAGAAGCAGGCGGCCAAGGCGAAGCAGACCGAGCGGCTGATCGAGCGGCTGGAGGTGGTCGAGGAGCCGCGCAAGGAGTGGGAGCTGCGGATGGAGATCGCCGCCGCGCCCCGCGCCGGAGCCGTCGTGGCCGCGCTGCGCGGAGCCGTGGTACGCCGGGGCGGCTTCACCCTCGGCCCGGTGGACCTGCAGATCGACTGGGCGGACCGGGTGGCGATCACCGGGGCGAACGGCTCCGGCAAGAGCACTCTGCTCGCCGCGCTGCTGGGCCGGCTGCCGCTGGACGACGGGCACTCGGCGCTCGGTCCCGGGGTGGTGGTCGGCGAGGTCGACCAGGCTCGCGGCCTCTTTCTGGGCGACCAGCCCCTGCTGGACGCGTTCGGCGCCGCCGTACCGGAGCTGACGCCGGCGGACGTGCGGACGCTGCTGGCCAAGTTCGGCCTGCGCGCGGCGCACGTGCTGCGGCCGGCGGCGACCCTCTCGCCGGGCGAGCGGACCCGCGCGGCGCTGGCCCTGCTCCAGGGGCGCGGGGTCAACCTGCTGGTGCTGGACGAGCCGACCAACCACCTGGACCTGCCGGCGATCGAGCAGCTGGAGTCGGCGCTGGCGAACTACCCGGGCACCCTGCTGCTGGTGACCCACGACCGGCGGATGCTGGACGCGGTGAGCGTCAACCGGCGGCTGCGGGTCGACGCCGGACGGATCGCCGAGGATTGATCCATGCCGGCGGGCGCGCGCGGGGTGACAATGACCCCATGCTCAAGTGGGAGTACGCGCTGCTGGTCCGTCGTCGCCAGGCGGCCACCACCGACATCGGGTGGGAGGTCGTCTTCATCTGGTACGGCCCGGACGGCTCGATGGTCGACGTCACCCCGTACGGCGACACCGCGCTGGCCCACCTGAACCGGGCCGGTGACCAGGGCTGGGAGCTGGTGGCGATGAGCGAGGACCCGTCGCTGCCCGGCCACAACGAGCTGCACCGGTACCACCTCAAGCGGCCGAAGACGGTGGCCCCGCAGCCCCGCCAGCGGATGCGCGGCGCGGGCCGCACGGCCCGCCGGACCATCTCCGGCTGACCTGCCGCGCCGGCCTCAGCTGGCCGAAGATGCGGCCGCCCAGGCATACCGGGCGGGGATGCGGGTAACGGGCGGCCCGGAGGTGGCTCATGGTCGCGATGGCCCAGTCCGCACCCTCGGCCGAGCGGCTGCGCAAGGTCGACGGGTTCCTCGCCGAGGCGTGGGCCGATCTGGCCCGGCACGACGACCGGCTGCGCCCGCTGGCGGTGGAGGTGCGCTTCGACCGGGGCGTCGCGCACCTGACCGGCGAGGTCGCCGACCCGGCCGAGCTGCGGCTGGTCCGCGATCTGGTCGGCCGGCTCGCCGGCGTGCTCGGCGTCTGGTGCAGGGTACGCGTCGGCGGCCGCGCCCCGGTGGTGGTGGACCTGGGCTGCGGGGCGACCAAGCAGTGGCCGGGCAACCTGGGGTTGGACATCTACCCCGCGGCGGGGGTGGACGCGGTGGCCGACCTCTCCGGCTCGCTGCCGCTGGCCGACGACTCGGTGGACGTGTTCTTCGCGGTGCACATCCTGGAGCACCTGATCGACTTCCTGCCGCTGCTGGACGAGTGCCACCGGACGCTCCGGCCGGGTGGCGTGCTGCACGTGATGAGCCCCTGGTGGCGGCACGTGAACGCGGTCGCCGACCCGACCCACGTCCGGCTGCTGGACGTGCAGACGTTCAAGGGCATCTGCGGTCAGCGCCCGCCGGGCACCCCGCGCTGGTATCCCCTGCACTCCAGCTGCGACGGCGCCTCGATCTTCGCCGACCTGACCCCGGTCGGCCCGGACGACCCGGCGCCCGCCCCGACCCACCTGGCCCGCTTCTTCGACTGACCGCCGGCCCGGCGCAGGTCAGGGGCGGCCGGTGGTGCTCTCGCGGGTGGCCAGCCGGTGGGGGGCGGTGAGCTCCCGGGGCGGCGCCTCCCGGTCGCCGTCGAGGCGGCCGGCCAGCAGTTCCACCGCGAGCCGCGCGATGCGTTCCTTGTCCGGGGCGACGGTGGTGAGGGTGGGGATGGAGAAGCGCCCGTCCTCGATGTCGTCGAAGCCGGCCACCGCGACGTCCTCGGGCACCCGCAACCCCGCCTCGTGCAGGGCGCGCAGGGCGCCGAGGGCGAGGGTGTCGTTGAAACAGAAGACAGCGTCGGGGCGTACGCCGGAGGAGAGCAGGTCGCGCATGGCGGCGGCGCCGTCCGCGCGGTGCCAGGCCGGTGCGGGCGCCACCAGCTTCTCGTCGTACCCGATACCGGCGTCTGCCAGGGCGGCGGTGTAGCCGGCCAGGCGGAGCCGGGCGCTGGCGCCCTCGGGGGTGCGCTGCGAGCCGATGGCGGCGATCCGGCGCCGGCCGAGCCCGATCAGGTGGGCGGTGACCTCCCGGGCGGCGGCCACGTTGTCCACCACGACGTGGTCGGCCGGGCCGTGGTCGACCCGCTCGCCGAGCAGCACCATCGGCATGCCGTCGAGGCCGGTGAGGTCGTCGGCGGTGAGCGCCAGCGGGCTGAAGATCAGCCCGTCGATCATGTGGTCGCCGATCCCGCTGGCGACCTTGCGTTCCTGCTCCGGGCCGCCCCCGGTCTGGTCGATCAGCACCGTCCAGCCGTGCTCGGCGGCGGCGGTGACGACGTGCCGAGCCAGCTCGGCGAAGTACGGGATGTCCAGCTCCGGGACGGCCAGGGCGATCACCCCGGTCCGCCCCTTGCGGAGGTTGCGCGCGGAGAGGTTGGGCCGGTAGTTCAGCTCGGCGATCGCCTCCTCCACCCGGGCCCGGGTGTCCGGTCGGACATGCAGGTAGCCGTTGACCACGTTGGAGACGGTCTTCACCGACACGCCGGCCCGCTCGGCGACGTCCTTGAGCCTGTGCCGCACTGCCAACCCTCCCGGTGTCGGTGCTGCCGGCACTCTACCGCCTCCGCACCCCTTTACAACGTTGCTTACAACGTTGTAGAAACCTGAGGTACGGAGTGACCGCGGTCACCCCGGCACCCGGCACGAGGAAAGGTGGCACCCGTTGCGGAGCGCACAGCTGACGATCGACCCGGCGTTCGCGATCGGACCGGCCGACCGCCGGCTCTTCGGTTCCTTCGTCGAGCACATGGGGCGCTGCGTCTACGGCGGGATCTACGAGCCGGGACATCCCACCGCCGACGGCCGCGGCCTCCGCGGCGACGTGCTCGACCTGACCCGCGAGCTGGGCGTCTCGGTCGTCCGCTACCCCGGCGGCAACTTCGTCTCCGGCTACCGGTGGGAGGACGGCGTCGGCCCGGTCGGCGACCGGCCCCGCCGGCTCGACCTGGCCTGGAAGACGATCGAGACCAACACGTTCGGGCTCGACGAGTTCATGACCTGGGCGGCCGGGGCCGGCGTGGAGCCGATGATGGCGGTCAACCTCGGCACCCGGGGCGTGCAGGAGGCCTGCGACCTGCTGGAGTACACCAACCACCCGGGCGGTACCCAGCTGTCGGACCTGCGCCGCAAGCACGGCGCCGAGGAGCCGTACGGGGTGCGGCTCTGGTGCCTCGGCAACGAGCTGGACGGCCCGTGGCAGGTCGGTCACAAGACCGCCGACGAGTACGGCCGGCTCGCCGCCGAGACGGCCCGGGCGATGAAGCTGATCGACCCGTCGATCAGCTTGATCGCCTGCGGCAGCTCGAACCGGCGGATGCCCACCTTCGCCGCGTGGGAGGCCACCGTCCTGGAGCACACCTACGAGCACGTCGACTACATCTCCGCCCACACCTACTACGACCCGTCCGACGGCGACCGGGCCAGCATCCTGGCCTCCGCGGTCGACATGGACAACTTCATCACGGACGTCGTCGCCACCGCCGACCACGTGGCCGCCAAGCAGCGGCACAAGCGCAAGCTGAAGATCTCCTTCGACGAGTGGAACGTCTGGTACGAGTCCCGCCTCAAGGCCGACCTGGACCGGCGCGGCTGGGTGGAGGCGCCGGCGCTGATCGAGGACGACTTCACCGCGGTCGACGCGGTGGTGGTCGGCGACCTGCTGATCACCCTGCTCCGGCACGCCGACCGGGTCGGCGTCGCCTGCCAGGCGCAGCTCGCCAACGTGATCGCCCCGATCCGCACCCGCACCGGCGGGCCGGCCTGGCGGCAGAGCATCTTCCACCCGTTCGCCCTCACCGCCCGGTACGCGCGGGGCACCGTGCTGCGCACCGAGCCGGTCTCCCCGAGCTACGAGACGAAGAAGTACGGCGACGTGCCGGTGCTGGACACCGTCGCGGTGCACGACGAGGAGACGGGAACCCTGGCCGTCTTCGCGGTCAACCGGGGCGACGCGGACCTCCCGCTCGACCTCGACCTGCGCGGCCTGCCCGGGCTGCGCCCCGAGCAGCACCTCACTCTCGCTGCCGGGTCCGAGCCGGCGGCCACGAACACCGAGGCCGAGCCCGAGCGGGTGACGCCACGGGAGCTCACCAGCCCCACCTGGAACGGCGGCCGGGGCACCGTCCGGCTGCCCGCCTGCTCCTGGAACCTGCTGCGCTTCGCGCCTCAGCCCTGACCAGGCAAACTTCATCCCGTCCCCAAGGAGAACCGCATGATCCAGAACGAGATGAGCCGGCGTCGCCTGCTCGGGCTCGGCGTCGGGCTCGGCGCCGCGGCCACGCTGACCCTGGCCGGCTGCGGCGGCGGCAGCAGCACCGGCGGTTCCACCGCCGCCGGGAACGGCGGCAAGGACTACACCGGCCCGAAGGTCGACCTGAAGCTGTGGAACGGGTTCACCGGCGGCGACGGCGACATCTTCAAGAAGCTGGTCGAGCAGTTCAACAGCGAGCACCAGAACATCGCCGTGGGCGTGGTCACCTACGAGTGGCAGGACTACTACAGCAAGCTTCCCGGGGCGGTCTCCAGCGGCAACGGCCCGGACATCGCGGTCATGCACATGGACCAGCTCGCTACCTTCGCCGCCCGTGGCGTGATCATGGAGCTGGACGACGTGGCGAAGACGTTGGAGCTGAGCGAGGGCGACTTCGCCCCGACCGTCTGGAAGGGCGGGCTCTACCACGACAAGCGGTACGGCATCCCGCTGGACATGCACCCGCTCGGCCTGTACTACAACAAGGCGGTCATGGAGAAGGCCGGCCTCGACCCGAACAAGCCGCCGGCGACGAAGGACGAGTACACCGCCGCGCTGGCCGAGCTGAAGAAGTCCGGCGTGCAGGGCTTCTGGGTGAGCCCGTTCCAGTTCACCGGCGGGATGACCTTCTACTCGCTGCTGCACCAGTGGGGCGGCACGCTCTTCGACGGCGAGGTCGCGAAGGCGACCTTCAACTCCGACCCGGCGGTCGAGGCGTGCACCTGGCTGGTCGACATGATCAAGCAGGGGTACTCCCCGGCCAACGTCGGCCAGGACGCCGACTACCTGGCGCTCAAGAGTGGCAAGAACGCGTTCAACTGGAACGGCATCTGGCAGATCAACGACCTGAAGAAGAGCCCCGCCGTGCAGTGGGGCGTCGCGCCGCTGCCGCAGATCGGCAGCCAGCAGGCCGCCTGGGCCAACTCGCACAACTTCACCATCGTCAAGCAGCGCGGCGGCGACAACAACAAGGTCTCCGGGGCGAAGGTCTTCATCAACTGGCTCAGCCAGCACTCGCTGGACTGGGCCAAGGGCGGTCAGGTGCCGGCCCGCAAGGCGGTCCGGGAGAGCGCCGACTTCAAGGCCCTGACCGAGGTCAACGCGCTCGCCCCCGAGCTGGAGTACGCGGCCTTCCCGCCGGCCGCTCCCGGCCTCGGCGAGGTGATGACCACCTTCTACAACTCCTTCAACGAGGCGGCGTTGGGCAAGAAGTCGCCGAAGCAGGCGCTGGACGACGGCGTGGCGAAGGCCAACAAGCAGCTCGAGGACAACCGCAAGAAGTACGGGAACTGATCCGCCGTGGCGGACGTGATCGAGGTCGGGGCGGCGCGCGGTGACGCGCCGCCCCCGGCGGGGCGGTTCCGCCGTCGGGGTGTCACCGAGCGGGGGCACCGGGCCACCCCGTACCTCTTCCTCGCGCCGTACCTCGTCCTGTTCGGAGTCTTCGGGCTGGCGCCGATCCTCTTCGGAGTCTGGATCAGCCTCCACCAGTGGGACCTCCAGCTGCCGAACCGGCCGTTCATCGGGCTGGACAACTACCAGGACCTCTTCTCCAGCGACTCGGCGATCTACGGTGACTGGTGGTCCAGCGTCCGGGCCACCGCGATCTTCACCCTCCTGTCGGTGCCGCTGCTGGTGGTCGTACCGCTGGGGTTGGCGCTGCTGCTGAACCGGTCCTTCCCCGGACGGACGTTCTTCCGGGCGGCGTTCTTCGCCCCGTACGTCCTGGGCGTCGCGGTGATCGGCCTGCTCTGGCGCTTCCTGCTCGACGCGAACCTGGGCCTGGTCAACCGGCTGCTCGGAGCGGTCGGCCTGCCCTCGGACACCCCGTGGGTGACCGATGTGCCGTGGGCCTGGGTGTCGCTGGTCGGGGTGACCGTCTGGTGGACCTGCGGCTTCAACGCGGTGATCTACCTGGCCGGCCTGCAGGACATCCCGGCCGAGCTGTACGAGGCGGCCCGGGTCGACGGCGCGAACGGCTGGGACCGGTTCCGGTACGTCACGCTCCCCGGCCTGCGCCCGGTGCTGCTCTTCGTGCTGACCACCACCATCCTCGCCTCGGCGAACGTCTTCGGGCAGTCGTTCCTGATCACCCAGGGCGCACCGGGCGAGCAGACCCGGACGGTGGTCTGGCGGATCGTCGACGAGGGGCTGCGCGACTACGACGCGGGCCGGGCGGCCGCGATGAGCGTGCTCTTCGCGCTGATGCTGGCGGTGGTCAGCATCGTCAACTTCCGGCTGTTCCGGTACCGGGAAGACTGAGGGGGCGACGATGACGAGTCTGCGTCGCGGCGTGCGCTACGCCGTGCTGCTGCTGATCACCGCGGTCTTCGTGACCCCGGTGGTGTGGATGCTGCTCACCTCGCTGAAGACGTACGCCGACGCGCAGCAGGACCCACCGAGCTGGCTGCCGGACCCGCTCTCCACGTACGGCTACGACGCGATCATCAACAACACGGCGAACCCGGTGCTGCGCTGGTTCGTCAACAGCATGCTGGCGGCCACCCTGCACACGCTGCTGGTGCTGGCCACCGCGTCGATGGCCGCGTACGCCCTGGCCCGGCTGCGGTTCCACGGCCGGCGGCTGAGCTTCGCGCTGATCGTGGGCACGCTGTTCCTGCCGCCCACCTCGCTGATCATCCCGAACTTCGTGATCGCCGAGCGGCTGGGCTGGATCGACACGCTGACCGTGGTGGTGGTGCCGGGGGCGGCGAGCGCGTTCGGGGTGTTCTTCCTGCGGCAGTTCTTCCTCTCCATCCCCCGGGAGCTGGAGGAGGCCGCGGTGCTGGACGGCGCGAACCACTGGCAGGTCTTCACCCGGGTGCTGCTGCCGCTGTCGAAGCCGGCGCTGGCCACCCTGGCGGTGCTGTCGTTCCTGAGCAACTGGAACGACTTCCTCTGGCCGGTGTACGTGCTGTTCAGCCCGGAGCGGCTCACCCTGCCGGCGGGCCTGGGCCTGCTCCAGGGCGCCTACGTGACCGACTATCCGGTGATCATGGCCGGGGCGATGCTGGCCAGCGTGCCGGTGCTGATCCTCTTCGTGCTGGCGCAGCGCCACGTCATCCAGGGCGTGTCGCGCAGCGGCCTGAAGGGATGATCTCCGGCAGGACCCGGCGGCGCGGCGCGGCGGCACTGGTCGCCGCGCTGCTCGTCGCCGGTTGCGGCAACACGACAACCCCTTCGGGTACGGGAGACCAGACGCGCATGTTCACCAACCCGGTCGTCCGGACCGACGCCCCCGATCCGCAGGCGATCCGGGTGGCCGACACCTGGTACCTGTTCCACACCAACAGCGGCGGCCGGAACGTCCCGGTGCTCACCTCCCCCGACCTGGTGGAGTGGAGCGACGCCGGGGACGCCCTGCCGGAGCTGCCGGGCTGGGCCGACGCCGGGAGGACGTGGGCGCCCGAGGCGATCCAGCTCGCCCCCGACCGGTTCCTGCTCTACTACACCGTCGCCGACCGGTCCTCGGGCCGGCAGTGCGTCGGCCGGGCGGTCGCGGACCGGCCGCTCGGGCCGTACCGGGACGACTCGACCGCCGCACTGGTCTGTCAGGCGGAGCTGGGCGGGTCGATCGACGCCAGCCCGTTCCGGGATGCCGACGGCGGCCTCTGGCTGCTCTGGAAGAACGACGGCAACGCGATCGGGGTGGACACCTGGCTCTGGTCGCAGCGCCTGAGCTCGGACGGGCTGCGCCTGGTCGGTGGGCCGACGAAGCTGCTCAAGCAGACCGAGCCGTGGGAGGGCACCCTGATCGAGGGGCCCTTCTTCCACCGGCACGACGGGAAGCTGTACCTCTTCTTCGCCGCCAACGCCTACGACCGCGCCGACTACGCCGAGGGCTACGCCGTCTGCGAGAGCCCGACCGGCCCCTGCGTGAAGGCCCCGGAGAACCCGATCCTGAAGGCCAACCAGGCCGCCTCCGGCCCGGGCCACGCCTCGATGGTGGAGCAGGACGGCCGCACCTGGCTGCTCTACCACGCCTGGCCGCCCGGCCAGGAGGGCAGCACCGACCCCGGCCGCCAGGTCTGGCTGGACGAGCTGACGTGGCCGAACGGCAAGCCGGTCGTCCAGGGCCCGACGGGCATCCCCCAGCCCCGGCCCTGACCTGTCCAGATACGCGACATCGCGGTATCCACCCGGCTCGGACACCGCGATGTCGCGTACGTGGGGTTGATCAGCGCCCGGCCGGGGCCGGCTCGGGAGGAGACTGGGCGACCTCGCGGCGGGCCAGTCGATTGCGCCGGTACCCGTAGCCGAAGTAGATGAGGCCGCCGAGCAGCATCCAGGCCAGGAACCGGATCCAGGTCTCCACCGACAGGTTGAGCATCAGGTAGAGGCAGGCCAGCGCCGAGACGATCGGCAGCACCGGGGAGAACGGCACCTTGAACGGCCGGTCCAGGTCAGGTCGCCTGCGGCGCAGGATCGGCACGGCGACGGAGACCAGCACGAACGCGCAGAGCGCGCCGATGCTGACCAGGTCGGCGAGGGCGGAGAGCGGCAGGAAGCCGGCGAGCAGCGCCACGCCGAGGGTCATGATCGCCGAGATCCGGTACGGGGTGCCCCACCGCGGATGCACCTTGGCGATCGAGGGCGGGATCAGCCCGTCCCGGGCGATGGCGAAGCCGATCCGGCCCATGGCCACCAGGTCGACCAGGATCACGCTGGTCAGTCCGGCGATGGCGGCGATGGAGACCAGGATGGCCGCCCAGCCGGCGCCTACCGCCTCGAAGGCGGACGCGATCGGCGCGCCCTCGTCGATCTCGGTGTAGCGGACCATGCCGACCAGGACCAGCGAGACGCCGATGTACAGCACGGTGGAGATCAGCAGCGTGCCGAGCAGGCCCAGCGGCAGGTCGCGGCGCGGCTTCTTCGTCTCCTCGCCGAGGTTCGCCACCGCCTCGAACCCGGTGTACGCGAAGAAGACCACGGCGGCGGCGGTGAGCACCCCGGCGAAGCCGAAGACCGACGGTTCCAGCCCGAACAGGGCCTGGGTGACCGGTTGCCGGATGCCGTCCTCGCCGCTGCCGGCGGGCTCGGTGGCGGGGATGAACGGGCTGAGGTTGGCCGCCTTCACGAAGAAGAGCCCGGCGACCACGATGAAGACGCAGATGGCGACCTTGACCAGCACCAGCAGGTTGGTCACCCGGGCGGACTCGCGGATGCCGACGATGCCGACCACGCCGAGGATCAGCACGATGGCGATGGCCCCGAGGTTGACGACGCTGCCCTCCTCGGCGAACCAGGCGCTGGGCAGGTCGAACAGCTCGGCGAGATAGCCGGACCAGCCTCTGGCCACCACCGCCGAGCCGAGCGCGAACTCCAGCAGCAGGTCCCAGCCGATGATCCAGGCGACGATCTCGCCCATCGTCGCGTACGCGTAGGTGTAGGCGCTGCCGGCGGTCGGCACGCTCGACGCCAGCTCGGCGTAGCAGAGCGCGGCGAGCAGCGCGACCACGCCCGCGACGGCGAACGACACCACCACGCCGGGCCCGGCGTGGTTCTTCGCCTCGATGCCGGTCAGCGTGAAGATGCCGGTGCCGATCACGATGCCGATGCCGAAGCCCATCAGGTCGACGGCGCCGAGCCGGCGGCGCAGCCCGAGCTTCCCGTCGGAGCCGTCGGCGTCCGCCTGGGCCAGCACGTCCTTGATCGGTTTGGTCCGCAGCACGGACACGGCTGATCACCCCTCCCCACCGTGCGACCACCACGGTGGCGGCCGGTGACCGGCCAAGCTACCCAGCTTCCCCGCGACTGACGCCGTACCCGACGTGTCGGAAAGGTCACGACCGGGCGTGTGGGCCGGGTCACCCTCGGACGTTCGGGCCGACCTGGCCATCGATCCGCCCGGAGGCCTTGCGCCGTTCGGGGAATAGTGAAAGTTTTCTACCGACGACTGATGTTCTGCGGCGAATCTTGCCGGATGCACCCAGCGTCCGTCGTCACCCGACCCTGCCCCGGGAGCCAACGAAGGGATCGCACCGCATGAAGGCAACTCGGCTCAGAGCCGCCGGGCTGGCCGTGGCGCTGCTCGGCGCGCTCGTCGCCGCCACGCCCGCGAGCGCCGCGGAAAGCGACGCGGCGACCACCCCCACCTCGACCACCTGCATCACCGACCCGGCCACTCCGAAGCGTCAGTTCCGGGCGATGTGGATCGCGTCGGTGACGAACATCGACTGGCCCAGCAAGGCGTCCCAGGCCGCGCCCGACCAGATCGCCAAGCAGAAGGCGGAGTACCTGGGCTGGCTCGACCTGGCCCAGAAGCTCAACCACAACGCCGTCGTGGTCCAGGTCCGCCCCACCGCCGACGCGTTCTGGCCGTCGCCGTACGAGCCCTGGTCGGAGTACCTGACCGGGGTGCGCGGCCAGGACCCGGGCTGGGACCCGCTGGCCTTCCTCGTGGCGGAGTCGCACAAGCGGAACCTGGAGTTCCACGCCTGGCTCAACCCGTACCGCGTCTCGATGCCGGCCCCCGGCGGGGCCGGCGCGGACCTCGCGAAGCTCGCGCCGAACCACCCGGCCCGGCAGCACCCGGACTGGGTCTTCGCCTACCCGCCGGCGGGCGTCGCCGGCAGCCGGCTCTACTACAACCCCGGCATCCCCGAGGTCCGCGAGTTCGTCCAGACCGCGATGATGGACGCGGTCAGCCGGTACGACATCGACGGCGTGCACTTCGACGACTACTTCTACCCGTACCCGAGCGGCACGTACCAGGTGCCGGACGACGCCACCTTCGCGGCCTACAACCGGGGCTTCACCGACAAGGCGGACTGGCGGCGGGACAACATCAACCTGCTGATCCAGGAGATGAACACCAAGATCAAGGCGGCCAAGCCGTGGGTGAAGTTCGGGGTCAGCCCGTTCGGCATCTGGCGCAACAAGTCGGCCGACCCGGCCGGCTCGGACACCACCGGCTCGCAGTCGTACGACATCATCTCCGCCGACACCCGCAAGTGGGTAAAGGAGGAGTGGATCGACTACGTGGTGCCGCAGCTCTACTGGTACATCGGCCAGTACCCGGCCGCCGACTACGCCCGGCTGGTGCCGTGGTGGGCGGAGACCGTGCGCGGCACCCGGGTGCAGCTCTACATCGGCCAGGCCGACTACAAGAGCGGTGACCCGGCGTACGGGTCGTTCTGGATGAACCCGCAGGAGCTGTCGAACCACCTGACGCTCAACCGGTCGTACCCGGAGGTGCTCGGCAACGTGCACTTCTCGGCCGTGCAGGTGAAGGCCAACCGGCTTGGCGCCACCGACATCTACGCCGCCGAGCACTACTCCCGCCCGGCGCTCGTGCCGGCCATGTCGCAGCTGCCGGCCAAGCCGCTGCTCTTCCCCGTGATCACCCGCGCCGAGCGGCAGGACGACGGGGTGCACCTGAGCTGGCGCCAGCCGGCCGACGGCCGGGGCGCGTTCGGCACCGCCACCTCGTACGCGATCTACCGGTTCGACGGGACCGGCAGCGCCGACCCCTGCGACTTCGCCGACGCGTCGCACCTCGTCGCCACCGTGCGGGGCGACGCGGGCGACGTGCAGTCCTGGGTGGACACCACCGCCGAGGCCGGTCAGCGCCACACGTACCACGTGACCGCGCTGGACCGGGTCTGGAACGAGGGGCCGCCCAGCCCGCCGCGCTTCGTGGGCTGACCCACCGGACCCAATGCCCCGGGACGCCTCGGCGACCCGGGGCATTGGTCTGTTTCGGCGTATGTCACCAACAGTTCACGTCGACCGTCGCTCGACGTTCGTCGATTGATTGAGAATGATCGACATCCGGTGACCCGCCGGTAACCGCCGTACCGCACACCCGCGGAGGTAACCGTGTCCAGACGCCTCGCCACCGTTCTCATCTCCGGCACGTTCGCGCTGCTCGCCGCGCTGGGCGTGGCCTCGCCCGCGTCCGCCGCGGTGAGCACCGCGCAGAAGCTCAGCGTGCTCTCCAGCTGGACCCAGACCAGCGCCACCAGCTACAACGCCTGGAACGCCGGCCGGCTAAACAAGGCCGCCTGGTCGGAGTACGCCTTCGACTGGTCGACCGACTACTGCTCCTCCAGCCCCGACAACCCGCTCGGCTTCAACTTCAGCCTCTCCTGCTACCGGCACGACTTCGGCTACCGCAACTACAAGGCGATGGGCCAGTTCTCCGCCAACAAGTCCCGCCTGGACAGCGCCTTCTACGCCGACCTGAAGCGGGTCTGCGCCACGTACAACGCCGTCGTCCGGCCGGCCTGCTACAGCCTGGCCTGGACCTACTACGAGGCGGTCAGCGTCTTCGGCTCGGTCGCCGCCGTCCGGCAGTCCGACATCGACCGCGCCGCCCGGATGAAGGCCGACGCCGAGCACCGCGCCGCCACCCGCTCCTGACCCCACCCGGCCCCGCCCCGCTTGTCGATCAAGAGGTTTGCGTCCGGATCCGGCTCGTTCCTGGACGCAAACCTCTTGATCAAGGCAGCCGAAGGCCGGGAGGCCCGGCACGGGTCGGTCAAGCGGGGTGGGGGCCGGAGGCCGGGCGGGGGCCGGGAGCCTGGTCGGGCCGGCGGGGGGCCGGGGTGCCGGGCGCGCCGGGCGCGCCGAACCGGGGCGAGTCCACGGCCAGGTCCGGGTGCTCCACGCCGAGCGCCAATGCCGCCGCCTCCTCCAGGGCCAGCTCGCCGCCCTCGCCGTACGCGGCGTCGAAGGCCTCGTCGCCGAGCACCCGGCGCAGCTGCGCCTGCCGATCCAGCCAGTGCGGGCCGTAGATGCCCGGGGTGGCCCGCAGGTTCGCCCGGGTCGCCTGCGCCGCCCCGAAGAGCCGGGCCGCGGTCGACGGGTCACCGCCCAACGCGCAGCGCACCGCGATCGCGTTCACCGTGTCGCAGGCCCGGCCGAGGTATCCGTGGCTCATCCGGGAGCGGAGCGCCACCAGCAGGTGTTCGTGCGCCGCGACCAGGTCCCCGCGGGCCAGCGCCACCATGCCGAGCAGCATGTCCACCGAGCGGCGACCCCGCTCGACCGGGCGCGCCGCCTCCACCGGGCGGGCCGCGCCGAGCAGCTCGGCCGCCTCCTCCAGCGCGCCCCGCCGCCAGAGCAGCTCGGCGAGGTTGTAGATGGCCAGCAGCGCGTCGGAGACCACGTCCTCCTCGTGCGCCCACTCGATCACCTCGCGGCAGACCCGCTCGGCCTCCGCGAACTGTCCCATGTCGACCAGCGGCGCTGCCCGGCCGGCCAGGACCCGGGCGAGCAGGCCCAGGTCGCCCGCCTGCCGGGCGGCGGCCTCCGCACGCTGCGAGTAACGCAGCTCCTCGGCGAACTCGCCGTCCGCGCCGGCGTGCAGCGAGTGCATGTGGTACGCCGCCGCCAGCTCCGCCTCCGGGATCACCTCGCCGGTCTCCGCGATCCGGCCGTAGAGCCGGAACAGCCAGAGCCGCCCCTCCCGGGCCAGCCCCCGCTCCCGCCACCACTGGTCCAACCCGCCGGCCAGCCACAACCCCGAGCGGGCGCTGCCACCGGTGGCGCACCAGCGCAGCGCGGCCCGCAGCTCCCCGGCGAGCGGGTCCAGCGCGTAGAGGGAGAGGGTGACCGGCCGCCCGTCCGGCCCGAGGTGCGCCCGCTGCAAGGCGTGCCGCGACCAGGCGACGTGCCGGTCCCGGGCGGTCTGCTCCTCACCGGCCTCGACCAGCCGCCGCGCCGCGTACGCCCGGATCGGGTCGAGCATCCGGTAGGTGCTGCCGGAGGCGTGCGGCTCGGCCAGCACCATCGACTTGTCCACCAGCACGGAGAGCGGGTCGAGCGGATCGTCGTCGAGCAGCCACTGGACGGTCGGCAGGTCGACCGGGCCGGCGAAGACCGACAGCCAGCGCAGCAGCCGGGCCGAGCGCGGCCCCAGCGTCCGGTACGACCAGGTGACGGTGGCCTGCATGGTCAGGTGCCGTTCGCTGGCCGACCGCTGCACCGCCCGGCTGGCCCGGGTAGGTGGGCTGATCCTGGCCGCGGCGGCGACCAGGTCCACGGTGTCCTGCTGGTTGCCGGAACAGCCGGCCTCCACCGGCGGCGGCTCGGGCTCCTCCCGGCCCGCGTCCAGGGTGCCCAGCATGTCGTCGAGGCGTTCGGCGAGCTGACCCACCGAGAGCACCCGCAGCCGCGCGGCGGCCAGCTCGATGGCGAGCGGCAGCCCGTCCAGCCGCCGTACCACCCGGCGCAGGTCGGCCTGCTCGGCCGGGTCCGGCGGCCGGCCGCCCCGGGCCGCCGCCGTCCGGTCCAGCAGCAGCGCCACCGCGTCGCTCTCCGCGCCGTCCGGCCGCGGGTCCACCGAGAGCGGCGGGATCCGCCACACCACCTCGCCGGGCACGCCGAACGACTCCCGGCTGGTGGCGAGCACCCGGACGCCCCGCCCGCCGGCCAGCAGCCGGGAGATCACCTCGGCCGAGGCCGCCGGCTGGGCGTCGCAGGTGTCCAGCACGACCAGCATCCGGCGGGCGGCCGCGTACTCGACCAGGGTGTCCAGAATCGGGCGGCCCGGCTCCGGGCGGAGCCCGAGCACGGCGGCGATCTCGAACGCGACCAGCCCCGGGTCGGTCACCGCGGCCACGTCGACGAACCAGACCCCGTCCGGGTAGGACTCGACGACCCCGGAGGCCAGCTCCACCGCCAGCCGCGTCTTGCCAGTGCCGCCCGCGCCGAGCACGGTCACCAGCCGGTACGTCTCGACCAGCCGCCTCAGCGCCGCCCGTTCCAGCTCCCGCCCGACGAACGAGGTGACCTGGGTCGGCAGGTTGTGCGCCACCGCGTCGGCGGTACGCGGCCGCGGGAACCGCCGCTCCAGCCCCGGCGCGACCAGCTGGAACAGCCGCTCCCGGTCGTCGAAGCCGCGCAGCCGGTGCAGCCCGAGGTCCAGCAGGGACGCCCCGGCCGGCAGCGGGTCGGCGCGCCGGGCGGTCGCCGCCGAGCAGAGCACCTGCCCGCCGTGCGCGGCGGCGGCCACCCGGGCGGCCCGGTGCACCTCGGGGCTGGCGTACTCGCCGTCCCGGGGCTCGGCGTACCCGGTGTGCAGGCCCATCCGCACCCGGGGCGCGGCCTCCGGGGTGGGCCAGTCGTGACTGACCAGCGCCCGCTGGGCGGTCAGGCAGGCGGTGAGCGCGGCGGCCGCGTCCGCGAAGGCGAGGAAGAACGAGTCACCCTCGGTCAGCAGCTCCGCCCCGTCCGTGCCGGCCAGGGTGTGGCGCAGCAGCCGGCGGTGTTCCCGCAGCACCGGGCGGTAGCCCGGACCGAGCAGCTGGGCCAGCCGGGTCGAGCCCTCGATGTCGGTGAACACGAAGGTCACCCATCCGCTCGGGAGGTGGATCCGTGGCGACATGCGTGGAACCTCCGCCCCTGACGTCGGCTTCATGCTGCCCTATTGTCACGCCGTCACGCATCGCGAGAACGGCCGGGCACATTTCGACCCAAGGTGCCACCGGATCTCGTCCCGGGCAAGGCACGGAGGCCGGCGGGGCGAGGTCGGGCCGGACGTCAGCAGCCGCAGCCACCGCCGCAACAGCCACCACCGGCGGGTGCGGAGGCCCCACCGACCGGGCCGGCGCCCCGGCCGGTGACCGCGACGGTGGAGAGGAGCCGCGCCGTGTCGGCGTGCCCCTGTGGGCAGGACGCGGGCTGGCCGGCTTCGGCCATCGGCCGGTTGACCTCGAAGGTGTCGCCGCAGGCGCGGCAGCGGAACTCGTACCGGGGCATGCCACCAGGGTACGACCGGGCCTGACGCCCGGGCGGACATGGGTGATACTCGACGGGTGGTGGACGGCGAGGACAGACCGACGGTTGGGCCCCTGCGACCGGCCGCGCCGCCCGACGACCCCGGGGCGGTCGCGCGGTCCACACCGGTCCCCCGCCCCCGCCGCGACACCGCCGAGAAGGCCGAGAAGACCGACGGCGTCACCGGCGCGAAGGCCGAGCAGGCGGACGCGAAGGCCCAGCAGGCGGAGCAGACGGAGAGCGGCGCCGGCACGGTGGAGCTGGCCAGCACCGTCTCCCGGCGTCGGCGGGTGCCGTTCGCGCACGCGGTGCGGGTGCCGCCGCCCCGGCAGCTCGCCGTCGGCGCGGCCCGGGCCACCCGGGCCTGGTCCCGCCGTCCCAGCGGTCGGGCAACCCTGCCCGGGGTGTTCCTGCTCGCCCTGGTGGGGGCGACCGCGGCGGCGGGTGCGCTGCTGGTGCCGCAGGCGGCTCGGCCGTCCCGCCCGGTGGCCGTGGACGCCACCGCCGGCGTCTCCGTCACCGGCGTACCGGAGGGGGGCGCGCTGCCCGGGCCGACCGGCACCGCCGTACCCCCGGGTCTGCCCGGCGCGACGGGACTGCCCGGCACGCCCCTGCCGGCGGGGACGCCGCTGCCCGGCGGGGCGTGGCCCACCGGGCCGGTCGTCGGTCCGGCGTCGACCGGCCGGCCGGCGGACGCGCTGGCCGCCTGGGCGCAGCAGATGAGCGCGCGGACCCAGATCCCGGCGGTGGCCATGCAGGCGTACGGCTACGCCGAGCTGGTGCTGGCCGAGACGCACCGCAGCTGCCAGCTCAGCTGGACCACCCTCGCCGCGATCGGGTACGTCGAGTCCCGGCACGGGTCGGCCAACGGCGCCACCCTCACGCCCACCGGCCGGTCCGAGCCGGAGATCGTCGGCGACCCGCTGGACGGGCAGGGCGGCCGGTCCCGGATCCTCGACACCGACAGGGGCCAGCTCGACCACGACACCGTCTACGACCGGGCGCTCGGCCCGATGCAGTTCATCCCCAGCACCTGGCAGGAGATCGGCGCAGACGCGGACAACGACGGCCGCCGGGACCCGCACGACATCGACGACGCTGCCCTGGCGGCCGGCAACTATCTCTGCAAGGGCGGCCGGAACATGACCATTCCGGGTGACTGGTGGGGCGCCATCCTCTCCTACAACGACGTCCGCCGGTACGCCCAGGACGTCTTCGACCGGGCGAACGAGTACGGACGGCTCAGCCGTACGTAAGGTGATCGTCCGCGCACATTGGAGAACTGGGCCCTTCCCCCAAGCAGCCGTTGACGGCAAGCTAGACGGGTGATGGTGCGCGAGTGGGACCCCAGGACCGCGTCGTCCGTCGAGATCGCGTCGCTGCTGGACACGCTGAACGCGGTCCTGGCGGCCGACCTCCCGCAGGATCCGCCCTGGCGGGAGAGTTCCCTGCGGGAATACCTCTCCGAGGTGATGCCCGGTGAACGGCGGATCTCCTGGGTCGCCCAGGACGAACCGGCCGCCGACGGCACCCCGGGGCAGATCCTGGGCCAGGTCCAGGTGCTGCTCCTCGGCGGGATCGGGGTGCTGGAGGTGCTGGTGCACCCGTCGGTCCGGCGCAGCGGGCTGGGCCGCACCCTGGTCAAGCTCGCCGCCCGCCGGATCCGGGACGAGGGCTTCGGATCGATCGGCGTCGAGGTCGTCGGGGACACCCCGGCGGTGGCCTTCTACGAGTCGCTCGGCTTCAACCGGGAGTACGTCGAGACCCGCAGCGTGCTCGACCTGGGCGCGGTGGACTGGCCGGTGCTGGCGGAGATGGCCACCGGCGTCGGGGCGGGCTACCACCTGGAGTTCTGCCCGGGTGGTCCGCCGGACGACCTGATCGAGGCGTACGCGCGGGCCAAGGCGGAGGTGCGCGACGTCGACGACGGCGAGCTGCGCCCCAGCTCCTATGACCCGGAGCGGCTCCGGGACAGCCTGGACACGCTGCACCGGCGTGGCATGAAGCCGTACATCGTGCTGGCCACCCACGAGCAGAGCGGGGAGGTGGCCGGGCTGACCGAGGTGGTGGTGCCGGCCCAGCACCCCACCCGCGCCGACCAGTACGACACGATCGTGGTGCAGGACCACCGGGGTTACGGCATCGACCGGGCGATCAAGGCGCGGATGCTGCTGGAACTGCGCTCGGCCGAGCCGGACCTGGCCGAGGTGCAGACCTGGAACGCCCAGGCCAACGAGGCGATGCTGAAGGTGAACGCCGAGCTGGGCTACCGGCCGGACCGGGACTGGTGCGAGTACGGCGTGGACGTCGCCGAGCTGGTGCACCGCCTCGACGCGCAGCACTGACGGATATTCACCAAACGGCCTGCCGGGGGATGGACGGCGGACAGGAACGCGACTTAACGTGCGTTAGTTCCCGTCCGCCCATCGTGGAGGCCTCATGCGCCCGCGCCGCACACTCGCCGCGCTCGCGACAACCGCCGCCGTCTCCGTCACGGCAATCGGCGTCGCACCCATCGCGGCCAGCGCCGCGCCCACCGACCTGTTCATCTCCGAGTACGTCGAGGGGTTGTCCAACAACAAGGCGATCGAGCTGTACAACGGCACCGGCGCCCCGGTCGACCTGGCCGCCGGCGGCTTCCAGCTCCAGCTCTACTTCAACGGCTCGACCACGGCGACGAACGTCGCCCTGACCGGCACGGTGGCCACCGGTGACGTCTTCGTCTTCGCCGCCTCGTCGGCCGCGCCGGCGATCCTCGCCCAGGCCGACCAGACCACCGGCGCCAGCCTGTTCAACGGCGACGACGCGATCGTGCTGCGCAAGGGCACCACGGTGCTCGACTCGATCGGTCAGGTCGGCGTCGACCCCGGCACCGAGTGGGGCACCGGGCTGACCAGCACCGCCGACAACACGCTGCGCCGGCTGCCGTCGGTGAGCGGCGGGGACACCGACCCGTCGGACGCCTTCGACCCGGCCGTCCAGTGGGCCGGCTTCGCGACCGACACCTTCGACGGCCTGGGCAGCCACTCCGTCGACGGCGGCGGCCCCGTCGACCAGCCGGCCAAGCTCACCTGCGGCGGCACGCTGACCGTCGAGGCCGGCGCCACCGCGACCCGCGAGGTGACCGCCACCGACGCCGACGACACGGTCACCGACCTGGCGGTCACCGCCGTCAGCCCGGGCCCGGCGACCGGCTCGATCAGCCGTAGCGCCGTCACCCCGGCCGCCGGGGTCGGCGGCACCGCCACCGCGACGGTCACCGCCACCGGCCTGCCGGCCGGCTCGTACACGGTCACCGTGACCTCGACCGACGCCGACGGCGCGACGGCCACCTGCACGCTCACCGTGCAGGCCACCGCCCTGCTGTCGGTGGGCGAGGTGCAGGGCCGCACCAGCGACGACGAGAAGGGCGCCACCGACCGCTCGGCGCTCGCCCCGGCCAGCGGCAACGGCACCAGCTCCGCCCTGTACGACGTGCGCGGCGTGATCACCCAGAAGTCGCTCACCCGCACCTCCGCCGGGGCCGACCAGTACGGCTTCTATCTGCAGAGCCGCAAGGGCAGCGAGGACGGCGACCCGCTCACCTCGGACGGGATCTTCGTCTTCATGGGCTCCTTCACCACGCTGATCGGGGGCTACGCGCCGACCGTCGGCGACGAGGTCGTGCTGCGCGGGCGGGTGTCCGAGTTCTTCAGCCAGACCCAGCTCTCCAGCGCCTCGCTGGTGCGCAAGCTGGACTCCGGCCTGGACGTCGACACGGCCGTGCAGGTCGACGACGCGACGCCGCCGGCCGAGGCGGCGGCCGCCGACCTCTACTGGGAGCGGCACGAGGGGGCCCGGATGCGGGTCCGGTCGGGCAGCGGGGTCGCCGCCCCGCGGCACATCTTCGCCTCCACCGCCGACTCGGAGATCTACGTGGTGGACCGCGAGGACCCGATCATGAAGCGGACCGACCCGTACGCCCGCCGGGTGTTCCGGGACGCGCACCCGCTGGACGACATGCCGGGCACGCTCTTCGACAACGGCAACAACCAGCGCGTCCTGCTGGGCGCGGGCGGGGTGAAGGCCACCGCCGGTGACTCCGGCGCGCTGCTGCCGGAGGCCCGCACCTTCGACACGCTGACCGAGGACGCCTACGGCGCCATCTCGTACGCGTTCAGCAAGTACAGCGTCCAGCCGGAGCAGCTCACCCTCACCGGTGGCGCCGACCCGGCGGCGAACAACCCGCCGCAGCCGGCGAACCGGGACACCGAGGTCGCGGTCGCCACCTACAACCTGGAGAACCTGTACGACTACCGGGACGACCCGTTCGACGGCTGCGACTTCGCCGGCAACCCGGGCTGCACCGGAGTCACCCCGCCATTCGACTACGTGCCGGCCAACGAGGCCGCGTACACCGCGCGGCTGGGCGTCGAGGCCCGGCAGATCGTGACCGCCCTGCACAGCCCCGACCTGGTGCTGGTGCAGGAGGCCGAGGACCAGGACATCTGCTCGGTCGCCGACGGCAAGCTGGCCTGTGGGGACACCAACAACGCCGACGGCGCGCCGGACACCATCCAGGAGTTGGCGCTCACCATCGCGGCCAACGGCGGTCCCGCCTACGCCGCCGCGTACGACCGCACCGGCGCGGACGCCCGGGGCATCACCTCGGCGTTCCTCTACCGCACCGACCGGCTGACGCTGGCCGAGGCGACCGCCACCGACCCGCTGCTGGGCACCACCCCGACGGTGGAGTACCGCTCGGCGGGGCTGCCGGCCAACGCCGACGTGCAGAACCCGAAGGCGCTCAACGCGGTGCTGCCGGCCGACGTGGACCGCTCCACCGGGGTGGACGGCGCGAACGTCTACACCCGAGCCCCGCAGCTCGGGAAGTTCACTGTGGCGGCGGGGCCCGGGTCGACCGAGCACTACACCCTCTGGGCGCTGAGCAACCACTACTCGTCCGGCCCGGACACCCGGGTCGGGCAGCGGCGGGAGCAGGCCGCGTACGGCGCCGCGCTGGTGAAGGCCGTCGAAGCGAACGACCCCAACGCCCGGGTCATCTACGGCGGCGACCTGAACGTCTTCCCCCGCCCGGACGACCCGATCGCCACCGGGGCGAACCCGACCCCGTCGGACCAACTCGGCCCGCTGTACCAGGCCGGTATGCACAACCTCTGGGACGACCTGGTCGCGGACGTGCCGGCGGCGGCGTACTCGTACACCTTCAGCGGGCAGGCGCAGACGCTGGACAACCTCTTCACCAACGACAAGCTCCACGACGACCTGGTGCAGATCCGCTCGGCGCACATCAACGCCGACTACCCGACCGACGCCGAGGGCCTCGGCGACCGGGGCGCCAGCGACCACGACCCGCAGGTGGCCCGGTTCCACTCCCGCGCGTCGCTGACCGTCGCGGACGCGTCGGTGGCCGAGGGCGACAAGGGCGACGCCGCCCTGACGTTCACGGTGACGGTGTCCCGGCCGCTCTCCGAGCCGGCGCTGATCTGCGCCACCACGTACGGCATCACCGCCCAGGCCGGCTCCGACTACGACCCGTACGTCGGCTGCCGCACCCTGGCGGCGGGGCAGACGTCGATCGCCTTCCCGGTGGCCGTCCGCGGTGACCGGAAGGTCGAGGCGGACGAGCAGCTGAAGCTCTTCGTCGCCGGCGTGCCGGGCCTCCGGCTCGCCGACCCGGTCGCCGTCGGCACCATCGCCAACGACGACTGACCATTCTGCCCAGAAGCGGCCCGTCGTCCAGCTCACCGGCTGGACGACGGGCCGCTTCAGTACGTCCACCGCCGCGGATCCTCCGGGGGCGGCACGCCGCGGTACTTCGCCACCCGCACCTCCCACTGGCTGCGGCGGCGGCGCGCCTCCCGGTCGATCGGGCAGCGGTGGAAGGTCTCGGGCGGCCGGGCCAGGCCGTAGATGTCGGCCCACCACTCGCCGGGCTCGGGGTCGAGGATCAGCTTCAGGTGCGACGGATACCGGCGTCCCGCGCCGTCGCGGGTGTCGTCCCAGTCCTCCATCGGCTGGATCACCCGCCCCTCCTGGTCGACCACGACGAGGTACAGGCCCGCCGCCCCCAGCAGCCGTTCGAGCACCTGGAGACTGGGGGTCATCCCGCCGGCCTCGACCCTGCCCACGGTCGACGGCGCCACCTTGGCGAAGCGGGCCATCTGCCGCTGGCCGAGCCCGGCGATCCGGCGGGCCTGCCGGACCAGCCCGGCGATCGGCACGCGACCGATCGTCGGGCCCGTCGGCGGTGGATCGAGCGCGGAAGCCATGCCGGCACCCTGCCCAGCGGTACACACCACCGACAACCCCTGTGGACAAAACTGTGGACAGACCCGTGCGACCGCCGCGCACGCGTGCCGGCCCGCCCGCCCGCCCGCCCGCCAGGATCTGCCTCGACCCCTTTGCTCTGCTGCAGCCCACGCAACAGTCAAAGCGCCGAAGTGTTGCGTGGGCTGCAGCAGAGCAAAGGACGTGGACACTAGTGGTCGCGGCACGGCCCGTCCCGCGACAGCCCGTCCCGCGACAGCCCGCTCCCGCGGCCGCGGGCCAGCGGCCAGGACGAGCGCAGTCGCGCTCGGCGCGGACCACCCGGCCCCGCGGGTTTCCGGAAAACGGGGTGAACTGATGGAACACCGCGCCGGGGCCGGGCGTGTACCTGGCATGGGAAGCCACCCGGCAGCGCCGGCCAGTGCCGTGGAAGAGCTGACACGCGACCGCGCCGAGCCGGCCGGCGCCCGGGCAGAGCTGCCGTTCGAGCAGTTCTACCGGGAGCACGTGGACCGGATCCACCGGGCGCTCGCGCTGGCCGTCGGAAACCCGGCCGTTGCGCGGGAGGCCGCCGACGAGGCGATGGCGCGGGCGTACGCGCGCTGGGACCGGGTCCGCGGGCTCGACAACCCGGCGGGCTGGGTGTTCCGGGTCGGACTCAATTGGGCCACGTCGTGGTGGCGGAAGGTCCGCCGGGAGCGACCACCGGCCGACGAGTGGCGGGGGGCGGCGGCGCCCGCACCCGACCCGGCCGGCCTGGCCGCCCGGTCGGCCCTGGACCGACTGCCCGTCGGCCAGCGCACCGTGATCGTCTGCCGGGTCCTGCTGGACCTCTCCACCGCCGAGACGGCGGCGGTGCTCAACCTGACCGAGGGCACGGTCCGTAGCCGGCTCTCCCGTGGCCTGGCCGGCCTTCGGGCGGCATTGGACGAGAAGGAGTGACGGTGGACGTCGTACCCGATGACCTCACCGAACTGGTGCACCGCGCCGCGCGCGCCACCGCACCGCACGTGGCGGACCTGGCGAACGTGCGCCGACGGGCCCGTGCCCGACGTCGCCGGCGCGCCGCGGCAACCGCGGCCGGACTGGCCGTGCTGGTCGCCCTCACCGGCGGCGCCGTCCCGCTGCTCGCGGGTGACGACCGGGCTGCCGCACCGGTGTCCGCGCCGTCGCCCCCGCCCACCGGGGCCGGTCCCACCACGCCGGCGCCGCCGCCTGCGCCGGCACAGCGACTGTTCATCGCCGGTGGCGGCGGTAGCTCCAAGCCGCTCCGGGGCGGACCCGAGATCGGTCTGGTGGGCGGCGCCGCGGACGAGGTGGTGGCCGACGGCTCGGTGGTCCGGCACCGGGTCCCCGCCGGGTGGGAGAGCAACGTGGCCCTGCCCGACGGGCGGCTGGTCGGCCTCAAGCTCACCGACCTCATGCCCGGTGTGCAGCGCAGGGACGGCCCGAACGTGGCGGGTCTGTCCATCAAGCTCATGTTGTTGGACACGGACGGTCGGATCCAGCGCAGCCGGGAGGTCAGGGTCAAGGGCCAGGGCCTCGAACTCGTCGGCGCCGACGAGCGGTACGCGTATCTCGTCCGCGACAACGTCGGCCTCGTGGCCCACGAGCTGGCCACCGGCCGGGAGGAGACCCTGATCCGCGCCTCGAAGGTTCGCGCTGAGGTGCTGTTCGGGACCGTGGACGTGGCGGCGGGCCTGGTGGTGACGGCGACCAGCGGGCCGTCCATGGAGCGGTGCCAGGTCGACGTGCTCCGACTGGCCGACGGGAGGCGGCAGTCCCGCCTCGAGGTGAAGGGCGACTGCGCACAGTCGATCCGGCTCTCCCCGAACGGCAGGCTCGTCGCGATCCCCTACGGCCGTCCGAGCGGTCGGCACCAGTGGGAGTACCGGATGGCGATCCTGGACACCACCAGCGGACAGCGTCTGGCAGACCAGTTCATCGGGACCGCGAGCGTGGTCTACGGCCTCGTGGTCAGCGGCACCTGGGGGGCCGCCTGGGCCGACGACACCACCGTCCGCGTGGTCTGGGCGCAGCTACCGCAGCCGGCCCGCAAGGTCTACTCCGTCTCCGAGCTGGCCCGGGTGGTGACCGTCAGCGCTCAGTAGCGCTCGCGGAGCAGCTGGGCGGCCTCGACCGCCCAGTAGGTGAGGATGATCTGCGCGCCGGCCCGGCGGATCGAGGTGAGCGTCTCCAGCATCACCCGCTCCCGGTCGATCCAGCCGTTTGCGGCGGCCGCCTCGACCATCGCGTACTCGCCGGAGACCTGGTAGGCGGCGACCGGGACGTCCACCGCGGCCCGGACCGCCGACACCACGTCGAGGTAGGGCAGCGCCGGCTTGACCATCACCATGTCGGCGCCCTCGGCCACGTCCAGCTCCACCTCGCGCAGCGACTCCCGCAGGTTCGCCGGGTCCTGCTGGTAGGTGCGCCGGTCGCCCTCCAGAGCGGACTCCACCGCGTCCCGGAACGGGCCGTAGAACGCGGAGGCGTACTTCGCCGCGTACGCCAGCACCGCGACGTCCTGGTGGCCCGCGGCGTCCAGGGCCCGGCGGACCACTCCGACCTGGCCGTCCATCATCCCGGACGGCCCGACCACGCCGACCCCGGCGATGGCCTGGGCCACCGCCATGTCGGCGTACGCGGCCAGGGTGGCGTCGTTGTCGACGCCGCCGTCCGGGGTGAGCAGGCCGCAGTGGCCGTGCGAGGTGAACTCGTCCAAGCAGAGGTCGCTCATCACGACCGTGGCGTCACCGACCTCGGCGACCACGTCCCGGATCGCCACGTTGAGGATGCCGTTCGGGTCGATGCCACCGGAGCCGGTGGCGTCCCGCTCGGCGGGCACCCCGAAGAGCATGATCCCGCCGACGCCGGCCTGGACCGCCTCGACGGCGGCCTTGCGCAGCGAGTCCCGGGAGTGCTGGAGCACTCCCGGGAGCGACGCGATCTGCCGCGGCTCGGCCAGCCCCTCCTTGACGAACATCGGCACGACCAGCTCGGCCGGATCGACGCGGGTCTCGGCAACCAGCCGCCGCACGGCGGCGTTACGGCGCAGCCGGCGGGGCCGGATCTCGGGGTACGGCATGAGGAGCCTCCCTAGCGATCAGCGGAACCTCAGGGCGGTCGGCCCCTGCACCTTCGAGCCGCGGCGCTGCTTCGCCGGCATGGCGGCGAGCTTCTCGCGCAGCTCGACGGCGTAGGCGGCGAGCGCCTCCACCAGGTCGGGCACCGAGGCGTGCTGAGGCTGGACGTCGACCCGCAGGCCGAACTCCGTCGCGGTCTCCGCCGTCTTGGGCCCGATGACGGCAACAACGGTACGCGCGTGCGGCTTCCCAGCGATGCCGACCAGGTTCCGGACCGTGGAGGACGAGGTGAAGAGCACCGCGTCGAACCCGCCCGACTTGATCGCGTCGCGGATCTCGGCGGCCGGCGGGGCGGCCCGGACGGTCCGGTACGCGGTCACGTCGTCGACCTCCCAGCCGCGCTCGGTCAGCCCGGCGGCGAGGGTCTCGGTGGCGATGTCGGCGCGCGGCAGCAGCACCCGGCCCACCGGGTCGAGGATCTCGTCGTGCGGCGAGAACTCGGCCAGCAGCCCCTCGGAGGACTGCTCCCCGGACGGGACCAGCTCCGGCTGGATGCCGAAGGCGCGGACCGCGTCGGCGGTCGCCTCGCCGATGCAGGCGATCTTGACGCCGCCGAAGTGCCGGGCGTCCAGGCCGTGCTCGGCGAACTTCTCCCAGACCGCCCGGACCGCGTTCACCGAGGTGAAGATCACCCAGGCGTACCGGCCGTCGACCAGGCCCTTGACCGCCCGCTCCATCTGGGCGGGGGTGCGCGGCGGCTCGACCGCGATGGTCGGCACCTCGCACGGGATCGCCCCGTACGCGCGCAGCCGGGCGCTCATCACGCCGGCCTGCTCCTTGGTCCGGGGAACGAGCACCTTCCAGCCGTACAGCGGCCGGTTCTCCCACCAGCTCAGCTTGTCCCGCTGGCCGACGCCCGCGCCGATGGTGAGCACCACCCGGCCGGTGAAGCCGAGCGCCGCCGCGACGAACGAGTCCACGGTCGACGTGGTGGTGTACTGCGTCTCGCCGGTGCCGTCGCCGGTCACGCCGACGCCGGTCGTGCCGTCCACCCCGGCGGCGAGCAGGCCGTCGCGGACCGCGGCCAGGTCGCCCGCGTCCACGGCCAGGGCCAGCGAGCCCCGACCGGCGGCGGCGGCCAGCGCGTCGAAGTCCAGCGTGCTGACGTCCTCGACGTCGGCAGCGGTCCGCACCCCCGGCAGCGGCACACCCGCGTAGGTGGCCACGCCCTCGGCCTGGCCGATGCCCGGGACCACCTCGAAGTGCGCGGCGGTACGCGCGACCGCCTGCACCTCCTTGACCACCGAGTCGTGGCCGAACGGGTCACCGGCGACCAGGTGCACCGCGTTCTGCCCGGAGCGGGCCGCGGAGATCAGCACCTTCGCCACGTCCCCCGGTACGCCCTCGGCGGGGCTGAACTGGGCGTCGGACTTGGCCTGGGCGCGGACGGCGTCGAGCAGCGACTCGGGGACTCCCCGGTCGTACACCACCTGGTCGGCGTCGACCAGGGCGTCGTGCGCCCGGCGGGTCAGCAGGCCCGGGTCGCCGGGGCCGGCCCCGACGAACGCGATGCGGCCTACGGGCTTACGGGTGCGGGTCATTCTGTGCTCCCAAATTGCTGGGTCCCCGGGCCGGCGTGTCCTTCTTGGCCGAGGATCGAGTCGGCGCCGAGTTCGAGGAGTTCGGCGGCGAGTGCCTTGCCGATCTCCGCCGCGTCGGCGGGCGTTCCGGTGCGGGACAGCCGGAGGTCACGGGTACCGTCCGGGCTGATCACCGCCCCGCGCAGGTAGATCTCCTCGCCGGCCTCACCCTCGGCGAGTTCGCCGTAGGCGGCGACGGGCGCGGTGCACCCGGCCTCCAGGGTGGCCAGCAGCGCCCGCTCCGCGGTAACCGCGGCGCGGGACGGTGCGTGGTCGAGCACCGCGAGCAGCTCGACCAGGTCCGGGTCGTCGATCCGGCACTCCACGGCCAGCGCGCCCTGGGCGGGCGCGGGCAGCATCAGCATCGGGTCGAGCGTCTCGGTGATCACGTCGGTCCGGCCGAGCCGGGCCAACCCGGCGCGGGCCAGGACGACGGCGTCGAGGTCGGCGTCCGGGCCGAGCACCCGACCGAGGCGGGTGTCAACGTTGCCCCGGATCGGGGTGACCTCCAACTGCATGCCGAGCGCGTGCAGCTGGGCGATGCGGCGCAGCGCACCGGTGCCGACCACCGCGCCGGGCGGCAGCTCGGCGAGCGTACGGCCGCCCTTGGCGACCAGCGCGTCGCGCGGGTCCTGCCGGGGCGGCACCGCCGCGATGTGCAGCCCGGGGGCCCCCGCCGTCGGCAGGTCCTTGTACGAATGGACGGCGAAGTCGATGGTGCGAGCGGTCAGCGCGTCCCGCAGGGCGGAGACGAAGACGCCGACGCCGAGCCGGTGCACCGGGGCCGTGGAGCGGTCGCCGGCGGTCACCACCTCGACCAGCTCGACCTCGCGGCCGGTCGCCGCGGTGAGGGCCTCGGCGACCTGGCCGGACTGGGCCATCGCCAGGGCGCTGCCCCGCGTGCCGAGGCGCAGGGGGGCGGTCATCGGGCACCTCCGGTGGACGGGACGTCGGAGTCGGTCACCGGCACGTCCGCGACCTCGAACGACGGCCGTCCGGCCGCGTCGGTCTCGACCACGTCGGGGACGGTGTCGACCGGGGAGGTCTGCGGCACCTCCAGGTCGAACAGCTCGCGCAGCAGGGCGGCGTACTGGTCGCCGCCCGGCTCGGCGGCGAGCTGGCGGACCCGCACGGTGGGCTGGTGCAGCAGCCGCTGCACCACCCGGTGCACCGTCCGGGCGACCTCGGCGCGCTGGTCGTCGGTGAAGTCGGGGCGGCGCTGGGCGAGCCGGCGCAGCTCGGCGGTGACCACGTCGTCGGCGTGGCCGCGCAGGGCGGCCACGGTGGGCGCCACGTCGGCGCCGCGCAGCCAGGACAGGAACGCCTCGACCTCGCCGGCGACGATCCGGGTCACCTCGGCGGCGTCGGCGGCGGCCGGCCCGTCGGCGAGGATCGCGGCCATCCGGTCGATGTCGATCACCTCGACCCCGGTCAGCTCCGCGACGCCCTGCGCGACGTCGCGCGGCACGGCCAGGTCGAGCAGGACCAGCGGACCCCGGTCGGTGTCCCGGCGAGCCAGCGCCCGGGTCACCACGTCGAGGGTGAGGACCGGTTCGGTGGCCGCGGTGGCGGCCACTACGATGTCCACTGCGGAGAGCGCGTCGACCAGTTGGGCCATCGGCACGGCGTTCGCGCCGTACGACTCGGCGAGCCGGACGGCCCGGTCGGCGCCGCGGTTGGTCACGGTGAGCGGCCCGGCGCCCAGCCGGGAGAGCGTCGCCACGCCCAGCGAGCCCATCGCGCCGGCCCCGACCACCATGGCGGGCCGGCCGGAGAGGTCGCCGTCGAGGAAGCCGGCGGCCAGGTCCAGGGCGGCGGTGACCACGCTCTGACCGGCCCGGTCGATGTTGGTCTCGGCGTGCGCGCGCTTGCCGACCCGCAGCGCCTGCTGCATCAGCTCGTGCAGCAGGCGGCCGGCGGAGTCGGTGCCGCTGGCCCAGTGGTACGCGTCCCGGAGCTGGCCGAGGATCTGCGCCTCGCCGACCACCATCGAGTCCAGCCCGGCGGCGACCCGGAAGACGTGGTCGACGGCGGCGGCGTCGTAGTGCACGTAGAGGTGGTTGGCGAGCGCCGCGGGCGGGGCGCCGGCCTGCTCGGCCAGGACGGCGCAGATGTCGCCGAGTCCGCCGTGGAAGCCGGAGACGGCCGCGTAGACCTCCACCCGGTTGCAGGTGGAGACGAGCACCGCCTCGGCGACGTACGGCTGGGCGAGCAGGCGGTCCAGGGTGCGGGTGAGATCGGCGGGGGCGACCGCCAGCTGCTCCAGCGTGGCGACCGGAGCGGTGCGGTAGGACGCGCCGACGGCGAGCAGTTTCACGTGCCGATCGCCTCCTGGGTGTCGGTGGCCGCGAGCCCGCCGGGCAGGGCGGTGAGGGCGGACCCGCCGGTGGCGGGGAGCGCGGTCAGCGACGCCTTGCGGTGCTCGTGGAAGGACAGGATCTGCAGCTCGATCGCGAGGTCGACCTTGCGGACGTCGACCCCCTCCGGAACCGAGAGTACGCACGGAGCGAAGTTGAGGATGCTCGTCACGCCGACGGCGACGAGCTGGTCGGCCACCGCCTGGGCGGCCGGCGCGGGGGTGGCGATCACGCCGATCGAGATCGACGCCTCGACGGCGACCCGGGGCAGCTCGTCGACATGCCGGACGACCAGCCCGTTTATCTGCTCGCCGACCCGGGACGGGTCCGCGTCGAAGAGCGCGGCGATCCGGAAGCCGCGGCTGGCGAAGCCGTCGTACCCCGCGAGGGCGTGACCGAGATTACCCACGCCGACCAGGGCGACCGAGCGGCACTCGTTGAGCCCGAGCACGGACTCGATCTGGTCGATCAGCAGGGCCACGTCGTAGCCGACGCCCCGGGTGCCGTACGAGCCGAGGTGGGAGAGGTCCTTGCGGAGCTTGGCCGAGTTGACGCCGGCGGCGTTCGCCAGGCCCTCGCTGGAGACCGTCTCGTGTCCGCTGTCGGCGAGGTTGTGCAGCGCGCGGAGGTATTCCGGGAGCCGCGCGACGGTCGCCTCGGGCAGGTCCGGGAGCGCCGGTATGGCACCGGCGCGGCCGGGCGCGCCAGGGTGACGGTGCTGACTCATGAGACTCCGTGCGGTGCGATCCTCGACCAGCGTCGTCGTCCGGTCGTTTCGGGACTCCCGCTGGCGACCGATGTTGCCGGCTGTGCTAGCAGGGCGCGTCGGAACTACAGAGTAGGCGCTTGTGAAGACGTGCACAAATCGCGATCTTGCTGGCTCGCGACGCGCCTCCACCTGCCCCTCCATTCCACAAGATCGATCTGACGCGCTCCATCGGCGCCGCTCGACGATTATTGCTCAATCCCGACTTCTCTGACCAATCGCACGCCCTCCGTCGCGCTGTGTCACCGCTGATCTGGGTCGAGTTTCACTCGCGTCGCCGGTCCGGCCGACCGGCCCCGGTAGGGAGAACCCCACCCCGGAGAGGCCGGCGCACGGGATGGGTCCGGCCGGCCGTCGCCCATAGCCTCATGGCATGACCGCCATTTCCCTGGCCGCCACGCCGGCTCCGACACCCGTCCGCGGGGTCACCCGTCAGCTCCTGCGCGACTCCGGCTACGTGCTGCTCGGCCTGCCCCTGGCCCTCGCCGGCCTGGTGGTCGTGGTGGCGGGGATCTCACTCAGCGCCGGCCTGCTGGTGACCACCGTCGGCCTGCCGGTCCTCGCCGGCACCCTCTACGTGGCCCGCGGGCTGGCCGACATCGAGCGGCTGCGGCTCCCCGCCGTGCTGCGCCAACCCCGGGTCCGCCCCGAGTACCTGGTCCCCGAGCCGGGCGCGAAGCTCTGGCGGCGGGTCTTCGTCCCGATGCGCGACGCGCAGTCCTGGCTCGACCTGGCGCACGGCCTGTTGAAGCTGCTGGTGGCGCTGCCGACCTTCGTGCTGCTGCTCGTCTGGTGGGCGGTCGCCGTCGCCGGCACGCTCTACGGCGCGTACGACTGGGCCATCCCGCGCGGCCCGGACGACCAGGACCTCAGCCAGCTCCTCGGGATGGGCGACGGGGCCGGCGCGCGGATCGCCCTGAACACCGCGCTCGGCGTGTTCTGCCTGTTCACCCTGCCGCTGCTGGCCCGGGCCTGTGCCCTGCTCCAGGCCGGCCTGGCCCGCTCCCTGCTGACCGGGATGGCCGAGATGCGCAACCGGATCACCACCCTCGAGGAGCAGAAGCGCGCCGCCGCCTCGGCCGAGGCGTCTGCCCTGCGCCGGCTGGAACGCGACATCCACGACGGCCCGCAGCAGCGCCTGGTCCGGCTCGCCATGGACCTGAGCCGGGCCCGCCAGCAGCTCGCCGCGGACCCGGAGGCGGCCCGCCGGACCCTGGACGAGGCGGTCACCCAGACCCGGGAGACCCTCGGCGAGCTGCGCGCCCTGTCCCGGGGCATCGCCCCGCCGATCCTGGTCGACCGCGGCCTGCCCAGCGCCCTGGCCGCCCTCGCCGCCCGCGCCCTGGTCCCGGTCGAGCTGGTGATCGACCCCGAGCTGGGCACGCCCACCGGGCGGCTCGACCCGGCGGTGGAGAACACCGCGTACTTCGTGGTGGCGGAGGCGCTGACCAACGTCGCCAAGCACAGCCAGGCCACCTCGTGCCAGGTCGAGGTCACCCGCCGGGTCGGCCGGCTGGAGGTCGCCGTACGGGACGACGGGGTGGGCGGCGCCCACCTGGCCAAGGGGCACGGGCTGGTCGGCATCGCCGACCGGGTCCGGGCCACCGGCGGCACGCTCGACGTGGTCAGCCCGGCCGGCGGGCCGACCGAGATCCGCGCCGAGCTGCCCCGGTGAACCGGCCGACCTCACCGGCCCCGCCGGGCCGGTCGGGAGCCGGGGCGGGCGTCCCGGTGGCGGCGGCGTGGTAGACACCGGAACCATGCGGGTGGTGATCGCGGACGACGCCGTGCTGCTCCGGGAGGGGCTGGTCCGGCTGCTGACCGAATCGGGACACGAGGTGGTGGCCGCCGTCGGTGACGGCGACGCGCTGGTCGAGGCGGTGGTGACGCACCGGCCGGACGTCTCGGTGGTGGACGTCCGGATGCCGCCCTCGCACACCGACGAGGGGCTCCGGGCCGCGGTGGAGGCACGCCGGCTGGTGCCGCGTACGCCGGTGCTGGTGCTCTCCCAGTACGTCGAGGTGTCGTACGCCGACGACCTGCTGGCGACCACCGGCGGGGCCGGCGGCGGCGGGATCGGCTACCTGCTCAAGGACCGGGTAGCCGCGATCGACGAGTTCCTGGACGCGCTGGCCCGGGTGGCCGCCGGTGGCACGGTGCTCGACCCGGAGGTGGTCGGTCAGCTGCTGGTCCGGCGCCGCCGCGACGACCCGCTGCGGGAGCTGACCCCCCGCGAACGCGAGGTCCTCGCGCTGATGGCCGAGGGCCGCTCCAACACCGCCATCGCGAGGACCCTGGTGGTCAGCGACGGCGCGGTCGAGAAGCACGTCCGCAACATCTTCACCAAACTCAACCTCCCCCCGGACGCCACCCACCACCATCGCCGCGTCCTCGCCGTCCTCACCCACCTCCGCGCCTGACCCTTGGGGTCGGGGCCGGTCAGGCGAGGGTGCGGGCGAGGTTTACGGCCTCGGTGAGGGTGTCGGCGGTGGGGTGGGCGGAGGCGCGGAGGCGGGTGGGGTCGGAGAGGCCGCCGGTGTAGAGGACGCAGGCGGCCCCGACGCTCGTGGCCGCGTCGGCGTCGTCGAGGGAGTCGCCGATCAGCACCACCCCACCGCCGGACAGGCCCAGCTCGGCCAGGTGCTTCTCCAGCCACTCCGCCTTGAAGCCGCCGCCGACCGTCGACCGCAGCCCGTCCACCCGGGTGAAGTGCGGGGTCAGGCCGTAGGTGTGCACGGTCGGCACCAGCTCGTCGTGGAACCACATGGACAGCAGCGACTGGCTGCCCGGCCAGGCCGCGATCGCGGCCGTCGCGTCGGCGGCCAGCGCGCAGCTGGTCAGCTCCGCCCGGTACGCGTCGTGGAAGATCCGGTCGAGCCGGCCGAAGGCCTCGTCGTCGATCGCCCGGCCCAGCATCTCGGCGTAGTAGGCGGCGACCGGTCGGCGGAACCGCACCCGGTGCTCGTCGGCGCTGACCGCCGGCCCACCCGCGCTCGCGAAGGCGACGTTGGTCGCCCGGACCACCAGGTCCAGGTCGTCGAGGAGGGTGCCGTTCCAGTCCCACACCAGGTGGCGCCGCACAGGGGTCATCGCAGCACCATAATCGAGCCCGCCGCGGGGGATCAGAGCTGTGGGGTGGTCAGGTCCCGCAGCAGCCGCTCCTCCTCGACCCGCCAGTAGCCGTGCTCCTTGCCGTCGAGGAGCACCACCGGCAGCCGGTCGCCGTACTCGCGTTCCAGCTCGATGTCGCCGGTGACGTCCTTCTCGATCCACCGGTCGCCGGTGACCGCCACCACCCGGTCGAGCGCCACCTTCGCGTCCTCGCAGAGATGGCAGCCGGGCCGGGTGATCAGGGTGAGCCGGGCGTCAGTGGACATCGGGTACCTCCGTGCGGATCTCGGTCGGCGGCGCCGGGGACGGCACCGGAGGCGCCGACGGGCGGAGCTGCGTCTTGCGTACCTTGCCGATCGCCGAGCACGGCAGCGTGTCGACGAACTCGACAGCGGTCGGGCACTTGAACCGGGCCAGGTTACGGGCGCAGTGGGCGAGCAGGTCCGCCTCCGTCACCGTGGAGCCGGGCGCCCGCACCACGTACGCCCGGACAGTCTCCCCGGTCCGCGGGTGCGGCACCCCCAGGACCGCCGACTCGGCCACCTGGGGATGCGCGTCCAGCACCAGCTCCACCTCGTGCGGGTAGACGTTGAAGCCGTTCACCAGGATCAGCTCGCCGAGCCGGTCGACCAGGAAGAGGTCGCCGTCGGAGTCGGCGTACGCGACGTCGCCGGTGGCCCACCAGCCGTCGCCGTCCGGGCCGCCCCGGCCCTCCGGCCAGTAGCCGGTGAACAGGTTCGCGCCCCGGACCACGATCTCGCCCGGGTCGGTGCCCGGCCCGTCGTCGGTGAGGTCCGGCTCGTCCGGGTCGTCCTCGGGCGCGGCGACGCCGTCCCGCCACAGGTCGACCCCGTCGGGCCCGACCAGGCGCACCTCGACGCCGGGCAGCGGACGGCCGATCGAGCCGGGCTTCGGCTCCCCGGCGACCAGGGTGGAGGTGAGCACCGGGGCGGTCTCGGTCAGGCCGTACCCGACGTGCTGCGGGCGCCCGGCGACCTCGGCGAACCGCGCCGCGGTCGCCCTCGGCAGCGGCGCCGCGCCGCAGACCGCCACCCGGACCGACGCCATCGCCGCCACCACGGTGTCGCGGTCCGCATCGGCCCAGGCCAGGAACATCGACGGTACGCCGACCAGCACGCTGACCCGGTGCCGGGCCAGCTCGGCGAGCGCCCCGGTCGGGCCGAGGTCGTCGACGAGCACCCCGGTCGCGCCGTGGTGGACGGCCGCCCCCAGCCCCGAGTTCAACCCGTACGCGTGGAAGAGCGGCAGCGCGAGCAGCACGGTGTCGTCGGGCCCGACCACCGGCGGGGTGATCCGGCCGACCTGCTCGTGGTTGGCGGCCAGCGCCCGGTGCGACAGCATCGCGCCCTTGGGCCAGCCCTCGGTGCCCGAGGTGTAGAGCAGCACCGCCAGCTCCTCGCCGCCCCGGGTCGGGAACGCCTCCGGGGCGTCACCTTCGGTCACCGGCGGGGCGGTGTGCACGGCGGTCAGCGCGGGCAGCTCGGCGACGAGGCCGGCGACCCGGTCGCGCACCTCCGCGGCGCAGATCAGCACGGCGGCGCCGGAGTCGGCGAGCACGTGCCGCAGCTCCCGGGCGGTGAGGCCGGGGTTGACCGGCACCGCGACCAGACCGGCGCGCAGCACCGCCAGGTAACTGACCACGAAGTCCGGTGTGTTGCCGAACGACACGGCCACCCGGGGCGGGTGCCGGTCGCCGGGCGGGCCCGCCGGCGCCGAGGCGGCGAGTGCCCGCGCCGTGGCGGTCACCGCGGCGTCCAGTTCGGACCAGGTGAGGGTGTGGTCCCGCCAGTGCAACGCGGGGCGGTCCCCGTGGGCGAGCGCCGCCCGGCGGAGCCGGTCGGCGAGGTTCGGCGCGGAGCTGTCGGCTGCGTCCTGCACGGTGGCTGAGTCTGGCACAGCGGCGGGCCGGCCGGCCATGCCCACGCGTCCGTACGTCGGGGCGGCCCGTCCGGTCCCCCGGACGGGACCGGCGAGGGGACACCGGACTCCTCCCCCCAGGACCGCCGGCGCCCGCACCGGAAGCGACAGCGCGACACGCCGAAGGGCGGGCCGGAATCGCTCCGACCAGGACTTTCCACTCCGGACCAGTCTCCGCCGGCAAAGTCAACCGCACACGACGGACAACCGGTCCGCCATTCGTGCGACAGGGAGGGAAATACTTCCGCCCTGTGTAACGGACTTGCCACGCGCGGGTGACGTTGGCCCTATCATCACTCGGGTCGGCTCACCCCATTTGCCGTGAGTCGACACCCCTCAGCCCGAGGAGGCCCCCGTGCCTGTGAGCGCATTGGACCAGCACCTCAAGGGGATCTGCCGCCCGTCGGCACGTCCCGGACCGGCCCTGCCCGACCGGGGCGTACCCGGTCCCGCCGCGACGCCGCGGCAACCGGTGCGGCCGCGCACCGCGCGGATCGGGGAGGCCCGGTGACCACCTTCGGTTACGCAGAGCGGCCGGCCGGCCTGACCGGTCCGACACCGAGGACGCCGGTCAACGAGCGGCTGGAGCAGACGCCGCGCGGCGCGGCGGAGGGCTCATGGGGCCTCGCCGTCCGCGGCGATGGCGCGCGTCGGGTCCGCAACCGCCCGCACCACAACGAGGCCCCGCCCCGACCGGCACTGCCGGCTGGCAACGCGAGCCGGGTCGGCGCGCCGTCCCGCCCGACCATGCCCGCGCAGGGCCGCCGGAACGCGGAGATGCCGCCGCCCGCCGACCCGTCGACCACCGAGACGGCCGTCCTGCCGGCGGTGCCGGCCGCGGACACGGCCGTGCTGCCCGCGGTACCCGCCGCGCCGGCCCCCGCCACCGGCTTCCCGAGCCGCCCCGACCCGTCGGACCCGGCCACCGAGGTCTGGACCCTGGTCGAGCGGGCCCAGGCCGGCGAGGCCGAGGCCTTCGGCCTGATCTATGACCGGTACGTCGACACCGTCTTCCGGTTCGTCTACTTCCGGGTCGGCAACCGGCAGCTGGCCGAGGACCTGACCTCCGACACCTTCCTCCGGGCGCTCAAGCGGATCGGAAGCTTCACCTGGCAGGGCCGGGACCTCGGCGCCTGGCTGGTCACCATCGCCCGCAACCTGGTCGCCGACCACTTCAAGTCCGGCCGCTACCGCCTCGAGGTCACCACCGGCGACGTGCTCGACGCCGACCGGGAGGACCGCGGGCCGGAGGGCAGCCCGGAGGCCGCGGTCGTCGAGCACATCACCAACGTCGCCCTGCTCACCGCGGTCAAGCAGCTCAACCCGGAGCAGCAGGAGTGCATCGTGCTCCGCTTCCTGCAGGGCTTCTCCGTGGCCGAGACCGCCCGCGCGATGGGCAAGAACGAGGGTGCGATCAAGGCGCTGCAGTACCGGGCGGTGCGGGCTCTGGCCCGACTGCTGCCGGACGGCTTCCAGCCCTGAGAGACGTGGTTCGCGCTGGCCCGCCCCCTACCGCAGGCGGGCACGCGGCGCCACCCCTCCGTGACGACGATCACTCTTCGTGATTTCGCCTCCGCCGGCCCCGTAACCGCCACCCGGCGCGAACCGTTTCTCCGGGTGCGACCAGTGGTTGTCCCGGCGTCCCCCGGGCCACCCGGTCCGGCGGGCACGGTCGACCAACCTGGTCGCCCGTCGGCGTCACGCTGCCACCGGTCGCTGCTGACGAATACGGCCGCACCGGCCGTGACCAGCGAGAGGAGGTGCCTGCGGTGGACAGCGACCTCTTCTCCCGTCGGCGCGCCGAGCGCTTCGCACAGCTCCTCGACGAGGCCAACGGCGGCCGACGTCACCACATGCGCTCCCGGGTCGACGACGAACTCGCCACGCTCGTCGCGGTCGGCCAGCGGCTCACCGCCGGCCGACCCGACGTCGAGGTCGGCACGGAGTTCCGCACCGGGCTCCGGGCGATGCTGGTGGCCACCGCCGAGCGGGAAGGCATCGGCGCCCCGGCGGCGGCGAACACCCAGACCGCCGCGGCGGCCGGCACCGGGACCCGCGGCTCGCTCCTGCCGGCGGTCACCGCCCGGCGGGCCCGCGCCCGGGGCGCGATCCTGGTCGGCATCGCCGCGGGGGCCGTCGCCCTCTCCGGCATCTCCGCCGCCAGCGAGAACGCGCTGCCCGGCGACGCGCTCTACGGCATGAAGCGCTCCACCGAGCGCGCCCAGCTCGCCCTGGCCAGCTCGGACATCAGCCGCGGCCAGCTCTTCCTCGACTTCGCCCGGACCCGGCTCGACGAGGCCGCCACGGTACGCGACGACCGGATCGGGTTCAGCGCCGTTCTCGACGACATGGACGCGGACACCCGTCAGGGCGTACGGCTGCTCACCACCGTCGCGACGCAGCGGTCCGACCCGGCCGGCCTGGACGCGGTCAACGTCTTCGTCACCGGCCAGCGCCGGGCGGTCAGCGGGCTGCTCGACCGGACCGACCACGTCGAACGGGACCGCACCGGGCGCTCCCTCGCCCTGCTCGACGCCGTACGCAAGCGCTCCGAGGCGCTTCGCGCGGCGATCGCCTGCGGGCTGCCGACGCCCACCGCCAGCGACGCGCTGGGTCCCGCCCCGGGCACCTGCCCCGGCGGACGCTGACCCGGCCGGCGCGGCAGCCGTCCACGCCACAGTTCTCCGCACATACGACCGGCCGTCACCGGTGTCCGGCTACTCTCGCCGTGGAGCACGTGTCGCGGTCGTCAAGCGGAGGAGGTCGCGTGGCCCGCACCCGAAAGGTCACGGTCAGCACCGACGTCCACGGCCACACCGCCGGCTGGTCGGAGACCGAGCAGGCGCCGCCGGCCACCCCCACGCCCGACCCCACCGCGGCGGCCTTCTTCGACGTCGACAACACGATGATGCAGGGCGCCTCGATCTACTGGTTCGCCCGCGGGCTGGCCGCCCGCAAGTACTTCACCACCGGTGACCTGGCTCGGTTCGCCTGGCAGCAGGCGAAGTTCCGGCTGCTCGCCACCGAGCACGCCGGGGACATGTCGCAGGCCAAGGAGGCCGCGCTCGCCTTCATCCAGGGTTGGCGGGTGGCCGACGTCGAGCGGCTCGCCGACGAGATCTTCGACGAGCTGATGGCCCCGCGGATCTGGGCAGGCACCCGCAAGCTGGCCCAACGCCACCTGGACGGCGGCCAGCGGGTCTGGCTGGTCAGCGCCGCCCCGGTGGAGATCGGCCGGGTGATCGCCGCCCGGCTCGACCTGACCGGCGCGATCGGGACGGTGGCCGAGGTGGTCGACGGGGCGTACACCGGGCGGCTGGTCGGCGACCTCATGCACGGGCCGGCCAAGGCCGAGGCGGTGACCCAGCTCGCCGCGGTCGAGGGGCTGGACCTGGCCCGCTGCGCGGCGTACAGCGACTCCGCCAACGACCTGCCGATGCTCTCCACAGTGGGGCACCCGGTGGCGGTCAACCCGGACCCCGCCCTGCTCCGGCAGGCCCGCGAGCGTGGCTGGGACGTCCGGGACTTCCGCACCGGCCGTCGCGCGGTCAAGATCGCCGTACCGTCCACGGCCGCCGCCGGGCTGGTCGCCGGGGCGGTCTCCGCCGGCCTCGCGGTGCACCGCCGCCGCCGGACCCCCTGACGGCGGCGCGTCCCCTCAGGGACCGAACGGGTCGGGGCGTCGTTCGAGGAGCCGGTGCAGGGTCTGCTGGATGGTCTCCCGCACCTGGTCGGCGAGGTTGAAGACGACCAGCGGGTCGTCGGCCGAGTCGGTCAGGTGCGCGGTGGGAATCGGCGGGCAGAACTCGATCAGCCACTTGCTCGGCAGCGGCACCATGCCCAGCGGCCCGAGCCACGGGAACGTCGGCGTGACCGGAAAGTAGGGCAGTTTGAGCAGCCGGGCGAGGGGCTTGATGTCGGCGAGCATCGGATAGATCTCCTCGCCACCGACGATCGCCACCGGCACGATCGGGGTGCCGGTACGCAGCGCCGCCGAGACGAAGCCGCCCCGGCCGAACCGCTGGAGCTTGTAGCGGTCGGAGTAGAGCTTGCCGACGCCCTTGAAGCCCTCCGGGAAGACGCCGACCAGCTCGCCGTTGCCGAGCAGCCGCTCGGCGTCCGGGCTGCAGGCGACCGTGCCCCCGGTCTTGCGCGCGATCTCGGAGACCACCGGCATCCGGAAGACCAGGTCGGCGCCGAGCAGCCGCAGGTAGCGGCGCGCCGGGTGCTGGTCGTGCAGGGCGGCGGAGAGGATCAGCGCGTCCAGCGCCACCGTGCCGGAGTGGTTGCCGACCACCAGGGCGGGCCCGTCGGCCGGCACGTTCTCCAGGCCGCCGACCTCGGTGCGGAACCAGTCCCGGTAGAGCAGCCGGACCAGCGGGTGGAACACGGCGTCGGTGAGGTCGGGGTCGAAACCGAACTCGTCGACCTCGTAGTCGCCGGAGAGCCGTCGCCGCAGGAAGGCCAGCCCGCCCGCGACCCGGCGGTCCCAGTGGTCCCGCCGGTCCGGCACCGCCGGCCCGGCCGGCACCACCGCCCCGTTGTCGTCCGGCGTCGTCCCGACCGGCTCGGCCGGCGCCGGGTCCGGGCCGCCGGTCGGTTGGTCCGCCACGACGGACGGCTCGTCCGTCGCGGCCGTGTCCGGCTCGTCCGTCGGGGCCGTGTCCGGCTCGTCCGTCGCCGCGGTGTCCGGCTCGTCCGTCGCCGCGGTGTCCGGCTCGTCCGTCGTCGCCGGGGGGTCGACGGCGGCCGCCGTCGTCCGGTGGTGTCCGTTGCGCCGCGCCGGCTCCGCGTCCGGCCCGGCCACCTTCAGCGGTACGCCGTACCGGCCCTCGCGCCGCTCGTCCTTGCCGGTCACGACCGCTCCCGCACGGCCGAGCGGACCTGCCGGATGCCCTCCAGCACCAGCTGCTCGGCTGCGGCGAGCTGATCCCGGCTCACCACCACGCCACCGTGGTGGGCGCGGATGAAGTCCTCGAACGCGGCGGCGGTCGAGCGCGGCGTGAAGCCGTACTCCCGTTCCAGTCTGGTGGTGTCCACCACCCGACCGTGCACGAAAAGGTCGACCTGGTCCAATCCGTAGCGTCCGAAGCCCAGGTTGCGGGCGATCGCCGCCGCGCCGGAGAGGCCGGGCTCCAGCACCGGCATGGCCACCCGGCCGGCCCGGCGGATCGCCTGGGAGAGGGAGAGCACGCCCGGGCCGGCGACGTTGTACGTCCCCGGGTGCTCCTCGACGATCGACCGGTGCAGCACCTCGAGCGCGTCGTCGAAGTGGACGAACTGCAGCCGCGGGTCGCGGCCGAAGACGGTGGGCACCACCGGCTGGGAGAAATAGCGGGTCAGCGTGGTGTCCGCGGTGGAGCCGATGAACGGCGCGAAGCGCAGCACCGTGGCGGTGACGTCGGGGCGGCGGCGGCGGAAACCGCGGACGTACCCCTCGATGTCGAGGATGTCGCGGCCGAAACCGCCGCGCGGCACCTCGCGCGGCTCGGTCTCCTCGGTGAAGACCGCCGGGTCGCGGAACGACGCCCCGTACGCGGCGGTGGACGAGCGGACCACGAGCTTGCGCAGCCGGGGCGCCCGCTGGCAGGCGGCGAGCAGCTGCATGGTGCCGATGACGTTCTGTTCCTTCATCGCCGCCCGGCCGCCGTGCTGCTGGTCGGGGGCGCTGACCAGGGCGAGGTGCACCACGGCGTCGACCTCGAGGTCGGCGAGGAGGCCGCCGAGCGAGTCGAGGTCGAGGCGGATCCGTTCGACCCGGTCGAGCAGGTCGGTGAACTCGGGGCCGGGCGTGGCCGGGTCGACGCCGATGACCCGTTCGATCCGGGGGTCGGCGGCGAGCCGGGCGGCGACGTGGGCGCCGAGGTAGCGGCCGACCCCGGTCACGACGACGACCCCCGGAGCACCTGGGGTGCCACCGGGGGTCATGTCGTGCGCCTTGCCTGGCAGGCGGGATCGAGCCGGGACGTTCGCGGCCTGATCACCTGAGCCTCCGAGAGTCGACAGTTGGCAAGTGGTGCCGGATGCCGGGCCGTGGCCCGGCCCCGGTCACTTGCCGAGACGGCGACGCTGGACGCGGGTCTTGCGCAGCAGCTTGCGGTGCTTCTTCTTAGCCATGCGCTTGCGGCGCTTCTTGACCACCGAGCCCATACGACGACAGCCTTTCGATGCAACGTGCGGGGCGGACCGGGAGACACCACCGCGGGTGGCGTCGGTGACCGCTTGCGGACAACGGACCGGACCAGCGTGGTGGGCAGGGCGCACCAGGGTGCGGTCACGGTCGGGGTCCAGGGTAGCCGGAGTGCGTCAGCAGGACCAACGCGCCCCCGTCGATGCCCGTTACGTCGCACTCGGCGGTGCGTCAGGCGGTTTCCTGAAACGCGCCCCGGAGATACTCGTGCACGGCGTGTTCGGGCACCCGGAACGACCGGCCCACCCGTACCGCGGTCAGGTCACCGCTGTGCACGAGACGGTAGACCGTCATCTTGGAGACCCGCATGACCGTCGCCACCTCGGCGACGGTCAGGAACCTGACATCCGACAGTCGACCGTCGGACTGCGACGCGGCCATGGCTCACCGACCCATTCCCGTGCCCGGCGCGTGCCACCGGACGGGAGCTCCCGCCAGGACGGGCAACGCGCGTGTTACCAGTACGGTAGCGGGACGGCTGTGACCGGCGCGATCCCTTCCTGCAACTGATCATGGGTGGGACGAGGTTTCCCCGGCGTTGACCTGGTGTTTTCCTCCCCGATGGGCGCCTCGTCCCGTTGCCGGGACCGCCCACCCGACCTCACTCGGCGTGCAGCGCCACCACCGGGTCGAGGCGGCCGGCCCGCTGGGCCGGGACCACCCCGAAGACGATGCCGACGGCGGCGGAGACCCCGAAGGCGAGCGCCAGCGACCACCAGGTGATCGCGGCCGGGATCGGCGAGACAGCGTCGACCAGCAGCGCGCCGCCCACGCCGAGCGCCATCCCGGTCAGCCCGCCGATGGCGGTGAGCAGCACCGCCTCCAGCAGGAACTGCACGCCGATGTCCCGGGGCCGGGCGCCGACGGCCTTGCGCAGGCCGATCTCCCGGGTCCGTTCGCGGACCGACACCAGCATGATGTTGGAGACCCCGACCCCGCCGACGAGCAGCGAGATGCCGGCGATGGCGGCCAGCACGCCGGTGAGCACGCCGAGGATGTCGCCCAGCACGCCGAGGATCTGCTGCTGGGTGACGGCGCTGAACTCGGTGTCCGGGTGTCGCCGGGTCAGCTCGGCGACGATCCGGTCGCCCAGCTCGCCGATCCGCTCCCGGTCCGGCGCCTTCACCGCGATGCCGTCGATGCGCTGGGTGCCCCAGAGCCGCTGCGCCGCGGTCACCGGCACGTGCACCTCGTCGTCCCGGTCCACCCCGAGACTCTGCCCGAGCGGCGCGAAGACGCCGATGACCCGGAACCGCACGCCGGCCAGCGCGACCTGCTGGCCGAGCGGATCCCGGTCGGGGAAGAGCGCCTTCGCGACGGACGAGCCGAGCACCGCCACCCGACGGCTGGTGTCCACGTCCGCCCCGGTGAGGTAGCGGCCCCGGGCCAGTGACCGGGTGAAGACCGTCGGGGTGTTCTCCAGCACCCCCTGCACGGTGGTGAAGTCCGACCGGTTGCCGGCCCGCGCGGTGGCCCCGGAGGCGATGGTGACGGCCACCCGGCCGGGGTCGCCGACCACCCGGGAGACCGCGTCGACGTCCTTCAGCGTCAGCGGCGAGACCACCGGGGCGGTGCCCACGTCGATCCTGCCGGGCACCACCAGCAGCAGGTTGGAGCCGAGCCCCTCGACCTGCTGTTCGACCTTCTGCTTGGTGCCGGTGCCGATGGCGACCAGCAGCACCACCGAGGCCACCCCGATGATCACGCCGAGCATGGTCAGGGCGCTGCGCATCCGGTTGGCCCGCAGCGCGTCCAGCGCCACCCGCCAGGCCTCGGCCACCCTCACGACGCGCCCCCGGTGAGGCGCGGAAGGCGCCCGGTGGCTCCGGCGGCGCCACCGGAGCCACCGGACGGGTGCCCCGGGCCGCTTCCGGACACGGACCGGGACTCCGCGCTGGGAGCGGCGTCCAGTGTCTCAGGTCGACGCTCGTGGTCGGACAGCGGTCGATCATGGAGCCGGTCGCCGCCCGCCGTGACCGTGTCGGAGCGGACCACCCCGTCCCGCACGGCGATCCTCCGGCGGGCCCGGGCGGCCACCTCCTGGTCGTGGGTGACCATCACCAGGGCCGCCCCGGACTCGGCGTTCAACTGTTCCAGCAGCTCCAGCACCGCCTCACCGGTCGCGGTGTCCAGGTTGCCGGTCGGCTCGTCGGCGAGCAGCACCGCCGGGTCGGTGACCAGCGCCCGGGCGATCGCCACCCGCTGCTGCTCGCCGCCGGAGAGCTGGTTGGGCCGGTGGTGCAGCCGGTGCCCCAACCCCACCCGGCCGAGCATCGCCGCCGCCCGCTCCCGCCGCTGCCGCGCGCCGATCCCCCGGTACACCAGCGGCAGCGCCACGTTGTCCACCGCGGACGTCCGCGGCAGCAGGTGGAACGCCTGGAAGACGAAGCCGATGGTCTCGTTGCGCAGCGTCGCCAACTCCGGGGCGGAGAGCGTCGCCACGTCCCGGCCGCCGATCACCAGCCGACCGCCGGTGGGCCGGTCCAGGCCGCCGAGCAGGTGCATCAGGGTGGACTTGCCGGAGCCGGACGGCCCGATCACCGCGACGTAGTCGCCGGGCGCGATGGTCAGCGACACGCCGCGCAGCGCCGGCACCGAGACCCCGTCCAGCTGGTAGGTCCGGGACACGTCGACCGCCTCGATGGCGGGCACCCCGGCCGGGGGCGTCACCGAGCCGGCCTTCGTTCGCGACCGCGGGCTCGCAGGACCGGCTCGCTCCTCGCGCTCACCGAGCCGGCCTTCGTTCGCGACCGCGGGGCTCGCAGGACCGGCTCGCTCCTTGCGCTCACCGAGCCGGCCTTCGTTCGCGACCGCGGGCTCGCAGGACTGGCTCGCTCCTCGCGCTCACCGGAGTTCCTGGCCGTCGCGGACCTGGTCCGCACCGCGGACCACCACCCGGTCACCGGCCCGCACCCCGCTGACGATCTGCACCAGGTCCTGCCCCTGCACGCCCACGGTGACCGGCACCCGGTCCGCCTTCCCGTCCCGCAGCACCCAGACCGCGTCCCGTCCGTCCGCGGAGAAGATCGCCGAGGCGGGTACGGCGACGGCGTCGGCCGCCTCGCGTACCCGGAGGTGGGCCACGGCGCTCATGCCGGGGCGGGGCGTCGGCGCGGCCTCGCCCTCACCGAGGCGGCCAGCGCCCAGGGCGAGCCGCACCCGGTAGGTGACGCCGCCCCGGGCGGAGGTGGTGGGCAGCACGTCGACCGAACGGACCCGGGCGTCGTACGTCGCGCCGGTGACCGCGTCCAGCTCGACGGAGGCGGGCACGCCGGAGCGGACCAGCAGCACATCGGTCTCGTCGACCTCGGCGAGCAGGCCCAGCGCGCCGGTGTCGACCACGGTGAGCACCGGGGTTCCGGCGGTGACCCGGCCACCGGTCGGCACGGCGTCGTCCACCCCGGGCGGCGGGCCGCCCTGGGCGGGCGCGAACGCCGACGGGTCGAGCCCCGTCGCGCCACCCGCCCCGAGGAGTCCGGCCAGGTCGGCCGACCCGCTCGCGGGCCGCGTGCCGCCCGGCTGCACCACCCCGTCGACCGGCGCGCGGAGGGTGAGCGCGTCGACGGTCGCCTTCGCCAGGTCGTACGCCTGCTGGGCCTGGAGGCGTTGGGCGCTGGACAGCGCACCGACCGCGGAGTTCAGCCCGGCCACGCCGCGCTGCACCGCGTTGACCGCCCGGTCGGCGGCGCGGGCGGACGACTCGTACTGCCGCTGGGCGGACTCCACCTGAAGCAGCAGCGCGGACCGCAGCTGCGGGTCACCGATCTTCCCGGCGGCGACCCGCGCGGCGTCGAACGCCTTGGCGGCGGCCCGGTCGGTGCCGCGCCGGCTGCCGCCCAGGTCGCCGACGCCGACGCCCCGGCCGGCCCGCTTCGCGGCGCGCAGCGCCTCGCGGGCCTGCCGGAGCCGGTCCTGGGCGGACGGTGAGCTGATGACGGCGAGCACCTGCCCACGACGCACCCGCTGTCCGGGCTGGACGCGCAGGCTGGCGAGGGTGCCGTCGGCGGGGGCGGTGAGGGTCGCGGCGGCCCGGGCGGTCACCGTGGCCGGCGCGTCGATCACCTCGGCGACGGCGGACCGACCGACCTGGGCCAGCGCGACCGGGGGCTTCTCGTCGCCGCACGAGGCGGCGGTGGTGCCGGTCAGGGCGACGACGGCGAGGAGGGCGGTGAGCAGGCGGGGCCGCGTGGCGATCGGGGGCCGCGGCGGGTGGGTGGGGGCCACCCGGCCCATGCTACGACCCGTCGACGATCGTCGACCTGCGCGCTGCCGGTCAGCCGGCGACGGCCCGGACGTACCCGACGCAGTCGTCGTGCAGGGTGGACCACTGCTCGCCGAACACCTGCTCGGCCGCCTCGTCGACCGACCGGCGGTCGTGCACCACGGCCTTGAAGAAGTCGAGCACCCGCTGCTCGCCGTACCGGTCGACCAGGTGCCGAACGGCCAGGTAGCCGACGCCGTAGCTGCCCCCGACCCGGTCGTCGGCCGCGTCGTCGGCCGGGGCCAGCCCGTCCAGCCGGCCGTTCCAGCCGCCCCGGACGAGCTTGCGCACCTCGGCCAGCCCGTCGTAGCGGCCGACCGGCTGGCCGTCCGCGCCGGCGTACTCGGCCAGGCCCTCCACCAGCCACCAGGTGGCCCTGTCCGAGTAGCCCCGGTCGGGCAGCGACGCGGCGTGGGTCAGCTCGTGGCGGAGCAGGTCGTCGACCCCGGTGGGCGACAGGCTCTCCGCGTTGAGCACCACGTCGTGGTGGCCACCGCCCACGCCGACCGCGTAGCCCGCCGTCCACCGGGGACGGCCGCCGCCGTACCAGCGTCGCCACTCCGCCCGACCGGCGTAGAAGACCAGGTAGCGGTCGGGGGGTGGGCCGCCCACCGCGTACAGGTCGGCGATCTTCGCCGCCGCCTCGGCCTGGGCGAGCAGGCCGGGCAGCCTAGCCCGCAGCGCGGGCGTGGTGGCGACGAGGGTACGCGTCCCCACCGCCACCGCCAGGTCGCTCACCTCCCAGGGCCGGGCACCGGCCGGGGCGGTGCGGGACTCCTCGACCGCGAGCAGCCGGGGCTGCTCGCCGGCGTCCCGCCAGCGGGTGCCGATCACCACGGAGGCGGGCGTGCAGTCCGGGACGACGAAGCAGTACCCCACCCGGACCGCTAGCTGCCACTCCCCCGGCCGGCCGGCGACCGCGCCGGGCACGCCGTCCGCCGCCGGCCGCCACACGGTCACCCGGAGCGCCCGCAGCGCGGCGTAGCGGCGGGTGAGGTCGGCGCGGGCCTCCGGCTCGGCGATGGCGAGGAAGCCGTTCCGATCGCCGCTGAGTAGCGCGGCGGCCTGACGGTCGAGTTGCGCGGACATCCGTACGCCGCGACGACGGGCGGTGGCGGTGGCGGGGTCGTCGGCCGTCGCCGTCCGCCCGGCCGCACCACCCACCAGCCCGACCAGCAGCACCGAGGGCAGGGCGCAGGTCAGCAGTACGACCACGACCGTGAGCGCCGCCCACAACGGCCAGCGTCGGCGCGCCCGCGTCCGCACCGCCGGCGACTGTGCTGATGCCAGCCACTGCGCCTCGGCCACCCCGCCGTCCGTAGGGTGCTCGCCGTCCCCGGCCCGCGCGCTGTCCGCGGGCAGCTCGCGGTCCGCGGCTGCCTCGCCGGGCTGCTGGTCGCCGTCGGTCACCGGCGAAGGGTACGACCAATCGGGCGAGCCGGCCAGAGCCGCGCGCGGGTCGACGGGGTCCGCCGTGGCGCTCCGCTCGCCGGGCGGTGGCCGGTCAGGCCGGGTCGCTCCGCGCGCCGGGCGGGGGCCGGTCAGACCGGGTCGCCGGCCAGGCTGAGCAGCGCCTTGTCCACCGCCCAGAGCGCGACCAGCAGGACCGCCGGCACCGGGCGACCGGCCAGCGCGAGCAGCGCGCCGCCGGTCACGAAGCAGGCGGCCTGGACGGCCAGCTTGGCGGGCGCGGGCAGCGGCACGGCCGCCTTCGGCGAGCAGAAGGTGCCCCAGACAACCGCGATCAGCAGCGGCGCCCCGAGCCCGGCGAGCAGGCGGACGGGCCACCCGGTGTCGAGGGTGAAGCCCCACCAGCCGGCGGCGGCGAGCATCGCCAGCTCCAGCAGGAAGGCGAGCGCCGATAGCAGGGGCTTCATCAGGACCTCCAGTCCCGGCACGCGGTGTCCAGCCCGGCCACCATCTGGTCGAAGGAGCGGTCGATGTCCCGGGGCAGCCCGAACCCGCCGGCCGCCTCCAGGGTGATGAAGCCGTGCACGGCGGCGCGGAACATCCTGGTCGCGTCCACTGCAGCGTCGCCGCTCAGGCCGTATCCGCGCAGGATCGCGTAGATCGCGCCGACGGCCCGCTCGGCGTCCGCGACGTGGTCGGGGTCGGCGGGGTCGGGCACCCGCTGGGTGGCCGGGTAACGGCCGGGGTGCCGGCGGGCGTACTCCCGATAGGCGTTGGCGACGGCGCGCAGCGCGTCGCCACCGGCCCGACCCGCGGCGGCGCTGGTCAGCTCGGCGGCGATCTCCCCGGTGGCGAGCGCGGCCAGCTTCTGGTTGAGCGCGTCGGCGCCCTTGACGTGCTTGTAGAGGCTGGGCAGCGCGACGCCGAGCCGGCCGGCGAGCGCGGCCAGGGTGAGCCGGTCGTAGCCGACCTCGTCGGCGAGTCGGGCGGCCTCGCGGACGACCGTCTGCGGGGTGAGGCCGGCCCTAGGCACCGGTGGTCACCCCCAGGAACTCGACGAGCTGGGCGGCGGTGGCCTCGGGCTGGTCGGCGTGCGGGTAGTGTCCGGAGTCGTCGATCATGCGGGCCTCAGCGGTGGCGAAGAGCCGCCGGGCGGCCCGCGCCTCCGCGCCCGGGTCGGCGAAGTCCGGGTCCTTCGTACCCATCAGCACCAGGACCGGCTGCCGCACGTCGGCGGCCCGGGCCGTCCAGTGCGGCGCGACCGGCGCGACCACCCCGCGCACGGCGGCCATCCGGCCGCGCAGCATCGCGACCATCTCCTTCCGGTACGCGGCGTCGTCGGCCGGCCGGGCGGCGGGGAAGAGCGTCTTGTGGAACATGCCGAACAGCCGTGGGCTGCGCAGCACCGCCGCCTGGGCGACCCGCATGACCGGGTTGGGCCTCGGCTCGGCGACGAACGGGCTGAGCTGCACGACGCCGTTGACCAGTTCGGGCGCCTCGGCGGCGGCGAAGACCACGGCGGCCGCGCTGGACGAGCTGCCGACCAGGGTGGCCGGGCCGCCGCCGAGGGCCCGGACCACGGCGAGCAGGTCCGCGCCGACCTCGGCGGGGGCGTACGTCGGCCAGCGCGGGCTGGAGTCGCCGTGTCCCCGGACGTCCATCGAGGCCACCCGGTAACCGGCCCGGGCCAGGAGGGGGATCAGGTGGCGGAAGGACCGCCGGTTCTCCCCCATGCCGTGCGAGAGGACGACCAGCGGCCCCTCCCCGTGCACCTCGTACGCGATGGTTCCGCCGTCCCGCGCCACCTGGCTAATCGTCATAGCCGTAAGGCTAATGCCATTAGCTTGGACCGTCAAGTGATTCCCGGACCGGCTTCTCCGGAACTGGCGATCTTGACCTGAACCCTGCTGAAGGTTCCATGATCGGAGGCATGACGACCTCGGGAACCCCGCACGTCCGCATCGCCCGTCCCAGCCGCGACCTGGCCGCCGCCGAACGCTTCTGGGTGGACGGGCTGGGTCTGCGCGTGCTCCAGAAGGGCGTGGCCGGCGGGCCGGGCGAGCACGACCTGGTGATGGTGGGCTGGCCGGACGCGAGCTGGCACCTGGAACTGGTCGGCGGCGACCAGCTCGCCGTCGAGCCGAGCCCGACCGAGGAGGACCTGTTCGTCCTCTACCTGGACGGACCGGTCGACGACGAGCTGGTTGACCGACTGGAACGGGCCGGCGGGACGCGGGTCTCCGCCGGCCCGTACTGGGACCGCTGGGGGGTGACGTTCGCCGACCCGGACGGCTACCGCCTGGTGCTGAGCACCCGGGCCTGGTCGAACGCGTGAGTCACTTCTTGGAAATCAGCGCCCGGCCGAAGAACATCAGGTTGGCGGGGCGCTCGGCGAGGCGGCGCATCAGGTAGCCGTACCAGTCCTCGCCGTAGGGCAGGTAGGTGCGGACCGTGTAGCCCTCGCCGACCAGGCGGGCCTGCTCCTCGGGGCGGATGCCGTACAGCATCTGGAACTCGAAGCGGTCCGGGCCGCGGTCGAACCAGCGGGCCCGGTCCTCGCCGATGGCGATCAGGCGCGGGTCGTGGGTGGCCAGCATCGGGTAGCCGTCGCCGGACATCAGCACGTTCAGGCAGCGGACGTACGACTTGTCCACCTCGCGGGCGGACTGGTAGGCCACCGACTCCGGCTCCTTGTACGCGCCCTTGCAGAGCCGCACCCGCGACCCCGCGCCGGCCAGCTCCCGGCAGTCCGACTCGGTCCGCCGCAGGTACGCCTGGAGCACCGCACCGGTCGACGGGTGGTCCTTGCGCAGCTTGGCCAGGACGTCCAGCGTCGAGTCGGTGGTGGTGTGGTCCTCCATGTCCAGCGTGACCGTGGTGCCCGCGGCGTCGGCCGCCGCGCAGATCGCCCGGGCGTTGTCGTAGGCGAGTTGCTCGTCGAACATCTGGCCGAGCGCCGAGAGCTTCACGCTCACCTCGGCGGCGGGGGTGAGGCCGGCGGCGGAGAGCAGCCGCAGCAGCTTGAGGTATTCGTCCCGGGTGGCGTTCGCCTGCTCGGGGGTGACGGTGTCCTCGCCGAGGTTGTCGAGGGTGACCGCGAGGCCGTCGACGACGAGTTCGCGGGTCGCGCGCAACGCGTCGTCGGTGCCGGCGCCGGCGACGAACCGGCGGACGACGTCCCGGGTGAACGGGGCCGTCGCGACGAGCCGCTCGACCTGGGATGACCGGGAGGCGGCGAGGATGACGGAACGGAGCATGAGCCGAGCGTAACGCCCGTCGACCGACCCGCGCCGGGGGGCGGGGACGGACGTCACGCACCGTTCCGAGCGGCCCGCCGGGACGGACCACGTGGCGGCCCCGCGGCGCCGAGATCACCAACCCGGGGAGCTACGGCGAGGAGGGGTCCTGTTACCAGCAGTTCCGCGCACTGCCGGCGTTCGCCGGGAGCCGGATGGTGCTGGATACATCGACACGCCGCGTGGCCCGTGAGTCGTCTACCGTTGGTGTCGTGAACTTCGACGCGTACGCCCGGACCGGCGTTGACCTCGTCAACGCCCGCCTGGACGACCTCGACGACCTGCGGGCCCTCTTCCCGGACGACAACGCGTGGATGCGCGACGAGGTCGCGGAGCGGGACCTGGCGACCTTCCGGCGGGCGCAGAAGCGCCTGCGCGACGTCTTCGAGTACGGCACCTCGGGCCGGGACGGCCAGGCGGTGGCCGAGCTGAACGCGCTGCTGGAGGCATTCCCGGTGCAGCCGCGGATCTCCGGCCACGACTCCAGCGACTGGCACATGCACGTCACCAGCCGGGGTGCCTCGGTCAGCCAGGAGTACCTGGCCGGCGCGGTCTGGGGCCTGTCGGTGTGGCTCTGCGAGTACGGCAGCGCCCGGTTCGGCGTCTGCGCCGACGAACGCTGCGGCAACGTCTACCTGGACACCTCGTCGAACTGCTGCCGGCGGTTCTGCTCGGAGCGCTGCGCCACCCGCTCGCACGTGGCGGCGCACCGGGCCCGCAAGCGCGCCGCCGTCGGCGACCAGCTCACCGTGCCGGCCCAGGCCGAGACGCTCACCCCGGTCAGCTGACCGGGGGCGCCCTCCCCGCTCAGGCGTCGACCGGGGAGGGGGCGGTGAGGTTGGCGCGGGCGAACTCCAGGGCTTCGCGCAGGTCGGCCTCCCGCACGGCGCGGCTCTTCGCGCCCCGGGTGGTCACCTCGACGGCGACCGAGCCGGTGAAGCCGCGCCCGGCGAGCGAGCGGAGCAGCTCGGCGCAGGGCTGGCTGCCCCGCCCGGGCACCAGGTGCTCGTCGCGCCCCTCGCCGGTGCCGTCGCCGAGGTGGACGTGGGCCAGGCCGGCGCCCATCCGGTCCGCCATCTCCAGCGAGTCGGTGTGCGAGGCGGCGCAGTGCGACAGGTCCAGGGTGTACGAGGCGTAGCCGGTGTCGGTCGGGTCCCAGCCTGGGACGTACGGGACGAACTGCCGGCCGGCCATCCGGACCGGGTACATGTTCTCCACCGCGAAGCGCAGCCCGCCGAACTGCCCGGCGATCTTGTCGAGCCCGTCGGCGAAGTTCCGGGCGTAGTCCCGCTGCCAGGTGAACGGCGGGTGCACCACGACGGTCGGCGCCTCCAGGGTCTCGGCCAGTTCGGCGGCCTTGCGCAGCCGCTCCCACGGGTCCGGGCTCCAGACCCGCTGGGTGACCAGCAGGCAGGGTGCGTGCACCGAGAGCACCGGCACGCCGTAGTGGTCGGCGAGCCCGCGCAGCGCGCCCGGGTCCTGGCTGACGACGTCGGTCCAGACCATCACCTCGACGCCGTCGTAGCCGAGCGCCGCGGCGAGCTGGAACGCCGCCGCGGTCCGCTCAGGGAAGACCGAGGAACTGGAGAGGAGCACCGGGACGCGGGAAGTCACGCCCCTCAGGGTAGCCCGGTCCGTCGCACGGCATCGGGACGAGCACCCGCAAAGCGCGCAGACCGAACGACGGGATCACATCGGCGCGAGCTGATCCAGCCGGCGGAGGATGACGCCCTCGCGCAGCGCCCAGGGGCAGATGTCCAGGGAATCCAGGTCCAGCCGGCGCATCACCGCCTCGGCCACCACCGCACCGGCCAGCAGCTGGTGGGCCCGGCCGGCGCTCACGCCCTCCAGCTCGGGCAGCTGCGCCGGCGGGATGTGCCGGACGAAGCCCAGCACCTGCCGCAGTCCGGTGCGGGTCAGCCTGCGCCGGGCCCAGAGCCCGGCGCCGGAGGGCGCGGCGCCGGCCAGCCGGGCCAGCGTCCGGAACGTCTTCGAGGTGGCGACCGGGCGTTCCCAGCCCACCTCCGCCAGCTTGTCCACCACCGGGTCGAGCAGCTCGTCGACGTACTCGCGCAGCTCCTCCACGGCCTCGGCCGGCGGCGGCAGGGTGCCCGACGGGTCGACCCGCAGCCGCTCCCGACTCAACCGACCGGCGCCGAGCGGCAGCGAGATCGCCACGTCCGGTCCCTCGTCGATCCCGGCCGCCAGCTCCAGCGAGCCGCCGCCGATGTCCAGGACCAGCAGCCGGCCGGCCGACCAGCCGAACCATCGCCGGACCGCGAGGAAGGTCATCCGCGCCTCGTCCGCGCCGGAGAGCACCTCCAGCCGTACGCCGGTCTCGTCACGGACCCGGGCCAGCACCTCGGCGGCGTTGGTGGCGTCCCGGACGGCGGAGGTGGCGAAGGCGATCAGGTCGTCGGCCGCCAGCCCGGCCGCCGCCGCCCGGGCCATGCCGACCGCCTTGACCAGCCCGTCCGCGCCCGCGTCGGTGAGCGCGCCGTCCGGGCCGATCTGCTCGGCCAGCCGGAGCACCACCTTCTCGGAGTGCGCCGGCCAGGGGTGCGCCCCGTGGTGGGCGTCGACCACCAGCAGGTGCACCGTGTTCGAACCGACGTCGAGGACACCCAGTCGCATGCTGAAGACCCTAGGCCCAACACGTTTTCCCGGCTCGCCAGCCGCCCGGAGGCACCGCGCGTACGCTGGTCCGGGTGACAGGCCAGATCGAGCTGCAGGTACTCGTGGACGACCCCGACGACCCGCGCAGCCGGGAGGTGGGGCTCGACTTCCCCCGGGAGTGGATCGAGTTCGTCGACCCGGCGGACGAGAAGCACGTGGTCCGGGCCGATCTGACCTGGCTGCTGTCCCGCTGGACGTGCATCTTCGGCAAGGGCTGCCACGGCATCATCGCCGGCCGGGCCGCCGACGGCTGCTGCTCGCACGGGGCGTTCTTCACCGACTCCGACGACGAGAAGCGGGTCCGCGCCGCGGTCAAGCGGCTCACCCCGTCGACCTGGCAGCACTTCCGCCGGGGCTTCAAGAACTGGACCGAGGACGACACCATCGACGGCAAGACGCCGGCCCGGCGCACCGCCACCCGGGATGTGGACGCGCCCTGCGTCTTTTTGAACGACGCCGACTTCCCGGGCGGGGGCGGCTGCGCGCTGCACGCGCAGGCGCTGCGCGACGGGGTGCACCCGCTGGAGTACAAGCCGGACGTCTGCTGGCAGCTGCCGGTCCGCCGCGACCAGGAGTGGCACAAGCGGACGGACAACACCAAGGTGCTGATCTCCACACTCTCCGAGTTCGACCGGCGGGGCTGGGGCGCGGGCGGTCACGACCTGGACTGGTGGTGCACCTCCTCCACCGACGCGCACGTAGGCGCCGAGCCGATGTACGTCTCGTACGGCCCGGAGCTGACCGCGCTGATCGGCGCCCCCGCGTACGCCAAGCTGGCCGAGCTGTGCGCGGCCCGGCTGCGGCAGGGTCAGATCGCCCCGCACCCGGCCAGCGAGGGCTGACCGGGCGCGGCGGGCGCTACGCCCCGGTCGGCAGCACGACGACGCCGTCGTCGTCGCTGTGCACCTCGGCGCCCGGCTCGAAGACGCAGTTGCCGAACGACACCGGCACGTCCCGCTCACCGGCGCCGGTCTTGGCGCTCTTGCGGGGGTTCGTGCCGAGCGCCTTGATGCCGATCGGGAGGGTGCGCAGGGCGGCTACGTCGCGAACCGCGCCGTTGATCACCACGCCCGCCCAGCCGTTCTCCGCGGCCGTGCCGGCGATGAGGTCGCCCATCAGGGCGGTGTGCAGCGATCCGCCACCGTCCACCACCAGCACCCGCCCCTCCCCCGGCTCGCCGACGATCGACTTCACCAGGGCGTTGTCCTCGAAGCAGCGCACGGTGACCGCGGGCCCGACGAAGGCGGCGACGCCGCCGTACTGGCGCAGTTGGGTGTCGCACGAGCCGAGGACCTCGCCGTACCCGTCGTAGAGGTCGGCGGTCGCGGGTGTCTCCATGGTTGTCCTTCTCTCTCACTCGGTTGCGGGGACAGGTGACCGGTGCAGGCCGGTCGCGGCGACGGCCGCGCCGGCCAGGCCCGCGGCGGTGCAGGCGAGCACTCCCGCCGCCCCGGCGCCGGCGGCCAGCACGCCGGCGGCGCTGGGGATGAGCACCTGGCCGAGCCGGTTGCCAGTCAGCCGCAGCGACATCGCCCGGCCGCGCAGGCCGGGCGGGGCGACCTCGGCCAGGAACGACATGGTCAGCGGCTGCCCGGCGCCCAGCCCCAGCCCGGCGACCGTGACGACGACGGCCATCGCCCAGAACGGCAGGGGTGGCAGCAGCAGTCCGAGACCGGCGGCGGAGAGGGCGACGGTGCCGATCAGCAGCGCGCGCCGACCCACGGTGGCGACCAGCCGACCGAGCAGCAGCCGCGAGGCCATCGACGCCACCGCGCGCAGCCCCAGTAGCACGCCGATCGAGCCGGACGCGATGCCGCGTTCGGCGCCGAGGGCGGGCAGGTAGACCAGGGTGATGTCGACCGCGGCCAGGACGACGCAGCTGACCGTGAGGGCCCGCACCAGCCCGGGTTGGCGGAGCAGGCCACGCATTCCGCCGGCGGCCGGCCCGGCCGCCTGCCGGTGGTGGCCCGACGGGCGGAGGAACACGGCGGCGACCAGCAGCGGCACGGTGAGCGCGGTGGCGCCGACGAAGATGGCCCGGGTGTCCGGGATCGGCCGGTCCCCGCCGAAGACCACGATCAGGCCCGGGCCGAGCGCCTGACCGAGCGAGGCGGCGAAGGTGTAGTAGCCGAACGCGGCGTCGTAGCGGGCCGCCGGGGTGCGGTTGGCGACCAGCGCCTGCTGTGCCACGACCGAGCAGAGGTGGGCGGTGCCGAGGACCATGCTGGCCAGCACCAGGCCGGCGACCGAGTCCGCGAGGAACACGAAGCAGAGGCCGGCGGCGACGAGCAGACCCGACCCGGTCAGCATGATCCGGCGTTCGCCGAACCGGTCGACCGCGTGGCCGGACGGCACCGCCAGCACCAGCGGTACGACGGCGAAGCTGGCCCCGAGCACGCCCAGCCAGGCCGACGGCACGTCGAGGTCCAGCGCCCGGTAGGCCGACGCGGGGCGGAGCATGAAGGTGACCGCCTGCACCACGACGGTGTGCGCGAGCAGCAGGGCGTTCTGGATGCGCACGGGGACCCCCGAGTCGCGGGAGCCCCCGCGCACCACTCAGTCGGCCTTCACGGCGAGGACGGGGCACGGCACCCGGAGCAGGATCTCCTGCGCCGTCGAGCCCATGATCAGCTTGCCCACCGGGGTCCGGTGCCGGATGCCGATCACCACCAGCGACACGTCCTCCGCCTCGACGATCTCGACGATCTCCTCGGCCGCGTCCCGGCCCCGGATGAGCTGTCGGAGGGTGTGCGGCACCCCGGCGGCGGTCAGCTCCCGGACCACCCGGTTCAGGTCGGGCTCCTGCGCGAACCGCGGGTCGACGTACGCGTCGCCGCGCGAGGTGTTCACCACCAGCACCGGCTCGTCGCGGAACCGGGCCTGCTCCACGGCGGCCTGCAGGGCCGCCTCGCCGAGCGGCGAGGGCACGTAGCCCACCAGCACGGTCATCCGGTCACCAACCTTCCTCGCAGCGGACGGACCACGAACCGACCGATCAGCGGCCAGAGCAGCACGACGGCGATCGCGGCGTAGATCCCCCAGGACACCCAGCCGCCGATCAGGCCGTGCAGCTCGCCGCCGGAGAGCTGCAGCGCCCGTCGGCCGTGCAGCTCGGCGCGCGGGCCGAGGATGATGCCGACGATCAGCGGCAGGATCGGCAGGCCGAAGCGCCGCATGCCGAAGCCGAGCAGGCCGAGGGCGAGCAGCAGGAACAGGTCGAACGGCTGGGCGTTGACCGCGTACGCGCCCATCGAGGCGAAGAAGAGGATCCCGGCGTAGAGGTAGGGGCGCGGGATCCGCAGCAGGCGCGCCCAGGCCGGGGCGAGCGGCAGGTTGAGCACCAGCAGCAGCAGGTTGCCCACGAAGAGGCTGGCGATCAGCGTCCAGACCAGGCTGGACTCCTTCGTGAAGAGCAGCGGGCCGGGCTGAATGCCGTACCCCTCGAAGGCCGCCAGCATCACCGCCGCAGTGGCGTTGGTCGGCAGGCCGAGCGCCAGCATCGGCACCAGGGTGCCGGCGGCCGAGGCGTTGTTGGCGGCCTCCGGCCCGGCGACGCCCTCGATCGCCCCCCGGCCGAACTCCTCCGGGTGCTTGGATAGTTTCTTCTCGGTGACGTACGACAGGAAGGTCGGGATCTCCGCCCCGCCGGCCGGCACCGCCCCGAACGGGAACCCGTACGCGGTGCCGCGCAGCCATGGCTTCCAGGACCGCTTCCAGTCCTGCTTCCCCATCCACGGCTGGCCCACCGGGATCACCTCGGCGGCCCGGCGGCGCAGGTGCGCGGCGATCCAGAGCGCCTCGCCCACGGCGAAGATGCCGACCGCCACCACGACCACGTCGATGCCGTCGGCGAGCTGCGGGATCCCCAGGGTGAGCCGCTGCTGACCGGACTGGTCGATGCCGATCACGCCGATCACCAGGCCGAGCAGCAGTGAGGCGAAGCCGCGGACCCGGGACGCGCCGAGCACCGCGGTGACGGACACGAACGCCAGCAGCATCAGCGCGAAGAAGTCCGGCGAGCCGAGGCTGATCGCGAACGACACCACCGGCGGGGTGACCACCACCAGCAGCACGGTGGCGATGGTGCCGGCGACGAACGAGCCGATCGCGGCGGTGGCCAGCGCCTGGGCGGCCCGGCCCGCCTTCGCCATCTTGTTGCCCTCGATCGCGGTCACCACCGAGGACGACTCGCCGGGGGTGTTGAGCAGGATCGAGGTGGTCGAACCGCCGTACATGCCGCCGTAGAAGATGCCGGCAAACATGATGAACGCCTGGGCCGGTTCCATCCCGTAGGTGACCGGCAGCAGCAGCGCCACCGTCATCGCCGGGCCGATGCCGGGCAGCACGCCGACGGCGGTGCCGATGGTCACGCCGAGCAGCGAGATCAGCAGGTTCATCGGGGTCAGCACGTTGGCGAACCCGTCGAGCAGGTTGGCGAGGTTGTCCATCTACAGGATCCCTTGCAGCACGCCGGCGGGCAGGTCGACCCCGAGCCCGATGGCGAAGGCGTAGAACGTGATCAGCGACAGCGCGACGGCGATCAACAGGTTCCGGACATAGTGGCGGTTGCCCAGCGCGTAGGCCGAGCCCCAGAAGAGCAGCGTGCCGCTGATCACCCAGCCGAGCCGGTCGATGAGCACGGCGTTGACCAGGAACGCGCCGATCAGCAGCAGCACGGTCCGCCAGTCGATCGGGCTGGTCAGGTCGACGTCCTCGCCGGCCTCCGGCTCCCCGGCGCCGCCGCGGGCCACGTCCACCGCGTAGACCGCGGCGACGATCAGCAGCAGCACGCCGAGCAGGATCGGCACCGGCTTCGGGCCGATGGGGTCGGCGGTGTTGATCGCGCGCCCGATGCGCGTCGCGTCGGCGATGACCAGCCCGCCGACGAGGGCCAGGAACGCGCAGACACCGTACTGCGCCCGGTCCGGCTTCCGCGCCGGGCCGTCGTCCACCGCCGGCTTCCCGACCGTCGGCGGCACGTCGGCCGGCGCGGGCCGCGCCGCCTCCGGCAGATCCGCCGTACGCGCCGCGCCCGCCTGTTCCGGGATCGGCGGTACGGATGTCTCCACGGCCGGAGGCCGGGACGGCTGCTCGCCGCCCCGGTCCGGTCGGGTGGTCATGCCGCTCATGCCAACCCGAGCTGCTTGAGCACGTCGGCCACTGCCTTGTCCTGCTCGGTCAGGAAGGTGCCGAACTCGTCGCCGGTGACGAAGGCGTCGGTCCAGCCGCGCTTGGTCAGCTCGGCCTTCCACTCGTCGGACTCGTGCATCTTCGTCAGCGCGTCGATCCAGACCTTCTTGTCGGCGTCGCTGATGCCGGGCGGGGCGACGATGCCGCGCCAGTTGGTGAAGACCAGGTCGATGCCGGAGGACTTGAGCGTCGGCACCTCCTTGAGCGCCTCGATCGGCTGCTCGCTGGTCACCGCCAGCACCCGGATCTGACCCGCCTCGACCTGGTCGAGGAACTCGCCGAAGCCGCTGGCGCCGAAGGCCACCTTGCCGCCGAGCACCGCCGGCAGCAGCTCGCCGCCGCCGTCGTACGACACGAAGTTGACCTGCTTGGGGTCGATGCCGACGGTCTTCGCGAGCTGCATCGGCAGCAGGTGGTCGGGGCCGCCCGGGGACGAGCCGCCGCCGACCGCGATGCCCTTCGGGTTGGCCTTCCAGGCCGCGACCAGGTCGTTGATCGTCTTGTACGGGGAGTCCTTCGGCACCACGATGGCGCCGGCCTCCTCGATCAGCTTGGCCAGCGGGGTGGTCTGGGTCAGCGTCGCCGCCGACTTCGAGGTGTACGAGGCACCGACCACGCCCAGCCCCATCTGCATGGCGAGCTTGCCGTTGCCCTTCTCGTTCACGGTCCGCTGGAGGCCGACCGTGCCGCCCGCGCCGGGCAGGTTGAACACCTGTACGCCGGTGGCGATCTTGGCGTCCTCCATCACCTTCGCGGCGGTACGGGCCGTGGTGTCGTATCCGCCACCGGGCGTGTTCGGCACCATGATCCGCAGACCGCTGACCGGCTTGCCGTCGTTGCTGGAGCCGCCCTCGTTCTTGTCGGCGGTGGCGCCGCAGGCAGCCAGGGCCAGCGCCGAGGCGGCGGCGACCCCCATGACCAGCACGTTTCTCCTAGTTGCCATCTTGTTTCTCTTCCGTTTCGAATGAGTCCAGCGGCAAGATGGTGACCTCCGCGCGGGCCGCTTGTCTGCGTTGTGTCACCAGCGGAAGTTGAGGTCTTTGTGGTCGCGATCACGTCCCGCCGCCGAACCCTGGCCGGGCAGCTGCTGGTCCTCCAGCTCGCGATCATCGTCGTGGTGCTGGTGGCCGTCGCCGCCGTCTCCCTGGCCCAGTCCGAGGCCACGTTCAACCGGGTGGAGGGGGATCGGGTTGCCGCCCTCGGCGAGCAGCTCGCCGCCGACCGACTTCTGCGCGACCGGCTCAATCAGCCGGCGCCGGCCGAGACGATCGCGCCGCTGGTGCAGAACATGCTGACCAAGTCCGGGGTTACCTCGGTGACCGTGGCGGATGCCCGGGGCCGTGTGGTGAGCTCGAGCGACCCGACCCTGGTGGGCAGCCCGGTTGTGCTCGGCGATCCCCTAATGGAGCAAGGGCGGAGCTGGTTCGGCGAGCTGGAGGTCGACGGCTCGCGGGAGCTGGTGGCTCAGGTGCCGGTGCTCGGCGCCCGCGAGGAGAACCTGGGACGCTACCTGGGCGTGGTGGTGGTCGGGGAGGCGTCGCCGACCTGGTCAGAACGGCTGGTCGGGGCCTCGTCGTACCTGCTCACCTATCTCGGCATCGCGAGCCTGCTCGGGGTGGTGGGGTCCTGGCTGCTGGCCCGGCGGATCAAGCGACAGACCCTGGGCCTGGAGCCCCGGGAGATCGCCGGGCTGGCCGAGCACCGGGAGGCGCTGCTGCACGGCATCGCCGAGGGGGTGATCGCCCTGGACCCGCAGCGGCGGATCACCCTGGTCAACTCGATCGGCCGACGCCTGCTCGACCTGCCCGAGGACTGCCTCGGCCGGAGCCTGTCCGAGCTGCGGATCTCCGGCCGACTGCGGGACGTGCTGGCCGGCAGCAGGCCCGAGGCGCGCGACCAGGTGGTCGTCCGGGGCGGCCGGGTGCTGGTGATGAACCGGATGACGGTCCGCAAGGACGGCCGCCGGCTCGGCTCGGTGACCACCCTGCGAGACCGGACCGAGCTGGCCCGGCTGGAGCGGGAGATCGGCTCGTTCCGGAGCACCGCCGAGCTGCTCCGGGCGCAGACCCACGAGTTCGCCAACCAGCTGCACACCATCTCCGGGCTGATCCAGATCGGTGAGCACGACGAGGTCGTGCGGTACGTCGACGCGCTCAGCCGGCACCGGGCCTCGCTCGACCTGACGGTCACCAGCCGGATCCACGACACAGTGGTGGCGGCGCTGCTGATGGCGAAGTCGGCGCTGGCCGCGGAGCGGCGGGTGGAGCTGCGGATCTCCGAGCGGACCGGGCTCGACCGGCTGGAGCCGGAGGTATCCGCCGACATCGCGACGGTGCTCGGCAACCTGGTCGACAACGCGGTCGAGGCGGTCGCCGGCGGCCGGGAGGCGGGCGGCCCTTCGGAGCGGCCCGCCTGGGTGGAGGTCGAGCTGCGGCAGGACGCCTCGTCCGTGGAGATCGTCGTCCGGGACTCCGGTCCCGGGGTGGCGCCGGAGCTGGCCCAGGAGGTCTTCACGCACGGCTTCACCACCAAAGCCGCCCAGGGCGGCGAGCGCGGCATCGGGTTGGCCCTCACCCGGCTGGTCTGCAACCGTCGCGGCGGTGAGATCGCGGTGACGAACACCGAGGAGGGGGCGATGTTCACCGCCCGAATGTCGGTGTCCCGCGTGCTGGAGGAGGCGCGATGATCGACGTGCTCGTCGTCGACGACGACTTCATGGTGGCCCGGATCCACTGCGGGTTCGTCGAGCGGATCGAGGGTTTCCGGGTGGTGGGCACCGCCAGCACCGGCGAGCAGGCGATCGCCGCGGTCGACGAACTCCGCCCCGACCTGGTGCTGCTCGACCTCTACCTGCCGGACATGTTCGGCCTGGACGTGGTGACCCGGCTGCGGGCCGCCCGGCACGACTGCGACGTCCTGGTGATCAGCGCCGCCCGGGAGGCGGAGGCGGTCCGCCGGGCGGTCCGCTACGGCGCGGTGAACTACCTGCTCAAGCCGTTCGGCTTCGACGAGCTGCGGACCCGGCTCGAGCAGTACGCGGCCCGGCGCAGCGCGCTGCGCGCCACCGTGGTGAGCGACCAGGCCGACGTCGACCGGGTGCTCTCCCGAAGCGGCTCGGTCGCCACCCCGGCGCTGCCCCGGGGTCTCAGCCCGGAGACCGCCGAGCTGGTCGAGCGCGCGCTGCGCGAGCACGACGGCACGCTCTCCGCCAGTGAGTGCGCCGACCGGGTGGGCATCTCCCGGGTCAGCGCCCGCCGCTATCTGGAGCACTTCTCCGGCACCGGTCGAGCGGAGGTGACCCTGCGCTACGGCGCGGCCGGCCGGCCGGAACGCCGCTACTGCTGGCTGGCCTGACCCAGGGCGGCGTCGACCAGGGCGCGGGCACTGCGCTTGGCCGCCTCGGCGATCGCCGGGTCGCCGTCGAGCACCCCGCCGGCCAGCCCGCCGTCGAGCAGCAGGGTGAGCTGCCGGGCGAGCATGTCCGGCTGGTCCGCGCCGGCCCGCCGGGCCAGGTCGGTCACCCAGGCCCGGACGACGTTCTTGTGCTCGACGGTCCGCGCGTGCACCGGGCCGCCGGCGGGCGACTCGGCGGCGGTGTTGATGAACGCGCAGCCGTGGTAGCCGTCCCGGCGGCAGGCGCCGGCCAGCGCGTCGAACATCCCGACGAGCTGGTCGCGCGGGCCGTCACCGGCCTCCCGGGCGGCGGCCCGCAGCGCCCCGAACCAGGCCTGGTCGACCTTGTCCAGGTACGCCAGGACGAGGTCGTCCTTGCTGGGGAAGTGCTTGTAGAGCGTGGCCTTGGCGACACCGGACTCGGCGATGACCCTGTCCACCCCGACGCCGCGCGGGCCGTGCGCGTAGAAGAGCCGGAACGCGGTGTCCAGGATGCGCTCCCGGGCGGAGCCGGCGGGGGTGCGCGGCGCGGGCATCGGCGTTCCTTTCCTGCGGGTGCTCCGATGGAGTCTACAGACCCGTCCGTCTGTACAACCTCGCGCGGGGTGGCAGCGGTCACGGGGGTGCCGTGCTGGCGTAGTAGACAGACCTGTCTGCTAGTGTCGCTGCGACGAGTGCGGGCGTCGGCGCCGCGCGATCACCAGAGGACGGACACACATGCGCATCGCAGTACTGGGCACAGGCATGGTCGGCCGGGCGATCGCCGGCCGGGCCGCGGAGCTGGGCCACCAGGTGACGGTCGGCACCCGCGACGTCGCGACCACCCGGGCCGGCGACTGGACGGAGTGGGCGACCGCCCACCCGGCGGTCGGCCTGGCCGGCTACGCCGACGCGACCGCCGACGCGGCGCTGGTGGTCAACGCCACCAGCGGCGACGGCGCGCTGCCTGCCCTGACCGCCGCCGGCGAGGCGAACCTGGCCGGGAAGGTCCTGCTCGACATCGCCAACCCGCTGGACTTCGGCAAGGGCTTCCCGCCCACCCTGTCGGTCGTCAACGACGACTCGCTGGGCGAGCGGATCCAGCGCGCCTTCCCGCGTGCCCGGGTCGTGAAGGCGCTCAACACGCTCACCGCCGACCTGATGACCCACCCCCGGCAGCTCGCCGACGGCGACCACAGCGTCTTCGTCTCCGGCGACGACGCGGAGGCGAAGCGGATCGTCACCGAGCTGCTCGCCAGCTTCGGCCACACCGACGTGATCGACCTGGGCGACATCACCACCGCCCGAGGCACCGAGATGCTGCTGCCGATCTGGCTGCGCCTCTACGGCACGCTCGGCACCGCCATCTTCAACGTCAACGTCGTCCGCTGACACCCACGGGAACGGCCCGCGCGGACAGCGTGGGCCGGTTCTCGGGTACGCCGGTCACGGCTCGAACTTGTAGCCCAGCCCGCGGACGGTGACGATGTAGCGCGGCGCGGAGGGCTCCGGCTCGACCTTAGAGCGCAGCCGCTTGACGTGCACGTCCAGGGTCTTGGTGTCGCCCACGTAGTCGGCGCCCCAGACCCGGTCGATCAACTGGCCCCGGGTCAGCACCCGGCCGGCGTTGCGCAGCAGCAGCTCCAGCAGCTCGAACTCCTTCAGCGGCAGCTGGACGCCGGCCCCGTCGACGGTCACCACGTGCCGCTCGATGTCCATCCGGACCGGGCCCGCGGCGAGCGTCGGGGCACCCGACTCGGCCACCTCCGCGCTCTGCCGGCGCAGCACCGCCCGGATGCGGGCCACCAGCTCGCGCGGCGAGTACGGCTTGGTCACGTAGTCGTCGGCCCCGATCTCCAGGCCCACCACCTTGTCGATCTCGCTGTCCCGCGCGGTGACCATGATGATCGGCACGTGCGAACGCTGCCGGAGCTGCCGGCAGACCTCGGTGCCGGACATCTCCGGCAACATCAGGTCGAGCAGCACGATGTCGGCGCCGGTCCGGTCGAACTCGGTGAGGGCGGAGGGACCCGTCGCGGCGACGGAGACCTCGAAGCCCTCCTTGCGGAGCATGTAGGACAGGGCGTCGGAGAACGATTCCTCGTCCTCGACCACCAGTACGCGGCTCAACGGGTGTTCCTTTCCTGTGGTCAGGCCTGCCGGAGCTCGGCCGGGCCGGCCTCGATCTCAGCGGAGGAGAGTGTCGCCTCCAGGTCGTTCGGGGGGCTGGCGGGCAGCCGGAGGGTGAACGTCGACCCCCCACCAAGAGTGCTCGACACCTCCACCCGACCGCCATGGTTGCTGGCGATGTGTTTGACGATGGCCAGGCCGAGGCCGGTGCCACCGGTCGAGCGCGACCGGGCCTGGTCCGCCCGGTAGAAGCGCTCGAAGATCCGGTCGACCTCGTTCGGGGCGATGCCGATGCCCTGGTCGGCGACGGCGATCTCGACGTGCTCGTCGCTGGCCCGGGCGGTCACCCGGACGGCGGTGTCCTCGCCTGAGTAGTTGATGGCGTTCTCGACCAGATTGGCCACCGCGGTGGCGATCTGGGTGTCGCTGCCGTACACGGTCAGGCCGCGCGCGCCGTCGACCACCACATCCACCCGGCGGGCGGTGGCCGCGGTGCGGGTCCGGTCGACCACCTCGGCGATCACCCAGTCCACCGACACCGGCTCCGGCGGGGGCTGCGGCTCGGCGCCCTGGAGCCGGGTCAGCTCCAGCAGCTCCTGCACCAGCCGGCCGAGCCGGGTCGACTCGTGCTGGATCCGCTCGGCGAACCGCCGGGCGGCGATCAGGTCCTCGGAGAGATCGGGCGCCCCGTCGCCGGCGGGCTCGGTGGCGTCCAGCAGCGCCTCGGCGAGCAGTTGCAGCGCGCCGATCGGCGTCTTCAACTCGTGGCTGACGTTGGCCACGAAGTCCCGCCGGACCCGGGCGACCCGGTGCGACTCGGTGACGTCGGCCGCCTCGATCGAGATGTAGCCGCCGCCGAGCGCCATCGCCCGCAGGTGCACGCCGAGCGGGTTGTCACCGGCGTTGTCGCGGCCGCGCGGCAGATCCAGCTCGATCTCCCGCCGTACGCCGGTGCGGCGGACCTGCCCGGCGAGGGTACGGAGCAGCGGGTGGGCGGCGATGGAGCCGGGCGTGGCGCCGGTCCGGAGCAGGCCCATCGCCCGTGCCGCGGGGTTCACCAGGACCGGCACGTCGTCCGGGTCCAGGACCACCACGCCGGCCCGCAGGGAGTCGATCGTCTTGCGGCCGAGCCCGGGGAGCCCGCCCTGCTGGTCGTCGGGAATCGCCGGCCTCCCTGCACTCGAGCGGCGCCACCGGTTCCGGACCGGTCGGGACAGCTGCAGCCCGGCGACCAGTCCGGTCACCAGAGCCAGGGCCACCACGACCGCCACCGCCCATTCCACCCGGCGATCGTAGGGTCATTGTTTACCTGGGGATCGCCCAGAACGGGACGAATCATCCTCACTTCCGGGAATGTTCATTCCCAGGCCCCGCGTCGTTCACCCTCGTTCACCTCGGGTCCGCTCCCCCGGCCTACGGTAGGTCGCGCACCTGCTCAAGCCGTACGGCACCGGATCCCCGGGCCGAACCGCGGCCACCGACCCCAGGAAGTGACGATGCGCGACGAATTCCGGGCCGACCTGCAGATTGTCAGCCAACTGCTGGTGGACATGGCGGAGGGGGTGCGCGCCGCGATGCGCCAGGCCACCCGCGGCCTGCTCACCGCCGACCGCGAGGCGTCGGAGGCCGTGATCGCGCGGGACGCCGAGATCGACGAGCTGTACCGGCACGTCGAGGAGCGGGTCTGCGACCTGCTCGCCCGGCAGGCGCCGGTCGCCTCCGACCTGCGCGCCATGATCACCGCCCTGCACGTCGCCGCCGACCTGGAGCGGATGGGTGACCTGGCCGACCACGTCGCCAAGACCGCGCTGCGCCGGCACCCGTCCCCGGCGGTGCCGGCCGAGCTGCGGCCGGTCTTCACCGACATGGCCGGCATCGCCGACCGGATGGCCGAGAAGATCGGCTCCGTGCTGGCCAAGCCCGACGCCGACCTCGCCGCCGAGCTGGACAGCGACGACGACGCCATGGACGACCTGCACAAGAGCCTGTTCGGCGTGCTGCTCGGCGACGACTGGCCGTACGGGGTGGAGACGGCGATCGACGCCACCCTGCTCGGCCGCTTCTACGAGCGCTTCGCCGACCACGCGGTGAACGCTGGCGAGCACGTGGTCTACCTGATCACCGGGGTGAACAGCCCGACGGCGAGCTGAGCGGAGGAAACAGCAGAAGGCCCCGGTCCGCGACGGACCGGGGCCTTCTGCTCGCGTACGTCAGCGGCCCTGGTTGGCCACCGCGGCGGCGGCCTCCTTGGCGGCGGCCGGGTCGAGGTACGTCCCGCCCAGCGTCTGCGGACGCAGCTGCGGGTCGAGGTCGTAGCGCAGCGGGATCCCAGTCGGGATGTTCAGCTTGGCGATGGCCTCGTCGGAGATCTGGTCGAGGTGCTTGACCAGGGCGCGCAGCGAGTTGCCGTGCGCGGCGACCAGCACCGTCCGGCCGGCCAGGACGTCCGGCACGATCGAGTCGTACCAGTACGGCAGCATCCGCTCGACGACGTCCTTGAGGCACTCGGTGCGCGGCATCAGCTCGGTCGGCAGCAGCGCGTACCGGGGGTCGCCGACCTGGGACCACTCGTCGTTGTCGTCGATCGGCGGCGGCGGCGTGTCGTACGACCGGCGCCAGAGCATGAACTGCTCCTCGCCGTACTCGTCGAGGGTCTGCTTCTTGTTCTTGCCCTGTAGGGCGCCGTAGTGGCGCTCGTTGAGCCGCCACGACCGGCGCACCGCGATCCAGTGCCGGTCGGCGGCGTCGAGCGCCAGCTCGGCGGTGCGGATCGCCCGGCGCATGACGCTGGTGTGCACCACGTCCGGCAGCAGGCTGTGTTCGCGCATCAGCTCGCCGCCGCGGCGCGCCTCCGCCTCGCCCTTGGCGGTCAGGTCGACGTCGACCCAGCCGGTGAAGAGGTTCTTCGCGTTCCAGTCGCTCTCGCCGTGCCGCAGCAGGACCAGCGTCCCGACGGTGGGCCCCTCGCTCGCAGTCATGCCGATCATCCTGCCGTACGTCGCCGGTGGACACGCGGGGACCGGTCGTGACGACCACCACGTGGAAAAGCTGGTGACCGGCGTTCCGGGGCGGCACTAAGTTGTAAGGCGCTTGGGATATGCCGGTCATTACAAACGGGGGCGACGCGGTGCGGACGGTACGGGGTTGGTTCCGGGACACGACGGGTGGGCTGCCGAGGGCCTTCTGGTACCTCTGGACCGGCACGCTGATCAACCGGCTCGGCTCGTTCGTCCTGGTCTTCCTCGCCATCTACCTCACCCAGGAGCGTGGCTTCTCGGCCTCGCAGGCCGGCCTGGTGCTCGGCCTCTGGGGCGTCGGCGGCGCGGTCGGCACCACCGTCGGGGGCACCCTCGCCGACCGGTGGGGGCGGCGACCCACCCTGCTCACCGCGCACCTGGGCGCGGCCACCATGATGCTCGCCCTCGGTCTGGCCCGGCCGCTCTGGGCGGTGGCCCTGGGCGCGCTGCTGCTGGGCACCTTCGCCGAGGCCGCCCGGCCGGCGTTCGGCGCCATGATGATCGACGTGGTGCCGGAGAAGGACCGGCTGCGCGCCTTCTCGCTGAACTACTGGGCGATCAACCTCGGGTTCGCCTGCGCCGCGGTGCTTGCCGGCCTCGCCGCCCAGGCCGGCTACCTGCTGCTCTTCGTGGTCGACGCGGCCACCACCCTGATCACCGCACTGATCATCTTCACCCGGGTGAAGGAGACCCGCACCACCTCGGCGGCCGCCGTCGCCAAGGGCGACGCCGCGCCCCGCGGCGCGCTGCGCACCATCCTCACCGACCGGGTCTACCTGGGCTTCGTGGCGTTGAACCTGTTCGCCGCGCTGGTCTTCCTCCAGCACATCTCGATGCTGCCGATCGCGATGGGCGACTCGGGCCTCACCCCGGCCACGTACGGCTCGGTGATCGCGCTCAACGGGGTGCTGATCGTGGTCGGGCAGCTCTTCGTACCCCGGCTGATCAAGGGACGGAGCCGGTCGCACGTACTCGCGCTCGCCTCGCTGGTGATGGGCCTGGGCTTCGGCCTGACCGCGTTCGCCGGCACGGCCTGGTTCTACGGCGTCACGGTGCTGATCTGGACGCTCGGCGAGATGCTCAACTCGCCGTCCAACTCCACGCTCATCGCCGAGCTCTCGCCGGCCGCGCTGCGCGGGCGCTACCAGGGCGTCTTCTCGCTCTCCTGGCAGATCGCGGGAGCGGCCGCCCCGATCCTCGGCGGCCTGGTCCGGGAGCACGTCGGCAACGGCGCGCTCTGGCTCGGCTGCGCCGCGATCGGCGCGGTGACGGCGGTGGCCCACCTGGTCTCGGGCCCGGCCCGGGAGCGGCGGGCCGCCCAGCTCCGCACGGCCGCGGTGCCGGTCCGGCCGGTCACCGTCATCCAGCCCCCGGCCCCCGAGGCGGCCGAGGCCGCCGCGACCGCGCCGGCCGAGCCCGTCCCGGCCCGCTCCTGAGGTACGCCGGGCCGCCCGCGGATCATCGGCTGTTCATGCCGTGACCTGCGGCGGCGCGGGATGATCAGGACGCGGTGACCGCGGTCACCCTGGCGACCCGGCCCGCCCCTCCCTACGGTCGGGTGCGGACTGTTGACAAACCTTCATGGAGGGCATGTGCGGGGGCTGCGGCGCTGGTGGCACGACACGGCCGGCGGGCTGCCCGCCACCTTCTGGTACCTCTGGTCCGGCCTGCTGATCAACCGGGCCGGCGCGTTCGCGATGCTCTTCCTCTCGCTCTACCTCACCGGGGCGCGGGGCGCGTCCGAGGCGCTCGCCGGGGCGATGGTCGGGGCGTACGGAGCCGGCGGGGCGCTCGGTGTGCTCCTCGGCGGGGTGCTGGCCGACCGCTGGGGCCGGCGGGCCACCCTGCTCGCCGCGCACCTCGGCGCCGCCGGGCTGATGGTGGCGCTGGCGTTCAGCCGGCACCTGGCGGTGATCGCGGTGCTCGCCGCGCTGGTCGGGGTGGTGCACTCGATGCCCAGCCCGGCGTTCGTGGCGGCAATCGTCGACGTGGTGCCCGAGGCCCGCCGCTCGCGCGCGTTCAACCTGCAGTTCTGGGCGTTCAACCTGGGCATGGCGGTCGCCTCGCTGCTGGCCGGCGTGCTCGCCGAGGCGAGCTTCGTCGCCCTGTTCCTGGTGGACGCCGGCGCCACGCTGGCCGCCGCCGCGATCATCGCCTGGAAGGTTCCCGAGACGCTCGCCCGGGTCCGCCGGCGCGGCACTGCGGCAGACGCGGCCGGGGCCGGCACGGCAGGCACGGCCGATCCGGACGCGGCCGGCGACGCCCTTGCGGGCTTGCGGCGGCCGGGGCTGGTCACCGCGCTGACCGACCGGACCTTCCTGGCCTTCGTCGGGCTGACCTTCGTGCTGGCCGTGCTCACCATGCAGACCTCGACGATCATGCCGCTGGCGATGCGCGCGGACGGCCTGGGCCCGTCGGCGTACGGCGTGGTGGTGGCGCTCGGCGGCGCGCTGATCGTGCTCGGGCAGCTCTTCGTGCCCCGGCTGATCGAGCCGTACCGGAAGGCGACCGTGCTGTCGGTCTCCACCGGGCTGATGGCGCTCGGCTTCGGCGCACTCGCCGTCGCCGACGAGCTGCCGTTCTACCTCGGGGCGGCGGTGGTCTGGACGGTCGGCTCGATGCTCGCCGCGCCGCCGAACGCGCAGATCAACGCCGACCTGGCGCCGCCGGAGCTGCGCGCCCGGTACCAGTCGGTCTTCTACCTGACCTTCCCGGCGGCGTCGTTCGTGGCGCCCGCGCTGGGCGGCCTGAGCCTGCAGTACCTGGGCGACCGGCACTGGCTCGTCGTCGGCGGGCTGGGCCTGGTGGCGGCGGTCGGCCACCTGCTCGCCGGTCCGCCCCGGGAACGCCGGGTGGCCGCGCTGGGCGACCGGGACCGGCGGGCGGAGGCCGTGGCCGCCGGCCGCTGAGCCGGTCGGAGAAACGGCGCTGGGCGCCCACCTCGACCCCCGTCGAGGTGGACGCCCGCACCGTACGCCCGGCGGCGGCGGGCGGCACTCACCCCCGTAAGCGTCGCCCGCTCGCGCCGCCGGTTCCACAGGTGGCACCGTCCCCCAACGGCGTGCTCCACCTGTTTCCTCGCGCCTCGCTTGCGCGGATCTGATCGATCCGCCGCTCCCCCGAACGATTCCAAGCGTGGCGCGGTGCAATAAAGTTAGTTCGCCCGGATTCCGGATTCAACTCGGATCACTGTCTCGCCCGTCACAGCACTCGTGTCGGAAATCCGGCTGTGCCTACTCCGGGGCCATGGATGTGACAACAGCGGGTTCCCGCCGGCCATTCCCGTAAACCTCAGGCGTCCTCCCGATTCGGGTTCTCGGTACGGAAGAAGTTGCTCTGCCGGCCGTCCCGCAGTTGCTCCTGGTAGATCAGGTTCAGCCCGCGTAGGTCGAATGTCCGGAACCAGTCGTCCCACGTGATTTCCCGGATCCGGCTGCTCTCCCGGTAGCCCGGGATGTTGAAGGTCAGCACTCCCGGGCGGCCCTCCCGCTCGGTGCCGGCGATGGTGGCCGGCTTGGCGCTGCGGGCCCGCGCCCAGCGCTGGATCACCTCGTGGTTGGCGGTCACCAGGCTCCGACCGGGACGCTCCGGACGATCGTCCAAGGAGGTGATCTGCTGGGACGACCCCACCGAACGGGATGAGGATCGGCCGGTCCGGACCGGCGTCGCCCCCGCCGCCGCCATACCGGCGCCCCGCGGGGGCGCCGCCCTCGCGCCCGCCCCGGCTGGCGCCTTCGCGGCGCGGGTCCGGGACGGTTGCGCCTTTTTGGCGGGGGCCGCCTTCTTCGCGGCCGGCGCCCTCTTCGCGGCCGGCGCCTTCTTCGCGGCCGGCGCCTTCTTCGCGGCGGCCTTCTTCGCGGGGGCCGCCTTCTTCGCCCGCGCGCCCGTGGCCTTCGCGGCGGGCGCCGCCTTCGCCCGGGCCGCGGCGGTCTTCTTCGCCGGAGCCTTCTTGGCGGCCGCCCTCTTCGTCGGGGCGGCGCGGCCGGCCGGCCCGGTGGCCTTGCGGGCGGCGCCGCCACGGCTCTCCGCCTTCAGGGTCTTCGCCAGCGTCTTCACCAAATCCGGCTTGCGCAGGGCGGAGATCCCGGAGACCCCGCGCCGGCGGAGTTGACCGCGGATGTCGTCGACCTTCATCCGGGAGATCTCAGACTCGGAGATGTTTGGCGTCCCCGGGGTCTGGTTGCCGGGTTGCCGCTTGGTCCTCGTCGCAGTCCCGCCGCGACCTGAGCTGTTGCGCTGAGCCATGGGACACGCTCCTCGACAGTCCGTCCTCGGCCCGCGGTGGGTCCCATTACCGCACCGCGCGGTGCGGCATACCCGTCAGGACGGCTCCGAACCTCCGGTGGTCGAGCCGACGCCGTCCGCCGCCCGGTGGGCACCGCCGGAGGGCTCGAAGAGGTGGGCGAACGCGGCCAGGTTGGCCGTCGACTCGCCCCGCTTGACCCGCCACTCCCACTCGCGGCGGATCGCCGCGCCGAAGCCGATCTCCAGCATGCTGTCGAACGACTCGTCGGCGTAGGTCAACACGGCGCCCAGCAGCCGGTCCAGCTCGTCCTCGTCAATTCCGGCCAGGTTGACCCGGCCGGTGAGATAGACGTCGCCGACCGCATCGATCGAGAAGGAGACCCCGTACATCCGGGCGTTGCGCTGCAGCAGCCAGGCCCACAGCTCCTCGCGGCGCTCGTCCGGCTGGCGCATCACGAACGCCTCGACCCGCAACGCGTGCTCGCCGACGATCAGGTTGCAGATCGTCTTGAGCTTGTGCGTGCCCGGCAGGGTGACCGCGTACGACCCCTTGCCGGTCGACTCCCAGTCCAGCTCACGCTCGGCGCAGACGGACTCGATCAGGGCGGCGACGTCGCTCCTACGGCTCATCGGACCCACTTTACGGCCGGACCCGGCCGCCCATCGGGCGGCGGACGCCTCACCAGGAGCAGGAGAGCGCGGGGTCGCCGGCCAACCGGGCGGCGAGCCGGGCGCGGTGGTCGGCCATCGCCTCGCCGTAGACCGTCAGCAGGCCGGAGACCGTCCGGTGCCAGGAGAAGTCGTTGGCGTGTCGCTCGGCGCCCCGGCTCAGGTCCGCCCGCCGGAGCGGGTCCGGCAGCAGCTTGGCGAGCGTGCTGGCCCAGTCGACCGGGTCGTGGCCGTCGATCAGCACCCCGCTCACCCCGTCCCGGACCGCGGTGACCAGGCCGCCCACCGCGGCGGCCAGCACCGGCGTACCGCAGGCCTGGGCCTCCAGCGCGACCAGGCCGAACGACTCGTTGTACGACGGCACCGCGACCAGGTCGGCGGCCCGGTAGAGGGCGGGCAGATCCTCGCCGGTCTGCGGCGGCAGGAAGCACACCCGGTCGGTGACGCCGAGCGAGGCGGCCAGCTCGATCAGGGCGGTCGGCCGGTCCAGCCCGCTGCCGCTGGGGCCGCCGCAGATCACCACGGTCAGCTCGGCGGCGATCGCGGGGTCCCGGTCGCGCAGCGCGGCCACGGCCCGGATCAGCACGTCGGGCGCCTTGAGCGGCTGGATCCGGCCGACGAAGGCCACCACGTACCCGTGGGTGGGCAGTCCCAGCCGGCGGCGGGCGGCGCGCCGGGCGGCCTCCCGGTCCCCGGCGGCGGGGCGGAACCGGTCCAGGTCGACGCCGGGCTCGACCACGGCCACCCGGTCCGGGTCGGCGTCGTACCGGTCGAGCAGGTCGCGGGCCTCGACCCGGGTGTTGGCGACCAGCCGGTCGGCCTCCGCGACCACCTGCTCCTCGCCGATGACCCGCGCCTTCGGCTCGGGCCGGTCCCCGGCGGCGAGCTGGGCGTTCTTGACCTTCGCCAGGGTGTGCGCGGTGTGCACCAGGGGCACCCCCCAGCGCTCCTTGGCCAGCCAGCCGACCTGCCCCGAGAGCCAGTAGTGCGAGTGGATCAGGTCGTAGTGGCCGGGCGGGCGGGCCGCCTCGGCGCGGAGCACCCCGGCGGTGAAGGCGCAGAGCTGGCCGGGCAGCTCCTCCTTGGTGAGCCCTTCGAGCGGGCCGGAGGTGATGTGCCGGACGTGCACGCCAGGCGCCATCTCGACCACCGGGGGCAGGTCACCGGAGGTGGCCCGGGTGAAGATCTCCACCTCGACGTCGGCCTCGGCCAGCCGGCGGGCGACCTCCAGGATGTAGACGTTCATGCCCCCCGCGTCGCCCGTGCCGGGCTGGTGCAGGGGGGAGGTGTGCACGGAGAGGGTGGCGATGCGGCGCGGCCGGGGCCACGGCAGGGCACCTCGCTGACGACCGACACCGGTGTGCAACTCCGCCACGTCCGCTCCCTCTGTCACGGTTGATGCCGTCCCGCACGACCGGCGCTTCTCGGTCAACCTCCACGCCGGATGTCATCTTCCCCATCGGGCTTCGGAGATGCGTGGCGCCGGGGCCCCGGCGTGACGGACCTCATCACCGCGGGGAGCCCGGGCCGGGGGCAGAATGACCGGATGACCTCAGTCGCGATCGTCACCGGGGCGTCCAGCGGGATCGGCGCCGCCACCGCCCGTCGGCTGGCCGCCGAGGGCTTCCACGTGCTCGCCGCCGCGCGGCGTACCGACCGGCTGGCCGACCTGGTCGCCGAGATCGAGAAGGCCGGCGGCAGCGCGAGCGCGGTGGCCTGCGATGTCACCTCCGACGAGTCGGTGGCCGGGCTGGCAACCGCCGCCGCCGCCGCGCCCGGGCCGGTCACCCTGCTGGTCAACAACGCCGGCGGGGCCCGCGGCCTCGACCCGGTCGAGGCCGGCTCGGTGGGCGACTGGCAGTGGATGTACGACGTGAACGTGCTCGGCACGCTCCGGGTCACCCAGGCGCTGCTGCCGGCGCTGGTGGCCTCCGGCGCCGGCACCATCGTGATCGTCAGCTCCACCGCCGGTTTCACCGTGTACGAGGGCGGGGGTGGCTACGCCGCCGCGAAGCACGCCCAGACCGCGATCGCCGGGACCCTGCGCCTGGAGCTCAGCGGGCGGCCGGTGCGGGTCATCGAGATCGACCCGGGGATGGTGAAGACCGACGAGTTCGGCCTGGTCCGCTTCGGCGGCGACGCGGACAAGGCCGCCGCGGTCTACGCCGGGGTGGCCGAGCCGCTGGTCGCCGAGGACGTCGCCGACTGCATCGCCTGGTGCGCCACCCGCCCGCACCACGTCAACGTGGACCGGCTGGTGGTGCGCCCGCTGGCCCAGGCCGCCCAGCACAAGGTGCACCGGGTGGATCTGTGAAGCGCGAGGACGCGCATTCCGGGACGGCTCGCGTGGGACGCGGCCGAGCCGGAATGCGAGGTTGAGCCGGGTTTGCGAGCCCCGCAGTCGTGAACGGAGACCGTCCAGTGAAGCCGCTGGGCGTGGTCACCCGGGGAACGACGAATCCGAACCGGCTCCGGCGGGTGGACAACTGGATCGTCGAGACCTGCGGGGACGCGCTGCGGTCGGCGGCCGACCCGCTGGTGGTGGACCTCGGCTACGGCGCCACCCCGGTCACCGCAGTCGAGCTGCGGGCCCGGCTGGCGGCCGGGGTCCGCGCCGACGTCCGGGTGGTCGGGTTGGAGATCGATCCGGTACGCGTCGCCGCCGCCCAGCCGGCCGCCGACCCTCCCGGGTTGACCTTCGCCCGGGGCGGCTTCGAGCTGGCCGGCCTGCGCCCCGCCCTGGTCCGCGCGTTCAACGTGTTGCGGCAGTACGACGAGGGCGAGGTTGCCGGCGCCTGGCGTACGGTCACCGACCGGCTCGCCCCGGGCGGGCTGCTGGTCGAGGGGACCTGTGACGAGCTGGGCCGGCTCGGCAGTTGGGTGCTGCTCGACGCGGCCGGTCCCCGCACGCTGACCCTGGCGGCTCGCCTGACGACGCTGGAGAGCCCCGCCCAGCTCGCCGAGCGGCTGCCCAAGGCACTGATCCACCGCAACGTCCCCGGCGAGCGCATCCACGACCTGATCCGCGCCCTCGACGACGCGTGGCAGGCCGCCGCCGGCTTCGCCCCGTTCGGCCCCCGCCACCGCTGGCTGGAGACGGTCCGCGCCGTCCGGTCAGCCGGCTGGCCCGTCCTTGACCGCCCCCGCCGCTGGCGCCACGGCGAACTCACCATCCCCTGGCCCGCCGTAACCCCCACCTGACCCGCCCGCCCGGCTCGGAGCTGAGGCGGGGTCAGATTGTGCAGCTGATGAGGACGGGTTCCGGGTGGAGGGCGACGCCGAAGCGGTCGTGGACGGCGTCGCGGATCTCGCGGGCCAGGGCCACCAGGGCGGCGGTGCTGGCGGTGCCGCCGCGGTTGGTGAGGGCGAGGGTGTGCTTGCTGGAGATGGCGACGCCCTCCGGGCCGGGGTGCCCCTTGGCGAAGCCGGCCCTGTCGATCAGCCAGGCGGCGCTGACCTTCACCACGTCGCCGGCCCCCGGCCAGGAGGGCGGCTCACCGAGGTCGGCGGCGCGCTCCCGGAGCAGCTCGTACGCCTCGCGTTCCAGTACCGGGTTGGTGAAGAAGGAGCCGACCGACCAGGTGTCCGGGTCGGCGGCGTCGAGCACCATGCCCTTGCCGGCGCGCAGCCGCAGCACGGTCGCGCGGGCGTCGGCCAGCGGCACCTGGTCGCCCACCTCGACGCCGAGCGCCCGGGCCAGCTCGGCGTAGCGCACCGGGCCGGAGAGCGGCGAGCGGGTCAGCCGGAAGTCGACCGAGAGCACCACCCAGCGGTCGCTGTACTTGAAGATGCTGCCCCGGTACGCGAAACCGCAGTCCGCCGCGTCGATCCGGCCGACGCTGCCGTCGGTGCGGTCGTACACCTGGACGCCGGTGATGGTCTCCGCGACCTCCTGGCCGTACGCCCCGACGTTCTGGATCGGGGTCGCGCCGGCCGAGCCGGGGATGCCGGAAAGGCATTCCAGCCCGGACCAGCCGTTGGCCACGGTGGCGGCGACCAGCTCGTCCCAGGGCTCGCCGGCCTCGACGCGCAGGGTGACCGTGTCGGTGTCCTCGGCGACCACCCGGAGTCCCCGGGAGCGGACCAGGACCACCGTGCCGGGGAAGCCCTGGTCGCCGATGACCACGTTGCTGCCGCCCGCGAGGATCAGGACGGGGTCGTCCCGCCGTTCCGCCTCCTGCACCTTATGTACGATTTCATCGGCGCTGGTGGCGGTCTCCAACCGTCCGGCGGCGCCACCGAGGCGGAGCGTGGTGTATCTCGCCAGGGTGGCCGGGTCGGTCGGGTCGGCTCCGGTCGTCGGTTTGGCGTAGACGTCTGACACGCCTTTCACCCTAGGCTGAGGGGTAGCCGCGGCACCCACTGGTGGCCCGGTCACCCCCGGGAGGATTGCGATGAGCAGACTGCACGGCACCAAGGACTTCTGGATCGGCGCGCTGCGGACCGACGGCCCCGCCTTCGCCGCCGCCGTCGCCGAGGCGCCGCCGGAGACACCGGTGCTCTCCTGTCCTGGCTGGACGGTCTCCGACCTCGGCCGCCACCTCGCAAGGGTCTACGCCTGGGCCCGCCAGGTCCTGAGCGCGGGGACCACGACGAGGCCCGAGCGCCACGACGCGGAGCCGCCGGCGGGGCTGACGCCGGCGCAGTGGTATCGGCAGGAGTACGACCAGCTCATGGCCCTCTTCGACGGGCTGGATCCGGAGGCGCCGGCGTGGAACTTCGCGCCGCAGCCGAAGAAGGCCGGCTTCTGGCCGCGGCGGATGGCGCACGAGACGGCGGTCCACCGCTGGGACGCCCAGCTCGCCATCGGCGCCGGCGACCCCATCGAGGCGAAGCTCGCCGCCGACGGCGTGAGCGAGGTGCTGGACACCTGGCTGCCGGCGGGCAAGCGGACGTCATCCGGCCAGTGGCACGGCGTGGTCCAGCTGACCGCGACCGACGCAGCCCAGTACTGGTACCTGCGGCTGCGCGGCGAGGGGGTGGCCCTGCTCGACACCGCCACCATCCTCGATCACGACGACCACCACGCCCGCGCGCAGGTCACCGGCACCGCCAGCGACCTGTTGCTGGCCCTGATGGGCCGGGTCAGCTTCGACACCCTCGGGGTGAGCGGCGACCGCCGCCTGCTCGACGGCCTGCGGGTCGGGTGAGCCGACGACCCCGGCGCCGGCCGGGGCCCGCACGACGTCACGCGGAGAGTGGCCTTCCCCCGCCGGAAGGCCACTCTCCTGCCGTTTTCGGATTGGCCCGGTTGCTGGAGCGGATCGGCGCCGACTACCCGTGCGCGGTTATCTCGTATGGTCGTTACTGGACAACTTCGAATGGGCCGAGGGCTACCGGAAGCGGTTCGGGATCGTCCACGTCGACTACCTGACCCAGCGGCGCACACCGAAGGAAAGTGCCCGGCGGTACCAGGAGGTGATCTCCCGGAACGGGCTGTGACGAGATGGTGGTAACGGGGATGACGACGGCACAACGACCGACCCTGGAGGCGGTGGCCCGACGGGCCGGGGTGTCCCGGGCCACGGTCTCCCGGGTGGTCAACGGCTCCACCACCGTCGCCGAGTCGATCCGGGAGGCGGTCCGCCGGGCGGTCGACGAGCTGGGGTACGTGCCGAACCTGGCCGCCCGCAGCCTGGTCACCCAGCGGACCGACTCGGTCGCCCTGGTCATGCCAGAGGAGGCCACCCGGGTCTTCTCCGACGACCAGGTCTTCCCGGGCATCATCCGGGGCGTCAGCCAGGAGCTGGAAGCGGCCGACAAGCAGCTCGTGCTGATGCTGGCCGGCTCGCCGGCCGGGCACCAGCGGGTCGAGCGCTACACCACCGGGCGGCACGTGGACGGGGTGCTCTTCGCCTCGCTGCACGGCGAGGACCCGCTGCCGGGCGTCCTGTCCCGGCTGGGCATCCCGGTGGTGTGCAGCGGTCGGCCCCTGGACGGCGCGCAGCTGCCGTACGTCGACGTGGACCACGTCGGCGGGGTGACCCGGGCGGTGCGGTACCTGATCGAGGGCGGCCGACGGCGGATCGCCACCATCGCCGGGCCGCAGGACATGGTCGCCGGCATCGAGCGGCTCGTGGGGTACCGGGAGACGATGGCCGAGGCCGGACTGCCGGAGCTGGTCGCGTTCGGCGACTTCACCCGGGAGTCCGGGACGGCCGCGATGCGCCAACTGCTCGCCGCGCACCCGGATCTGGACGCCGTCTTCGCCGCCTCCGACCTGATGGCGCACGCCGCCCTGCGTACCCTCCGGGAAGCCGGGCGGCGGGTGCCGGCGGACGTGGCGGTGATCGGCTTCGACGACATCGAGACCGCGGCGTACACCGAGCCGCCGCTGACCACCGTCCGGCAGCCGATAGTGGAACTGGGTCGGGCGATGACCCGGCAACTGCTGCGGATGGCGGCCGGCGAGGACGTCGAGCAGGCCCTGATCCTGCCGATCGAACTCATCGTCCGCGACTCCGCCTGACGTGGCGGAGGGAGTCGCGGGTTCGGCCGACCCCGTCGATAACCCGTCGCGGTGCGGTGCGGCCGGCGCTAACGTCGCCCGGTGACCGGCACCGTGCACCTGATCCGCGCTCCCGAACTCTCCGACGTCGCCGAGTACGCCTACGCGGCCGGGGTCGCCCCGCCGGCCCGGATGGTCTTCACCGCCGGGGCCTGCCCGCTGGACGCCGCCGGGCGGACCGTCGCCCCGGGTGATCCCGCCGCTCAGGCGCGCCAGGTGATGGCCAACCTGGAGACCGCCCTGGCCGCCGCCGGGGCCGCGCTCACCGACGTCGTGAAGACCACCGTGTACGTCGCCACGACCGACCGGGCCGACCTGGTGGCCGTATGGGAGGTGGTCCGGGACGCCTTCGGCGACCACGACCCGCCGAGCAGCCTGCTCGGGGTGACGGTGCTCGGCTACCCCGACCAACTCGTCGAGGTGGAGGCGATCGCCGCCGTCCGGGAGGTGGGCTGACATGCTGATCCGTGCCGCCCACCCCGACGACGCGCCCGCCGTGGTGGCGCTGCGCGCGCTGGTCTACCCGTACCTGGTGCGCGGGGTCGAGTCGACCCGCCGGATGATCGCCGAGCCGCCCCCGGGCGAAGAGTGGACCGCGTTCGTCGCCGAAATCGACGGCGGGGTGGTCGGCTGGGTGTCGACCTACCGGAACGGCCACACGTCGGAGGCGGACTTCGGGGACGTCTCCCTGCTGCACGTCCACCCGGAGCACCGCGGCCGGGGCATCGGCGCCGCGCTGCTGGACGAGGCGCTCGGCCACCTGCGTCCGCTGGGGATCCACCGGGTGCGGGCCTGGGCGCTGACGGAGTCGCTGCCGTTCGCCCGCCGGCACGGCTTCACGCCGAGCCGGGAGCTGCGCTACTCGGCGCTCGATCTGCGGGCGACGCCGCCGCTGCCGGACGCCCCGGACGGGGTACGGCTGCTGCCACTGGCCGGGCTCGATCCGCGCCGGATGCACGCTGTCCACGTCGCGGCCGCCGCCGACGAGCCGGGCGACGCGCCCACCGACTCGATCGGCTACGCGAGCTGGCGCTACGAGGTCTGGGACAACCTCGGGCAGGACCGGGAGGCCAGCGCGGCCGTCGAGGTCGACGGGGAGCTGGTCGCCTTCAGCCTGGTCAAGCGGGACGGCGACCGGATGTGGTCGGACATGACGGCCACCCTGCCGGCGTTCCGTGGCCGGGGGCTGGCCCGGCTGGCCAAGCTCGCCGCGCTGCACCGCGCCCACGCCCGCGGGGTCACCGTCGCCTACACCTCGAACGACGAGTCCAACGCCCCGATGCTCGCGATCAACGTGCGACTCGGCTACCGGCCGGTGGCCGCCCAGTGGTCCTGCCTCGCCCAGCTGAGCTGACGGGACGACCGCCCGCGTCGGGGGTGATCTGACCCGCCGGAGCCGAGCCACCACCTCAGCCCGCGGCGGCGACCCGCTGCGCGGTGGCGTACGTGTCGGCGCCGAAGAGCACCAGCCGGGCCTCGGTGACCCGCGCCGGGGTCGCCGCGTGGAGCACGGTCAGCGCCTGGCGTACCGCGTCGTCGACCGGCCAGCCGTAGACGCCGGCCGAGATCAGTGGGAAGGCCACCGTCGCGGCGCCCAGCTCGTCGGCGACCGCCAGGCTGTTCGCGTAGCAGTCGCGCAGCAGCGCCAACCGGTCCTCGCCGGTGGAGAAGACCGGGCCGACGGTGTGGACCACCCAACGGGCGGGCAGGTCGCCGGCGGTGGTGGCGACCGCCTGGCCGGTGGGCAGGCCGCGGCCGTACCGGGAGGCCCGCAACGCCCGGCACTCCTCGAGGATCGTCGGCCCGCCCTTGCGGTGGATCGCCCCGTCCACTCCCCCGCCGCCGAGCAGCGAGGAGTTGGCCGCGTTGACGATCGCGTCGACCCGCTGGGCGGTGATGTCCCCCGCCACCAGGGTGATATCCATGTCAGCGCTCCTCGATGGGCTGGCCGAGCGACCGGCGGGCGAGCAGGGTGGCCCCGGCCACGGCGGCCGGCATGACCAGCACCGCGCCGAGCGGGATCAGGAAGCAGAGGAAGACCGCCACGCCGAAGCCCAGCGCGGTGGGCCGGTCCGCCTTCAGCAGCGAGCGGCGGTCCGGCAGCCGCATGCCGCGCCGGTAGAACGGCGCGCCGACCAGCTCCAGGGCGAGGAACCAGCCGCCCACCGCCGCCCCGATCACCGGTACGACGGTCTGCCCCACCACCGGGATGAAGCCGGCCGCGAAGAGCGGGACGCCGACCAGCGCCGAGATCGCCACCAGCCGCAGCGAGTCGACGACGCTGCGGCGCAGCGACGCCCAGAACGGCACGTCGACCGCGCCCGGGGTGCCGCCGTACCGCTCCTCGACCCGCTCGGAGATCTTCTCGTAGAACGGGTCGCCGATCACGAGGGTGACCGCGGTGAAGGTGACCACGCCGAGCAGCCCGCCGAGCCCCAGGAAGGCCAGCCCGGCGATCACCCGGACCAGGCCGCGCGGGGTCGCCGACCAGTCGTCCGCGAAGGGGGTGACCAGCGCGGCGAGATCGTCCACGAAGTACACCAGGGTGGCGAAGGCGATGATGAAGAGCGCGCCGGAGATCAGCGCCGGGACGATGCCGAGCAGCATCAGCCCGGGGCTGCGGACGTAGAGGCCGAGGCCGCGCAGCAGCAGCCCGGCGCCGGCGAGGAATCGGCCGACGGCGCCGGTGACCGGGGCGACGAGGCGGGGTGCGTTCACGACCGCAGAGCCTAACGGTCCCCCGCCTTCGCGCCGGGGGAAGCGACGCGGGCAGGATGGACGGGTGCGCGCGTCCCGGCTGATCTCGCTGGTCCTGCTGCTCCAGTCGCGGGAGACGATGACCGCGACCGAGCTGGCGCGGGAGCTGGAGGTCTCCGAGCGGACGGTCTACCGGGACGTGCTGGCGCTCTCCGCCGCCGGGGTGCCGGTCTACGCCGACCGGGGCCGGGCCGGCGGCTACCGGCTGCTCGGCGGCTACCGGACCCGGCTGACGGGGCTGACCCGGGACGAGGCGGAGGCGCTCTTCCTGGCCGGGCTGCCCGGCCCGGCCGGGGACATGGGACTCGCCGACGCGGTGGCCGCCGCCGAGCTGAAGGTCCTCGCTGCGCTGCCGCCGAGCCTGCGGGACGCGTCGGCCCGGACCAGCCAGCGGTTCCACCTCGACCTGCCGGGCTGGTTCCGGGAGGCGAAACCGCCGCCGTGGCTGACCGAGCTGGCCCGGGCGGTGTGGCGGGACCGGGTGGTGGAGCTGCGCTACCGGCGCGGCGACCGGGAGGTCAGCCGCACCGTGCAGCCGTACGGGCTGGTGTTGAAGAGCGGGGTCTGGTACCTGGTGGGCCGGGTCGGCGACGGGCACCGGACGTACCGGGTGGACCGGGTGGTCGGCGTCGAGGTGGGCGACGAGACCTTCGCCCGGGACGTGGGCTTCGACCTGGGGGCGTACTGGCGGGAGCAGGCCGAGGCGTTCCTGCGGGGCATGCTGCGGGCCGAGGTAACCGTCCGGCTCAGCCCTGCCGGCCTGCGGGCGTTGCGGCACGTCGCGGAGGCCCCCTTGGCGTACGGCGCGGCGGTGGCCGGCGCGGGCGAACCCGACGGGCAGGGGTGGGTGGTGACCCGGCTGCCCGTCGAGTCCGTGCCGGTGGCGTACGACGTGCTGCTCCGGCTCGGGCCGGAGGTGGAGGTGCTCGACCCGCCGGAGCTGCGGGCGCGCTTCGCCGACGCGGCCCGCCGGTCGGCGGCGCGCTACGCCGACGCACCGGTGACGCCGGCCGGGCCGGCCGCCGGTCAGCGGTAGCCGGTGTCGTCGGCCGGCTTCCCGGCGGCCACCACCTCGTCGTAATAGCGGGACCAGTGCGGTCGGGTGCCGTCGAGGTCGGTGAAGCCGTACACCTGGGCCAGCCCGCCGCTGTCGACGGACCGGCCGTTCCAGCGGGCCCGTTCCGGATCGGCGGCCAGGGCGACCACCGCGCGCCCGACAAAGGCCGGCGTCTCCGACATGACGAAGTGCGGATCCTTCGCCGCGCCGTCCCGCCAGGTGGCCTCGGTGACCCCGAAGTGCTCCAGCATCGCCTCGGAGCGCAGCCAGCCGGGGGTGAGCGCCACCGCCGTGCAGCCGTGCGGCGCCAGCTCGTGCGCCTGGGTGAAGGCGAGCCGGTTGACCGACACCTTGGCCAGGTCGTAGAAGACCGAGAGCCGGTAGGTGGCGTCGTTGTACTCCTTGGTGCCGTCGCCGATCTCGACGACGAGTCCGCCCGGGTGGCGGATCAGCAGCGGCAGGGCGAAGTGGCTGGTGATGATGTGGGTGTCCACCGCCAGCCGCAGGGTGCGGAAGCCCGCGTCGAGGGGCTGCTCCCAGACCGGTTTCTCCCAGGTGATCAACGGGTCGGCGCCCCAGATGTCGTTGACCAGCACGTCGAGGCGGCCCTGCTCGGCGTCGATCCGCTCGACCAGCCGGCGTACCTGATCGGGGTCCAGGTGGTCGACGGGCACGGCGATGCCGGCGCCACCGGCGGCGGTGACCAGCTCGGCGGTCTCCTCGATGGTCTCCGGCCGGTCCATCTCGGACCGGCGCTCGCGGGTGGTGCGGCCCGTGACGTAGACGGTGGCCCCGGCCGCGCCGAACTGGACCGCGATCTGCCGGCCGGCGCCCCGGGTCGCCCCGGCGACGAGCGCGATCTTTCCTGTCAGCGGTTTCGTCATGCGGTCGACGATGTCAGCAATACCTGACAGCCGAAGTCCGGTTTGCAGCCCGAGGGTTGTCTGCCTGGGCGGCATGGCTCGCTGCCTTGTTACGACGGGGCCGGCTGTCCGATCGAGCGAGAACGCGTCGACCTGGTGTGACGTTGGGTCCCCGGCACCGGCCCACGATGCCGGGGACACCGTCCGATCCGAACCTCAGTCAGCGAGGCGGCTGCGCTGGTCAGTCCGAGAGGCGGACGCGGACCCGGCGGTTGGCGCGGCCCTTGCTCTCCACCTTGACCACCTGAACCTTGCCGATCCGGGCGGTCGACGCGACATGCGTGCCGCCGTCGGCCTGGACGTCCAGGCCGACGATGTCGACGATCCGGACCTCCTGCTCGTCCGCGGGGATCAGGTTCGACTGGGTACGGATGATGTCCGGCAGGGCGAGCGCCTCGGCCCGGGGCAGCACCCGGACGGCGACCGACCGGTCGGCGGCCACCTCGGCGTTGACCAGCTCCTCGATCCGGCTCTTGAAGTCCGGCGGCACCTCGGGGAGGTTGAAGTCCATTCGGGCCTCACCGGGTTCCATGTTGCCGCCGGTGACCAGCGCGCCGAAGTCGCGGAACACCACCCCGCAGAGCACGTGCAACCCCGAATGGGTACGCATCAGCATTGTCCGGCGGTCGTCCTCCACGGCACCGGTCACCGCAGTCCCCGGCGGCGGCACCGGATCCCCCTCGGCCGGGATCAGCCAGAGGTCGTCGCCCTTGCGGGTGCCGACGATCCGGGTCTGCACGCCCTGCCAGAGCAGCACCCCGTGATCCGGCGGCTGCCCGCCGCCGCCCGGGTAGAAGGCCGACCGGTCCAGCACGATGCCCTGCTCGGGGTCGGCCGCCAGCACCGTGCACTCCCATTCGCGCAGCGTGGGATCGGCGAGGTCGAGACGGTGGGTACGGCCGTGGTGTGTGACGCCCATGACAGGGGACGTTACCCGTTGAGGAACCCCGAGATCCGCTCCCGCAGGTCGGCGCGTTCCGACCAGAGCACTCCCGGGCGGTCGTACACGTGCAGGGTCGCGTTCGGCAGCGCGGCGGCCAGCTCCTCGGCGACCGCGACCGGATGCAGGTCGTCACCGGCGCAGCCGATCACCAGCGCCGGCGCGGTGACCTGGGCGAGCACGCCCGCGTCCCGCAGCGGCGCCTGCTCCGGCAGGCTGGCCAGCCCGGGGGCGAGCCCGTCCCGGAGCAGCTGGTCCAGCCGCTGCCGCAGGTACGCCCACCCGGCGGGGGTGTTCCGCACGGCGGGCGGCAGTTCCATCGACACGACGTCGGCGACGGCGGCCGCGTCGCCGCTCTCCACCGCGTCGAGCAGGTCGGTCAGCCGGGCCCGGGCCACCTCGCCGCGCGGCTGGTCCAGCACGGCGGGCAGGAAGAAGACCAGCCTCTCGAAGCGTTCCGGGCTCTCCACCAGCAGCCGGCAGAGCGCGCCGGCGCCCAGGCTGGCACCGAAGGCCCGGGTGGCGCCGCCGAGATCGGCGACGGCCCGCAGATCGCGGGCCAGGTCCAGATAGGTCCACGGGCCGGGCGGCGAGTCGGAGCGGCCGTGCCCGCGGAACTGGAAGAAGACCTTGCGGCCGGTGACCGCGCTGCCGAACGGGCGGGTGGTGGCAATGCCGTTGCCCAGCCCGTGCGCGAACACCGTGACCGGGTCGCCGGTGCCGGTGACCAGCCGCTCCAGCCGTACGCCGTGCGGGGTGGTAACCAGCTCCGTTTCCGGCTCCGGCAGCGCCGGACGGCCGGTGCGGGGCGCCCCCGGGCCGGGCCCCCAGGTGCGGGGACCGCCGTCCGGCGGCGGGGGCCAGCGGAAACCCCTCACCAGAAGCCTTTGCCGTCGTGCAGGTCGCGCAACCCGACCCGGACGTCGAGCAGGTAGATCAGACCGGCCGCGATGCCGATCAGGGTGAAGATGCTCAGCACGCCGCCCCCGACGCCTAGCAGTGTGAGCACCAGGCAGACCGCCAGGATGGCGATCCAGCCACCCTTGGGCAGGGTGCCGATCGCGGAGAACGCGTCGGAGCGCTGGGTGATGGCGTGCACCAGGGCCACGCCCTCGATGACCAGGGCGAAGACGAGCAGGATCAGCTCGATCACATAGCGGACTTCGTACGCGAAGATCGGCGCGGCGTAGGCCATGTCGGCAAGCTTATGCCGACGGCCCCGGAAACGTCCCGCAGGACGCCTCCGGGGCCGTCGATCCAGGATCGACTACTCGGCGGCCGGGCGGGTCCGCTTGGTGGTCTTCGGCAGCTTCGCCGACGGGCTGGCGGCCGGCTTGGCGGTCGCCGCCTTGGTGGCGGTGGCCTTGGTGGCCCGGGTCCGCGGGGTCTTGGCGGCGGCCGGCTTGGCCTCGACGACCTCGGCCACGTCGGCCGGGGTCGGCACCTCGACCGGGCCGGCCGGCGTGGTGGTCGCGGCCGGCACGGCCTCCGTCGCCTCGATGTCCGCGTTCACCGTGTCGGCGGCCTCCAGCACGCCGGCGCCGACGACCCGCTCCCCGCGGGCGATCAGCTCGGCGTACGCGGCCAGGGCCCGGGCCTGCGCGGCCTCGGCGCCCGCCAGCGCGGCGGCCCGGGCGCGCTCGGCCTGGACCTGCGCGGCCTGCGCGGCGGCCCGGGCGCGCTCCGGGGCGGTCTCGGCGGCGGCCAGCACGGCGGCGGCGTTCCGGCTGGCGGCCTCGCGGAGCTTGTCCAGGTCGAGGTCGGCCGGGACGGCCTTCTCCCGAAGCCCGGTCGCGGTCAGGTTCGCGGTCCTCAGCGTCTCGGTGGCCTTCTGGCGCAGCTCGAAGCCGGTGACGACGGCCTTGCCGCCGAGGTCGGCGACGACCCTGGTGCCGAGGCCGGAGACCACGGTCGGGAGCTTGCGCAGCTGCTGTAGGGCCAGCTCGCCGGCGCCGGCGGCGGCGTAGAGCGGCGCGGGGATGCGGTTGGTCTTGGGCTGGGTCATGACTTCTCCTCCTCGGCCGCACCGGCGGCCTTCGGCGCGGTCTTCTGCTGGCGGGCGGTGGTGGTCGGGGCGGGGGCAGGGCCGGCCTCGGTGACGGCGACCGACTCGAGGACCGCCTCGGTCGGGGTGCCGTCCGGCGTCGTGGGGCCGGTGGCGGCCGGCGTGACGGTGGCCGGCGCCTGCGGGGCCTCGGCGGGCTCGGTGGCGGACGGCGCCGACGGCTCGGCGGCGGCGGTCGCCTCGGCGAGCCGCGCGTTCTCCCGGCGGAACGTCTCGTAGATCTGGGTGAGCGACTGCTTCTGCGCCATGGTCAGCTCGGGGTCGACCGCGATCGCCGCGAGCACGCCCTGACCCTCCTTGTCGTCGAGCAGCCCGGCCCGCAGGTACATCGCCGGGGTGGAGACGCGCAGGGCGCTGGCCAGTTGCTGCAGCACCTCGGCGCTCGGCTTGCGCAGGCCGCGCTCGATCTGGCTGAGATACGGGTTGCTGACGCCGGCCTGCTCGGCGAGCTGCCGCAGCGAGATCTTCGCGTTGCGGCGCAGATCGCGAATGAACCCGCCGACGTCGGGAAGGTCCTTGCTGGTGGCCATGACCCGACGCTATCCCGGGGTGCTAGCAACTGCAAGCGAAACGCTAACCGGAGTTAGCAAGGTCTCAGATCGACTGTTGCGCGCCCGGTGTCCGGTACGTACCGTCCTGGGGTGACCAAGATCGAAGTCAACGGCGCCCTGCTCGCGTACGACGAGGTCGGGACCGGGACGCCCGTGCTGCTGCTGCACGCCGGCATCGCCGACCGGCGGATGTGGCGGGAGCAGGTTCCCGCGCTCGCCGCCCGGCACCGGGTCGTCGCTCTCGACCTGCGCGGCTACGGCGACTCCGAGCTGCCGCCGGACCCGTTCGCCCACCACGAGGACGTGGTCGGCCTGCTGGACGCGCTCGGCCTCGACGGGGCCGCCCTGGTCGGGTGCTCGTTCGGCGGCAAGGTCGCGGTGGACACCGCGCTGGCCCACCCGGAGCGGGTCCCGGCGCTGGCCCTCTTCGGCGCCCCGGCCTCCGGCCACGAGTGGTCGGAGGAGACCGAGCAGCTCTGGGAGACCCTGGTCGGCGAGGTGGACCCGGAGGACTTCGCCGCATCCGCCGCCGGCGAGGTGCGGTTCTGGGTGGTCGGCCCGACCCGCCGGCCCGAGACCGTGGACCCGGAGCTGATCCGCTTCGCCCAGGAGATGGATCAGCGGGCGCTCGCCGCCGAGCTGGCGTTGAGCGCCGTCGAGGTCGGCGAACTCGACCCGCCGGCGATCGACCGGCTGGGCGAGCTGCGGATGCCGGTGCTGGTCGGGGCCGGCGCGGCGGACGTACCGGACATCAGCCGGCTCGCCGACCGCATCGCGGCCGAGGTCCCCGGCGCGGTACGCCTGCCCGACGTCCCGGACGCCGCCCACCTGCTGCCGCTCGAACGCCCCGAACCGGTCAACGCCGCCCTGCTCGACTTCCTCCTGCCCTGACCCGCGGCGCCGCGGCCGGACTGGGCGCCGACCGGGCGTGTCGCCCATTGGCCGCCACCCTCCGCCGCACCGGTCACCGACACCACCGCCGTCCGGGGCCGACACGCCGGGCTGCGCCGGCCGTTCAAGCCGGGCGGACGGGACGAGCGCGGGCCGCGCGGCTCACCAGACGGCGCGGACCGCCCCGACCGGGAGGCCGCCGCCGAGCAGCGGCACGTCGGCGTACTCGGTCAGGACCGGGGCGTCGACGCCGAGCCGGCGCAGCGCGGAGACCAGCACGGGCATCCGGGCGCGCGCGGCGCCGTCGTCGATCTTGAGGGCGACCGCGCCGACCCCGGGGACGGCCGCGGCGATGACGCCCTCAGCGCCGACCTTGGCCAGCAGGCCGGGTACGCCCCGCATCAACCGGGTGTCGTCGGCCTGGGTGCCACCCACCAGTTCCGGGTACGTCCGCATCGCGTCGGCCACGGTCCGCTCGACCGTGCCCGGCTCAGCCGAGACGAGCCGCAGGTACGCCCGGGCCAGTCCGGTCAGCGAGACGGCGAGCACAGGCGCGCCACAACCGTCGACCCCGACCGCCGCCGCCTCCTCGCCGGTGAGCTCCTCGATCGCGGCGGCCAGCCGCCGCTGCAACGGGTGGTCGGGCCGCCAGTACCCGTTCAGCGGCCAGCCGGCCGCGAGACAGGTCGACAGCATCCCGGTGTGCTTGCCGGAGCAGTTCATCTGGATCCGCGTCGGTCCGCCGCCGGCCCGCAGCACGGCCTCCCGGGCCGCGTCGCCCACCGGCAGGTCGGGCGGGCAGTGCAGCGCCGACTCGTCGAGCCCGGCGCGGCGGAGCAGGGCGGCGACCCGTTCCAGGTGGAACTCCTCGCCGGCGTGGCTGGCCGAGACCAGCGCCACGTCCGCCGGGTCGGTCAGCGGCAGGCCGGCGCGGAGCATCCCGATCGCCTGCATCGGCTTGTTGGACGAGCGCGGGAAGATCGGACCGCCCCCGTCCCCGGCGCCGGCCACCGTCGCGCCAGCCGCGTCCAGCACCGCCACCGAGCCGCGGTGCAGCCCCTCCACGAAGCCGGACCGGACCACCTCGGCGAGCGGCACGCCGCCCTCGTACGTCTTTCCCACGAGGTGGACGGTACCGACGGGCCCGGCGGGCCCGGCAGCGGGGTGACCAGCGGCGTCGGCCGCCGGCGTACAGGGGTGCCGGGCTGGGGCGGGCTTACAGGCCGAGCAGCTGCCGGGCCTCGGCGGTGGTCAGCGGCGGACGCTGGGCGAGCTGGGCGAAGCCGACGGCCCGGGCGACGAGCTGCATGTTGGACTCCACCGGCCGGCCCTTGGCGTACGTGACGGTGTCCTCCATGCCGACCCGCAGGTGCCCGCCGGCCGACAGCGAGGCGAGCATCACCGGGATGGTGCTGCGTCCGATGCCGGTCGCCGAGAAGGTGGTCCCCGCCGGCAGGTCACGGAGCATCTGCTGGGCGGCGACCAGCGTGGCGGTGGTGCCCGGCATCCCGCCCGGCACGCCCATCACGAAGTCGACGTGCACGTGCCCGCCGTGCGGCAGGCCGTACTTGCCGAGCAGGCGCTGGAGGGCGGTCAGGTGGCCGAGCTCGAAGATCTCGTACTCCGGCACGATGCCCTTCTCCTGCATCCGGGTGTGCAGGTCGACGATGAACTCCCAGCGGTTGAGGAAGACGTCGTCGCCGAAGTTGACCGTGCCCATGGTGCAGGAGGCCATGTCGGGCCCGGCGTCGAGCACGGCGAGCCGGGCCGCCTCCGGGTCGGTCACCGCGCCGCCGGAGGAGAGCTGCACGATCAGGTCGGTGCTCTCCCGCAGCGCGGCCACCGTCGCCCGCAGCCGCCCCTGGTCCAGGGTCGGCTTCGCCTCGTCGTCCCGGAGGTGGACGTGGATCACGGCGGCGCCGAGCGCCTCGCACTCCTTGGCGGTCAGCAGCAGCTCGTCGAGGGTCACCGGCAGCGCCGGCACCTCCGCCTTGGCCGACTCCGCGCCGGTGGGGGCAACCGTGATCAACGTCCCTGTCGTCATGCCGGCGATCCTAGACGGCCGGTTCGCCTCCGGTCGACGACCGCAGCGCGTCACGACGGAGAAAGCATGCAGGTCCGCCCGGAAAAGCGGAAAACTTCCCGCGTTACGGGCGTCAACAAGGCACCCTTACTCCGGGTCGATCGCGGCGGCGGTCTCGCCGACCAGCAGGCGGGCGTCGTCGGGCACGTTGCGCTTGACCACCGCGAGGGCGACCTGACCCAGCTCGTAGTGGTGCACGGCGGTGCCGACGAAGCCGACCGCCCGGCCGTCCAGGGTCACCGGCGTGCCGGCGGCCGGCGGCTGGTCGGTGGTCACCCCGTCCAGGTGCAGCAGTACGAGGCGACGCGGCGGCTTCCCCATGTTGTGCACCCGGGCCACCGTCTCCTGCCCCCGGTAGCAGCCCTTGTCCAGGTGGACGGCCGGACCGATCAGGCCGACCTCGGCCGGGATGGTCCGGTGGTCGGTGTCCACCCCGACCCGGGCCCGCCGGGCGGCCACCCGGACCGCCTCGTACGCCCACAGCCCCACCACCGGCACCCCGGCGCCGCGCAGCTCGTCCACCACCTGGGGCATCGCGTCCCGGGCCACCAGCAGGTCCACGCCGAGCGCCACCCGCCGGGCCCAGCCGCCGATCGGCAGCGGCTGCACGTCGTACACGACGGAGGGCCGCGGGGGCAGCTCACCGGCGCGGAACTTCGGGCCCGGCACCGCGACCAGGTCGGGCTCGGCGAGCCCGGCGACGCCGAGGGTGTCGAGGGCACCGACGGCCGCCGGCCCGACCAGCGAGAGCAGCGCGTGGTCGGCGGTGGCGTCGCGCGGCTCGACCTTGCTGAAGAACCGCATCCGCTCCAGGTACGACAAGAGGCCGGCGGTGGCGCCCGGCTCGGTGTCCAGCCAGGTGGTCTCGCCGTCCTCGGCGACCATGGCGTGCTGCTCGACGTGTCCGTGCGGGGAGAGCACCAGCAGCTCGGTGCCCTGGCCGGCGCTCAGCGTGGCCAGATGCTGGCTGGTCAGGGTGTGCAGCCAGCCGATCCGGTCCGCGCCGGGCACCGCGATGACGCCGCGGTGCGACCGGTCGACCAGGCCGACGGCGGTGGCCAGGGTGCGCTGCTCGCGCATCGGGTCGCCGTAGTGGGCGGCGACGCCCCGCACGCCGGCCGCCCGGTGAGCGGGCTCGGGCTGGTCCCGGGTCTCCTCGTCGATCGCCTCGGCGGCCACCGCTCCCGCGATGTCGATCATTTCTGTTCCCCGTCCTCGCAGTGGCCGCAGACGCCGAAGAGCGCCACGTGCCCGATGTCGACCTGGAATCCCCGCTGGGCGGCCAACTGGTCGGCGAGCGGGCGGAGCAGCTCCGGATCGATCTCGTCGATCCCGCCGCACTCCCGGCAGACCAGGTGGACGTGCTGGTGCTCGCCGGCCGCGTGGTAGGTCGGTGAGCCGTGCGAGAGGTGGGTGTGGGTCACCAGACCGAGCCGTTCCAGCAGCTCAAGTGTGCGGTAGATGGTGGTGATGTTGACCCCGGCGGCGACCTCCCGGACCGCCGTGTGCACCTGCTCCGGCGTGGCGTGCCCCAGCTCCAGCACCGCCTGGAGGACCAGCTGCCGCTGCGCCGTCAGCCGCAGCCCGCGGGAGCGGAGCAGTTCCGCAAGGGAGGATTCGGACACCGTCCGATCATAGTTCGGTCGCCGCGCCCGACCGGCCGCCGATGTCGTACGCCACTAGGCTCGGCGCTCGTGGTGGCATCGCGGGTGGCCATGCTCGGGCGGGGCGTCGTACCGGCCGGGGAGCCGGTGCTGCGCGGCGACGACCGGGGCGCCCTGCACGGCGACGGGCTCTTCGAGACGATGCACCTGCGCGACGGCCGCCCCTGGCTGCTCGACGCCCACCTGGCCCGACTGCGGGCCGGCGCGGCGGCCGTCGAGCTGTCGCTGCCGCCCGACGGCGCCCTGGTCGAGCTGCTGGACGCGGTCCGCGCGGACTGGCCGGCCGAGGTGGAGGGGGCGCTGCGGCTGGTCTGCACGCGGGGGCCGGAGGGCGGCGGGCCGCCGACCGTCTGGGCCACCCTCGGCGAGGTCCCGGCGGCGGCGAAGCGGGCCCGGCGGGACGGGGTGACCGTGGCCACCCTCCCCCTCGGGGTGCCGGCCGGGGCCCGTCCCGCGCTCGGCTGGCTGCCGGCCGGGACCAAGTCCACCTCCTACGGGGTGAGCACCGCGGCCCGCCGCTGGGCGGCCCGCAACGGGGTGGACGACGTGCTCTGGCTCTCCACCGAGGGGTACGTGCTGGAGGGTCCGAGCGCGAACGTGGTCTGGCTGGCCGGCTCGACGCTCTGCACGGTGCCGGCCGCGACCACCGGCATCCTGCCCGGCGTCACCGCCCGCTGGCTCCTCGACCACGCCGGCGACCTGGGTCTCAGCACCGAGGAACGGCTGGTCACCCCCGCCGAGCTGCGCGTCGCGGACGGCGCGTGGCTCACCTCGTCCCTCCGCGGCCTCGCCGAGGTCAGCTCCCTCGACGGCAGCGACCTGCCCCGATCGGACCGAACCCCGATCCTCCAGGCGCTCCTGGCCTTCGCCGTCCCGTGACGGCTCGGGTCAGCCGGCGACGCGGATGAGCCGGGCGGAGAGGTGAGGGCTGAGGGGGTGGCCGACGGCGGCCATCTCCTGGGCGTAGAGCAGGGCGCCCTCGACGATGCCGAAGAGGCGGGCACCGGCGGTGACCTCCTTGGCCGTCGCCGTGCGGACCACCGCGTCGGTGGCGAACTCGATCTGGGTGCCCTTGCGCTTGCCGATGTGCAGCTCCATCACGCCGGTCGGCGTGGTCATCAGGGCCTCCAGCTCGTCGGTGACCCGCTCGCCGTCCAGCACCGGACGCCACCAGCCGACCTCACGGCCGGCCGGGCGCACCGGGCGGCTCTGCTCGTCGAGGATCCACGCCCGCGACTCGTAGGACAGGAACGGCCGGCCGTCGTGGCTGATCCGGATCTCCTGCGCGAAGTCGAAGTCCTCGATGGTGGGGAAACCGCCGCGCCCGCGACCACGCCACACCCCGACGTACGGCAGCAGGCCGTCCAGGCTCGGGTGCAGCTTGGGGCCGACGCGCAGGTCGTGGCTCTCCTCGTACGGGTACGGGTCGACCGGCGGCGCGTTCAGCCACGGCGGCTGCAGTGGATTCTCACTCACAGCGCCATCCCCGTTCGCGACTGCGGGGCTCGCAAACCCGGCTCACTCCTCGCGCTCACCAATTACCTCTCGAAATGCGAACAGCGACGTAGACCAGGCCACCGGCGAGCGCGCCCAGGCCGGCGACCAGCAGGCTGACGAACCCGATCTCGGTAACCATCCCGGCCATCCTATGCTGGCGCCATGGCCCGCACTCTTGTCGTCAAGGCCACCGCCGGCGCGGACGCCCCGGAGCGGTGCGCCCAGGCCTTCACGGTCGCCGCCACGGCGGCGGCCGCCGGGGTCGACGTGTCGCTCTGGCTGACCGGCGAGTCGACCTGGTTCGCGCTGCCCGGGAAGGCGCAGGAGTTCGAGCTGCCGCACTCCGCGCCGCTGGCCGAGCTGCTGCACGTGATCCTGACCACCGGCAAGGTCACCGCCTGCACCCAGTGCGCCGCCCGCCGGGACATCGGTCCCGGCGACGTGATCCCCGACGTGCGCATCGCCGGGGCGGCGGTCTTCGTCGAGGAGGCGATGGCCGAGGGCGCGCAGGCGCTGGTCTACTGACGCCGCGCCGACCCGGCGGATGTCCGTTCCGGGTGGACTGACGATACTGACCCGACATGTCCGGCTGCTGCCTACGATTCGGATGTGGGTGAGGCGACCGAGCGGTTCTTCGCGTCACTGCCGGCGCGTGCCCCGGCGGTGCTGCGCAGTCCGATCAAGGGAACCCTGCAGATCGCCCTGGCCACCGGAAACCGCACGGACCACTGGCTGGTCGAGCTGGCGCCCGGTTCGGCCCGGGTGACCCACGGACGCGGCCCGGCCGACGCGGTCTGGAACAGCAGCCCGGACCTGTTCGAGCGGCTGGTCACCGGCCGCGCCCAGGCCATCGCCGCGGTGTTCCGCAACGAGGCCACCTTCAGCGGCAACGTGGTGCTCATCCTCGCCTTCCGACTCTTCTTCCCCAACCCGCCGGGCACCCGCGACCCCCGGGAGACCGCCCGCGAGCAAGCCGGACGGCGGGCATGAACGAGCGGGTCAGCATCCTCGACGGCAACACCTTTCTGGTCAGCGACCGGCGGGGGGACATCGAGCCGTCCTTCGACTTCCCCACCGGGCTCTTCTCCTTCGACACCCGCTTCATCTCCACCTGGCTGCTGACCCTGGACGGGCAACGGCTGCACGCCCTCTCCATCGACGACGCGCTGTCGTACCAGACCCGGTTCTTCCTGGTCCCCGGCGAGCCGACGCACTACCTGGACGCCAAGGTGTCGGTGATCCGCAGCCGCGGGATCGGTGGCAGCTTCGACGAGGAGCTGACCGTGCTGAACCACTCGGGTCAGGAGGCGGAGTTCACCCTCCGGCTCGACATCGGCTCCGACTTCGCCGACCTGTTCGAGATCAAGCACAAGCGGCACAAGAAGGGCCGGACCACCCCCTACGTGGCGGAGAACGAACTTCGGCTCGCATACCACCGGGAGCGGTTCCGCAGGGAAGCGGTGATCAGGACGACCGCGCCCGGCGAGATCGACGGGTCCGGCATGACCTTCCGGATCCGGATCGGCCCGCACGGCGAGTGGACCACCCAGCTGCGCACCGCGACGATCATCTACGGCGCCCGGGGCGAGGACATCCGGGCCACCCTGCCGCTGGGCGGCCACCGCTCCGCCGCGGCCATCCACGCCGAGCAGGACGATCTGATCGCCCGCGCGCCGAAGCTCGGCTGCGACTGCCAGCCGCTCGCCGGGGCGTACCGACGCAGCCTCAACGACCTCGCCGCGCTCCGGTACGAGTCGATCACGCTCGGCGTACGGCTGCTCGCCGCCGGCCTGCCCTGGTTCATGACCCTCTTCGGGCGGGACAGCCTCTTCACCTCGCTGCAGGTGCTGCCGTTCCTGCCAGACCTGGTCACGCCCACCATCGTGATGCTGGCCGGCCTTCAGGGCAACCGCCTGGACGACTTCCGGGACGAGGAGCCGGGCAAGATCCTGCACGAGCTCCGGTACGGCGAGACCGCCGGCTTCGAGGAGCAGCCGCACTCCCCGTACTACGGCTCGGCCGACTCCACCCCCCTCTTCGTGACCCTGCTCGACGAGTACGAGCGGTGGACCGGGGACGCCGACCTGGTCCGGCGGCTGGAGGCCCAGACCCGGGCCGCGCTGGACTGGATCGACACGTACGGCGACCTGCTCGGCACCGGCTACGTCTGGTACATGACCCGCAACCCGGAGACCGGGCTGCCGAACCAGTGCTGGAAGGACTCCCCGGATTCGATCTCCTACTCCGACGGCCGGCTGCCGGAGTTCCCCCTGGCCACCTGCGAACTCCAGGGTTACGCCTACGACGCGAAGCTGCGCGGCGCCCGGCTGGCCCGGAAGTACTGGAACGACCCCGCGTACGCCGACCGGCTGGAACGCGAGGCGGCGGCGCTCAAGGAGCGGTTCAACCGGGACTTCTGGATCCCGGAGCGGGAGTACTACGCGCTCGCCCTGGACCCGGAGGGCCGGCACGTCGACGCCCTCTCCTCCAACATCGGACACCTGCTGTGGAGCGGCATCGTCGACGAGTCCCGGGCGGCGGCGGTCGCCCGCCATCTGCTCGGACCGCGCCTCTTCTCCGGCTGGGGGGTGCGGACCCTCGCCGACGACCAGGGGCGGTACAACCCGATCGGCTACCACGTCGGCACGGTCTGGCCGTTCGACAACTCGATCATCGCCTGGGGACTGTGGAAGTACGGCTTCCGCGAGGAGGCCGGCCGGATCTGCGATTCGATGCTGGGCGCGTCCCGGTTCTTCGACGGCCGGCTGCCGGAGGCGTTCGCCGGCTACGAGCGCGACCTCACCGACTACCCGGTGCAGTACCCGACCGCGTGCAGTCCGCAGGCCTGGTCGGCGGGGACTCCGCTGCTGCTGCTCCGGGTGATGCTCGGCCTCGAACCGGAGGGCGAGCACCTGATCATCGACCCCGCCGTCCCGGAGGGAATGGGCCGGGTGGAGCTGCTCGACATCCCCGGTCGCTGGGGCCGGGTGGACGCCCTCGGCCGCAGCCGTAGCCCGCACGACAACACCCGGGGCCACTGACCGGGATGGGCCGCGGTCAGCGGGGGCAGACCGTGGAGACGGTCAGCCGGACCCGCCCGTCGACGCGTTCGGCCACCACCGTGCGGCTCGACCGGTAGGCGTACAGCTCGGTGGTGGCGCGGACCCGCAGGGCGCCGTCGCTGAACTGCGACAGCGTGCCGGGCAGAGTCGGCCGGTCGGGCCGGCCCGGCGCCGAGACGGCCGTGGCCGTCCGGGCCGTCGCGCCGTCCGGGCAGGGGGCGGCGGAGACCTCCGCCGGGCCCGCCGCGCCGCCGAAACGACGCAGCAGCTCGGTGACCGTGTCCGCCTCCGGCCCGCCGTCGGCGGTGGGTGCGCGGTAGCCGGCGCCCAACGGTCGGCAGCCGGTGTCGGCGGTGAGCCGAACCCGGCCCGACTCGGTGGAGCGGCCCTCCACGGCGACGAACTCGCCGGCGTCGGCGCGCAGCACCGGCCCCTCGCCGGTCACCCGGACCCCGGCCCGCCAGTCCGCCGGTAGCCGGTCGGCCACCCGCTGGAGCAGCCCGCGCGCGTCGTCGTCGGCGAGGAGCACCTCCACCCCACGGGTCAGCGCGGCGCCGTCCGCGAACGGGGTGACCCGGCAGCCCCGCTGGAGCACGTCCGGCAGGAGCCGCGCCGCACCGCCGTCGCCGGCCGCCGCCAGCAGCTCACCCACCGCCCGGTCGACCACCGGCCCGGCCTCGGCCAGGTTGCGCTGCTCGCGGACGGTCGGCGGATCGTCGCGGACGGAGACCCAGGTCAGCACGGCGAGCAGGACCGCCCACGCCACGGTCCCGGCCAGCAGCCAGCGCAGCCGCCGGCCGGGGGCCGGCTGGTCGGGACCGGTCGGCGGGGCGTACCCCGCCTGGACAGCACCACTCACCGGGCCATGGTGTCACGCGGCGGCCCGCCCCCGGCGCGGGCCCGTCCGGGTACGACCACCGTCCCGTGCGGGGGCCGGAGTCGGTCCGCCTTCGCCCCGCGCCAACGCGACGGGGACGGCAACGGGGCCGGCCACCCCGGGCGGGGCGACCGGCCCCGTGGGCCGATCAGAGCGTGGGTCAGCCGGCGACCGTGACGGTCACTTCGTTGATCCCGCGGGCGGCGGTGACGGCGGTGTCGCCGTTGCCGTGCCGGGAGAGCGCCCGCAGGGTCCAGGTGCCCGGTGCCGCGAAGAACCGGAACTGGCCGACCGGGGAGGTGACCACCTCGGCGGTGAACTCACCGGTGGAGTCGAGCAGCCGCACGTACGCGCCCGCGACGACCTCGCCGGACTCGGCCTTGACCAGGCCGGTGATGACGGTTTCCTTCTCCAGGTCCAGGCTGGCCGGCAGCGGCGCGGCCTGGTCGGGAGCCGCGCAGCCGGCGGCGGTGGGAGCGGTCATGGCTCAGGCCTCCCCAGGCTCGTCGCCGAGCGCGACCGGCACGCCGACCAGCGAGCCGTACTCGGTCCAGGAACCGTCGTAGTTCTTCACGTTGCGGTGGCCGAGCAGTTCCTGGAGCACGAACCAGCTGTGCGAGGAGCGCTCGCCGATCCGGCAGTAGGCGATGGTCTCCTTGCTGTCGTCCAGCCCGGCGTCCGCGTAGATCTTGCGCAGCTCGTCGTCGGACTTGAAGGTGCCGTCCTCGTTGGCCGCCTTCGACCACGGCACGCTGATCGCGGTGGGGATGTGCCCGGCCCGCTGCGCCTGCTCCTGCGGCAGGTGGGCGGGGGCGAGCAGCCGGCCGGCGAACTCGTCGGGGCTGCGCACGTCGACCAGGTTCCTGGTGCCGATGGCGTCGACCACCTCGTCGCGGAAGGCGCGGATCGAGGTGTCCGGCTCCTGCGCGACGTACCGCGTCGCCGGCCGCTCGACGTTGTCGGTGACCAGCGGGCGGGCGTCCAGCTCCCACTTCTTGCGGCCGCCGTCGAGCAGCTTCACGTCGCGGTGACCGTAGAGCTTGAAGTACCAGTACGCGTACGCGGCGAACCAGTTGTTGTTGCCGCCGTACAGGATCACGGTGTCGTCGTTGGCGATGCCGCGTGCGGAGAGCAGCGCCTCGAACTGGCTCCTGTTGACGAAGTCCCGGCGGACCGGGTCCTGGAGGTCGGTGCGCCAGTCGAGCTTGATCGCGCCGGCGAGGTGGCCGGTGTCGTAGGCCGAGGTGTCCTCGTCGACCTCGACGAAGACGACGCCCGGGGCGTCGATGTTCTTCTCGGCCCACTCGGCCGAGACGAGTGCGGTGTCGCGACTCATCAGATCACTCCCTGGTGAGGATGGATGGTGAGCCAGCGCGCGGAGATCGAAGTCGGTGATTGTCGCACCACGCGCGGGACCCAGAGCTAGGAACGGGATCACGGGTTCGTGCGACGGCGCCGCTGCCGGGCGATCAGGGGAGCACCGGAGGGTACGCGGACCCTGCGTGCCGGTGGCCGCTAGGCGGCCGAGGACAGCCCCGCCGTCAGATGACGGGGCGACACAGGCAGGTGGCCACGCGGCACAGGTCGACCGCGCGCCGTTTGGTGAGGAACGTCCCCATGAGCAGGCAGCCTAGCAGTCGAGCCGCGGGGCGCCACCGGACCGACCAGCATCCGGGACGCCGATTCCGGCCGGAGGACGCCCGCCGCCCCCGACCGGAGGTCGGGGGCGGGAGCAGCGCGGGTGGCCGGTCAGCCGGCCGAATTGATCGGCACGTTCCGCGCGTCGGCGGTCACCGTCAGCCCCTCGGGCTTCGGCTCCACCGTGCGGACGTTGAGCTGGAAGGGCAGCGCGGGCAGGGGCACGTCGACCGAGATGCCCTTGGCGTAGTTGGCCAGCAGCGTCCGAGCCAGCGGCAGGTTGGGCAGCCCCTCGGCGTTCAGGTCGTTGAAGCGCAGCCCCACCTTGTTGTCCTTGACGGTCACGTCGGCGGTGCCGACGACGGTGAGCTTGACGCCGAGGATGTCCACCGGGGCGGTGACGGCCAGCTTGCCGCCCTGCTCCCCGAGGGTGAGCCCGGGCCGGTCGAGCAGCTTGGCCAGGCTGTCGTAGGTGATGGTGCCCCGACCGTCGACACGCTCGGCGACCACGTCGCCCTGCCCCGAGCGGATGGTGTCCAGCGACGCCTTCACGTTGCGGGCGTCCACGTCGAGCCGGGGCACGCTGACCGTGTCGCCCCGCACCGGGCCCTGCACGTCCGTGAGGACGATCGAGATGTGCTCGTACCTGCCGGCCAGCACCTGGGTCAGGAACGGGAAGCCGCCGACCTGGACCTGCGGCGCGGCGGACTGCGCGTCCTGCTTGGCGACCTCCTGCTTCACCTGGTCGGCGATGGCCCGCTCGGCGACGCCGGCCGCCACCCGGTCGGCGACGACCAGCAGCCCGGCCAGGACCAGCAGCAGGACGACCAACCCGATCAGCACCTTCCGGCCGCGTCGCCGGGGCCGTTCCTCGTACGCCGCCTGGGCCTCTGCCACGCCGCCTCCTGTCCTCGCTGCCGGTTGTCGCCCTGCGGCACCGCTATTACCCGATGGCTGGATTCCTCAACCGCCGGCTCAGAGGAAGAGCACGCACATGGCGTACGCGGCGGGCGCGGCCAGCGCGAAGCCGCCGAGCGGGCCCTGCACGTGCCGGGCCACCCACATGGTCGGCGGCTCGCCGGCCATCAGCCGGCCCGCCTCCGCGTATCCGACGGCGAGGTCGGCCAGCACGGCGGTGGCCGCGGTGACCAGGCCGATCAGGGCGGCGCTGGTCGGGGTGAAGCCGACCAGGTAGCTGCCGAGCACCGCGCTGACCAGGGTGCCGACCATCGCGCCGACGACCACGCCGGCCGCGCCGCGGGGCACCTGGGGGGCGAGCCGCGGCCAGGGCGCCACCGCGTCGGTCAGCCGGGCCACGGTGAGCGCCGCCCCCGTTGCCGTCAGGCAGATGGTGATGGCCTGGGTGCCGGCCGGGATCCGGCTCAGCACGATCAGGGTCCCGAACGCCACCACGCCGACCACGACGAGCAGCGTGCTGCCGAGCGAGTCGGTCACCCGGACCCGGTCGACCCGGCGGACGAGCTGGCCGAGCACGCCGAGGACGAAGCCGCCGACCGCCACGTACCCGAGGGGGGCCAGGCCGGCGATCTCCGACTGCACGGCGGCGGCGTCGGCCGCCGCGGCGACACCGGCGCTGACCAGGGCGACCAGCAGCAGCGCGGGCGGGCGCATGGCCATCGTCCAGGCGAGCACGAAGAGCAGCTGGACGCCGAAGATGATGAACGCGAACGGCAGCCGGTGCCCGGGCCCGGCGGTCTGCGCGCCGAGCACCAGGCCCACGCCGAGCAGCGCGGCGAACCCGGCGACGGTGAGCGCGAGCGGTCGGCGTACCGCGACCGGCTCCACCTCCTCGTCGGGGGCGTCGCCGGCGGGCTCGTCGTCGGGCCGCCGGGCCGGGCCGCCCTTGCGGAGCCGGCGGGGGCCGCTCCGCTCGCGCCGCTCCCCCCTGTCGTCGGTGGCCGGGCCGGTGCGCGGGCCCGGCGGGTAGCCACGGGAGGGGTCGGCCGGCGCCGGACGGGCGTCGCCGGCCCAGGGGCCGCGGCCGGTCTCGGGCGAGGTGGAGGGAAACACGCTCCGATCGTGCCAGACCGGGCCGCTCCGGCGGAGGTCACGGTTTCGGCAACGTTAAAACCTGATCCGCGATCAGGGGCACATCGGGCAAAAGGGGAAAGGATGCAAAGGTGAAGCCCGGGCGATCGGTTACGCTCAAGCCGTTACCCGCCCGTCAGCGACGCCGGGACCCACGCAAGTTCTCAGCGCCACCCCGGTCGGGCGTGCCGCTGGTCGCGCGCGGTCGAAGGACCGCCGGGACGGAGGTGATCGTGTGGAGATCCTGCTACTGGTGACCGCACGGGCAGGCGAACCATCCGCGGTGCTGCCGGCACTCGATCTGCTGCCGCACTCGGTCCGCACCGCGCCACGCGACGTTCGCACGCTGGTCAGCGGTCCCAGCCCGGACGCGGTCCTGGTGGACGCCCGCTCCGAGCTGAGCGAGGCCCGGGCCACCTGCCGGATGCTGCACGCCACCGGGCTCGGCGTGCCGCTGGTCGCGGTCGTCACCGAGGCCGGCCTGATCGCGCTCAACGCCGACTGGGGTGTGGACGACGTCATCCTGGCCGGGGCCGGCCCGGCCGAGGTGGAGGCCCGGCTGCGGCTCGCGGTGGGCCGGCTCAGCAACGCGACGGCCGGGGCCGGCGGCTCGATCCGGGCCGGTGAGCTGACCATCGACCCCGACACGTACGCGGCGAAGCTCAAGGGCCGGCCGCTCGACCTCACGTACAAGGAGTTCGAGCTGCTGAAGTTCCTGGCCCAGCACCCGGGCCGGGTGTTCACCCGGGACCAGTTGCTCCGCGAGGTCTGGGGCTACGACTACTTCGGCGGCACCCGCACGGTCGACGTGCACGTCCGGCGGCTGCGGGCCAAGCTCGGCTCGGAGTACGAGTCGATGATCGGCACCGTACGCCAGGTCGGCTACAAGTTCGTCGTCCCGCCGTCCCGTTCGCTGCCCGAGTCGGAGCCCTCCCCGCTGCCGGTTTGACCGTTACACCCCTTTAGGGGCCTGTTTCTCCTACGCCCTTTTTGCCGGTCCTGGTCGGTCCTAGTCTGACTGCCGGGTCAACGGACAAAAGGGGGCGACGGTGCGCGCGGTGACCACGGGGGCGACGACAGGTCCGTGCCGCGATCCGAACGGTCGGGGCTTCTGATGCCGGGGTCGACGCTACGTGCCACCGGCATCGTCACCCTGGTGGCGGCCGCGCTGCTCGGCTCGGCGTACGCGCTGGGCCGCAGCCTCGTCCCCGACCAGCCACGACATGGCACCGGGGTGGCGGCGAGCGTCACCCAGCCGCACTACGCCGACCAGCCGCCGATCCCGGCCGACTCCCCGGAGGCGACCCGGGCGAGCCCCACCCCGGCGGACGGGCAGCACCCGGCGGGCGGCGGCGAGGGGCCCTTCGGCACCCTGGTCTCCACCGGCTCCCCCCGCGTGGCGCTCACCTTCGACGACGGACCGGACCCGCGGTACACCCCCCAGGTGCTCGCGCTCCTGCGGGAGGACGGCGTCAAGGCCACCTTCTGCGTGGTGGGCGAGAACGCGGAGAGCCACCCGGACCTGATCCAGGAGATCGTGGCCGAGGGCCACACCCTCTGCAACCACTCCTGGAACCACGACACCACCCTCGGCACGCGCCCGCCGGACGTGATCCGGGCCGACCTGCTCCGCACCAACGAGGCGATCCGGGCCGCGGTGCCGGGCGCGCGGATCGAGTACTTCCGGCAGCCCGGCGGGGCCTGGACGTACCCGGTGGTGTCGGTCTGCGAGGGGCTGGGCATGGCTCCGCTGCACTGGACGGTCGACCCGTCCGACTGGACGGCGCCCGGCGCCGGGAAGATCACCGCCGCGGTGCTGACCCAGACCGGGCCCGGTTCGATCGTGCTGATGCACGACGCCGGCGGGAACCGGGCCGGCACCGTCGAGGCCCTGCGGAACCTCCTGCCGGAGCTGATGGCCCGGTTCCAGCTGGAGGCGCTGCCCACCGGGACCACGTGACGGGGGTCGCGGCGCCGGTCCCCGCGTCCGTCGTGATCGGCCGCGCGTGGGCCGCTACCGTGACGGGATGAGCAGCACCGAGCCGACCGCCGACCGTGTCGCCCGCGCCGACCGGCTGGCGCCGGTCGAGGTGGCCGAGGTGCTGGCGCTGGCCCGCACGGCCGGGGACGCCGACGGCGCGGACCCGCTCGACGAGCACGTGCTGCTGCGGCTGCGGGACCCGGAGGCGCCGGCGGTGCACCTGACCGCCCGGGCCGCCGACGCGACGCTCACCGGCTACGCCCACCTGGACACCACCGACGCCGCCGCCGGCATCGGGGTCGAGCTGGTGGTGCACCCGACGTACCGGCGGCGCGGCACCGGCCGCGCGCTGGCCCGGGGCGTGCTGGCCGCGGCGGCCGGACCGCTGCGCGCCTGGGCGCACGGCGACCACCCATCCGCCGCCGCGCTCGCGGTCGACCTGGGCTTCACCCGCGCCCGGGTGCTCTGGCAGCTGCGCCGACCGCTCACCGCCGCGCTGCCCGAGGTGCGCCTGCCGGACGGCGTCGAGCTGCGCGCCTTCCAGCCGGGGACGGACGACGAGGGCTGGCTGGCGCTCAACAACCAGGCCTTCGCCGCGCACCCGGAGCAGGGCCGCTGGACCCTCGCCGACCTGCGGGTACGCCTCGCCGAGCCGTGGTTCGACCCGGCCGGCTTCCTGCTCGCCGTACAGTCCGCCACCGGCCGGCTGCTCGGCTTCCACTGGACCAAGGTGCACGAGCGTCCCGGGTCCGCCCGGATCGGCGAGGTCTACGTGCTCGGGGTCGACCCGTCCGCGCACGGCGGCGGCCTCGGCAAGGCCCTCACCACCGCCGGGCTGGCGTACCTGCGGGAACGGCGGGGCCTGGACCGGGTGATGCTCTACGTGGACGAGTCGAACGCGGGGGCGATGGCGCTCTACGAGCGGCTCGGCTTTGCCCGCTGGTCCGGCCACGTCAACTACCACCTGGGCTGACCGGTGACCCGGCGGGCGTCGCTGTCGGGCCTGGCCACGGTGCTGCTCCTGGTGGCCGGTGGTTGCACGGCGGACGACCGGGCCGAGGGCCCGGCGCCGGGGATCACGTGCGCCAAGGGCACCCTGAACATCCAGGGCTCGTCCGCCCAGGCGAACGCGATGAGGATCTGGACCGACCGGTACGAGGAGGCCTGCCGGGGGGCCACCATCAACTACGAGCCGTCGGGCTCCGGCGCCGGCATCAGGGCCTTTGTCGCCGGGACCGCGGATTTCGCCGGCACCGACTCCCCGCTCCTGGACGGCGAGCGCGAGCAGGCCGATCTGCGGTGTTCCGGGGGCCGGACGCTCAGCCCGCCGATGGTGGTCGGTCCGGTCGCGGTCGCCTACCACCTGGCCGGCGTACCGGCGCTCCGGCTCACCCCGGCCACGGTGGCCGCGATCTTCGCCACGCGGATCCGGCACTGGGACGACCCGGCGATCCGGGCGGACAACCCGGGAGTGGCCCTGCCCCCGACCGAGATCCGACCGGTCCACCGGTCCGACTCCTCCGGCACCACCAACAGCTTCACCGACTTCCTCGTGGCGTCCGCTCCGGACGCCTGGGGCTACGGGCGGGGCCGGCGTTGGGCGGCGCCGGGTGGCGTGGGCGTGGCCGGGTCCACGCGGGTGCTGGAGGCGGTGCGCGGACGGGACGGGGCGGTCGGCTACCTGGAGCTGTCGTACCTGCGGGGCACCGATCTGCCCGCGGCCTCGATCCGGAATGCGAGCGGGCGGTTCGTCCCGCCGTCCGGGGGCGCGGCGCTGCAGAGCCTCGGGGAGCCACGGCCGACCTGCGGGTGCCGATCGAGCCGACCAGCCGGCGGCCGGGCGCGTACCCCCTGGTCCTGGTGACCTACGAGGTGGTCTGCGCCCGCGCGCTGGCGGCCGACAAGAAGGCGCTGGTGCAGAGCTTCCTGGGCTACCTGGCGAGCGGGGAGGGGCAGCGCGCCGCCGGAGAGATGGGCTACGCCCCGCTGCCCGCTGCGCTGGACCGGTCGGTGCAGGACATGGTCGAGGGGATCTCCTGACCCGGCGCCGAACGGGGCGGAGGCGAGGCCAAACGGTGGATCACGGGACCGTCACGGCGAGGTTCCGGCGCGGTCACGCCTAGCCCGACAAGTGATGATAAAGGGGACACCTCCCCGCCAGTTCATGTAATGGACAACACACACTCAGCTAACGGTTGTCCGCCGGAGCGTGGGTGTTCACCTGTCGTTCACTTGCAACGGGCGAGCCGGCTACCTCGGGCTCCTAGCTTTCTTCCCATCAGCCGGTCAGCCCGGCACCCGGCTCCGTCCGGGCGACCTGACCAAAGACGTGAAGGGAAACCCCTCAGGTGAAGCTCCAGCGGCACGGCGCCATTGCCTGCCTCGCTCTTACCGCGGTGCTCGGTCTCAGCGCTTGCGGCTCGGACAACAACGAGCCGACCGGCACCTCCGCCTCCGGCTCCGCCGCCGCGGTCGACTGCGGCAAGGGCACGCTGAACGCGCAGGGCTCCTCCGCGCAGAAGAACGCGATGGCCGAGTGGATCAAGGCGTACCAGCAGAAGTGCGCCGGCACCACGATCAACTACGAGCCCACCGGCTCCGGCGCGGGCATCCAGGCCTTCATCGCCGGCACCGCCGACTTCGCCGGCTCCGACTCCGCCCTCAAGCCGGAGGAGCAGCCGCAGGCCGACGCCAAGTGTGCGGGCGGCCAGGCGCTCAACCTGCCGATGGTGATCGGCCCGGTGGCCGTGGTCTACAACGTCAGCGGCGTCGACAACCTGCAGTTCAAGCCGGCCACCCTGGCGAAGATCTTCGCCGGCAAGGTGACCAAGTGGGACGACCCGGCCATCAAGGCCGACAACCCGGACGCCAAGCTGCCGGCCACCGCGATCCAGGCGGTGCACCGCTCCGATGAGTCGGGCACCACCGACAACTTCACCAAGTACCTCTCCAAGACCGCTGAGGCGGACTGGACCTTCGACCACGCCAAGGCCTGGAAGGCCCCGGGCGGCGTCGGCGCGGCCAAGTCCGACGGCGTGGCCAGCAAGGTCAAGAGCACCGACGGCACCATCAGCTACGTCGAGTGGTCGTACGCCGAGAACGGCGGCCTGAAGAAGGCCAAGGTCCAGAACGGTGCCGGCGAGTGGGCCGAGCTCACCGCCGAGTCGGCCGGCAAGACCATCGCCGGGGCCAAGATCGAGGGCCAGGGCGACGACCTGAAGATGTCGATCGACTACAAGACCACGCAGGCCGGGGCCTACCCGATCGTGCTGGCGACCTACGAGATCGTCTGCAGCAAGGGCCTCGCGGCCGACAAGCTGCCGCTGGTCAAGGGCCTGCTGACCCACGCCGCCAGCGCCGAGGGCCAGGCCGACCTGGTCGAGCTGGGCTACGCCCCGCTGCCGGACTCGGTCCGCACCAAGGTCGAGGCCGCGGTCAAGAACCTCTCCTGACCGTCGAATAGCAACACCAACTCCTCAATTCGAAGCGAGCGAGCAGATGGGTGAAACCCCTCACCGCTCGGCGCACGCCGGCACCGGCGGGACCCGCGTGACCTCCGGTCACGAGTGGCCCGCCGGTGCCTCGGCGCGTGTGGCCGAGACCTCAGGCAACCCTCGTAACCCGATCGGGAACGGACTGGGCGGCGGCGGTGGCCTGCCCAAGGCCCGGGCCTTCGGCGCCGAACGGGCCTTCCGCGGCCTCACCCTGGCCGCCGGCGCCGCCGTGCTGGTCATCATCGCGGCGATCGCGGTCTTCCTGATCGCCAAGGCCGTTCCGGCGTTGCAGGCGAACAGCGAGGACTTCTGGACCTTCGAGGGCTGGTTCCCGAACGACAACCCGGCCAAGTTCGGCATCGGCGCGCTCGCTTTCGGCACCGTGCTCTCCTCGGTGCTGGCGCTGCTCATCGCGGTGCCGGTGGCGCTGGGTATCGCCCTCTACCTCACGCACTACGCCCCGCGCCGGCTCGGCACCGGGCTCGGCTTCGTGATCGACCTGCTGGCCGCGGTGCCCAGCGTGGTGTTCGGCCTCTGGGGCCGCGACTACCTCGTCGGCCCGGTCACGGACCTGTCGGCCTGGCTGCACAAGTACTTCGGCTGGATCCCGATCTTCGGCGAGGGCCCGTACGGAAGCTCGATCCTGCTCGGCAGCCTGGTGCTGGCGATCATGGTGCTGCCGATCATCACCTCGCTCTCCCGTGAGGTGTTCCTGCAGACCCCGACCGCCAACGAGGAGGCCGCCCTCGCGCTGGGCGCCACCCGCTGGGAGATGCTCCGCACCGCCGTGCTGCCGTACGGCCGGCCCGGCATCATCGCCGCGGTGATGCTCGGCCTGGGCCGCGCCCTCGGCGAGACCATCGCGCTGGCGCTGACCCTCGGCTCCACCTACGCCATCTCGTTCAACGTCCTGCAGAGCGGTGGCAACTCGATCGCCGCGAACATTGCGAACCGGTTCGCCGAGGCGAACGACACCGGCCGGGGCGCGCTGATCGCCTCCGGCCTGGTGCTCTTCGCGATCACCCTGATCGTCAACATCACCGCCCGGGCGATCATCTACCGCCGCCGCGAGTTCACGGAGTCGGCCGCATGACAACGACTGTCAGCAACCACCGCCCGCGGCCGCCGGCGCAGCCGGCCACGCTGCGGGCCAAGCGGCTGCCGAGGTACGCCGCGCCCGCCATCGCCGTCGCGGCCCTGCTGGTCGCCGCCGGGGTCGTCTACGGCCTCGGCATCGGCGGCCCCGTCCTGGTGGTGGTCCTCGGCGCGCTCTTCTACCTGGCCGGGCTCTTCACCGCCGCGAACGCGGTCGAGGGGCGGCGGTCGGCCCGCAACCGCACCTGGAGCGCGCTGATCCACTCGGCCTTCGTGCTGGCGGTGCTGCCGCTGGCCTCGGTGGTCTGGACCCTGGTCAGTAAGGGCGTCGAGCGGCTCGACGGGAACTTCTTCAACACCTCGATGAACAACATCGGGGCCCGGGACCCGAACGGCGGCGCCTACCACGCCATCATCGGCACGCTGGAGCAGGTCGGGATCGCGACTCTGATCACCGTTCCGCTCGGGGTGCTCTGCGCGATCTACATCGTCGAGTACGGCCGGGGCAGGTTCGCCTTCGCCATCCGGTTCTTCGTCGACGTGATGACCGGCATCCCGTCGATCGTCACCGGCCTCTTCGTGCTGGCGTTCTGGGTGCTGATCGTCTCGCCGTGGTTCAACAACGGGCGGCCGGGATTCTCCGGCTTCGCCGCGGCGTTGGCCCTGAGCGTGCTGATGCTGCCGACCGTGGTGCGCTCCACCGAGGAGATGCTCCGCCTCGTCCCGGCGCCGCTGCGGGAGGGCGCGTACGCCCTCGGCGTGCCGAAGTGGAAGACCATCCTGCGGGTTGTTTTGCCGACCGCGCTGTCGGGCATTGTCACCGGCATCATGCTCGCCGTCGCGCGGGCCGCCGGTGAGACCGCCCCGGTGCTGCTCGTCGCCGGCGGCGGCGCGGCGATCAACTTCAACCCCTTCGAGAACAACCAGTCGTCGCTGGCTCTCTTCGTCTACCAGCAGGCCGGCGAGGCCTCGAAGTACTCGCCGGCACGGGCGTGGACCGCGGCGCTGACCCTGGTCGCCCTCGTACTCGTCCTGACCATCGCGGCGAAGTTGCTGGCCCGTCGCAACCGGCTCGGCCGATGAACCCCGGAGGTACCGCCACCATGGCCAAGCGCATCGAAGCCAACAACGTCACCGCGTACTACGGCGCCTTCAAGGCGATCGAGAACATCAACCTGACCGTCGAGCCGAAGACGGTGACGGCCCTGATCGGCCCCTCCGGCTGCGGCAAGTCCACCTTCCTGCGGTCCATCAACCGGATGCACGAGGTGCTCCCCGGCGCCCGGGTCGAGGGCAGCCTGACCATCGACAACCAGGACATCTACGACCGGGACGTGGACGTCACCGCGGTCCGCCGGATGATCGGCATGGTCTTCCAGCGGCCGAACCCGTTCCCCACCATGAGCATCTTCGAGAACGTGGTGGCCGGCCTGCGGCTCAACGGCGTCCGCCGGAAGTCGATCCTGGAGGAGGCGGCCGAGAGGGCGCTCCGCTCGGCGAACCTCTGGGACGAGGTCAAGGACCGGCTCGGCAAGCCGGGCGCCGGCCTCTCCGGCGGTCAGCAGCAGCGGCTCTGCATCGCCCGCACGATCGCGGTCGAGCCGCAGGTGGTGCTGATGGACGAGCCCTGTTCGGCGCTGGACCCGATCTCGACGCTGGCCATCGAGGACCTGATGTTCCAGCTCAAGGACAAGTTCACCATCGTCATCGTCACGCACAACATGCAGCAGGCCGCCCGGGTGTCGGACCGGACCGCCTTCTTCTCCATCGAGAAGACCGGCGACCCGGGCCGGCTGATCGAGTACGACAACACCCAGAAGATCTTCAGCAACCCGAGCGTGAAGAAGACCGAGGACTACATCACCGGCCGCTTCGGCTGAGCCGCTGGTTCCCGGTCCGCGAGGGGCGTCGGTTGCACTGACCGGCGCCCCTCGGTGTGTCAGGACAGGAGGAAGCGGGGCTCGCCGTCTTCGGGGAGGTCCAGGTGGGGGGTGACGGGGGTGGCGGCGTCGCGGGTGGCCGCCGTGCGGGCGACGCCGGCCAGGTCGCCGGCCGCGGCCACCTGGGCCAGGGTGACCAGCGTGGGGGGCAGCATGGTCAGCTCGCCGGCTTCCGCGCGGGCCAGGGCGTCCGCGGGGCGGATCCACATGGTGTGGTCGGCCTCGCCGGAGACGTCCCGGGTCCGCTGCCCCGCCGGCAGCAGGGCCAGGAAGAAGTACGTGTCGAAGCGGCGCGGCTCGAACTCCGGCGTGATCCACCGGCTCCACGGCAGCAGCAGGTCGGACCGCAGCGTCAGCCGCCGCCCGGCGAGCAGGTCGGCGAAACCCACCCGGCGCCCCTCCAGGTCCTGCCGGGCGGCCTCCCAGTCGTCACCGCTGACGTCGCCCACCACCGTCGCGCCGTCCGGGCCGGCCAGCAGCACCCCGGCCTCCTCGAAGACCTCCCGGGCGGCGGCGCAGACCACCGCCTGGGCGGCGTCCGGGGCCTGCCCGAGGCGGGTGGCCCACTCGGCCGGCTCGGGGCCCGCCCAGTCCAGGTGCGCCTGGGAGTCGGAGCGGTCCACCCCGCCACCGGGGAAGGCGTACATCCCGCCGAAGGTCATCGCGGCGACCCGGCGGATGACGTACACCTCGAAGTCGGCGCCGGCGGGGCGGAGCAGCAGCACGGTGGCCGCGACCCGGGGCGTCGCCGGGATGCCGCCCTCGGCGTGGAACCGGCGGGCGTGCTCCACCAGGGCGGGGGGTGCGGCGAAGCCGTCGATCGTCATCCCGCGAGCCTAGTTCCCGACCGGTGGATCTTCCTCCCGGTGCCCGGGAGGACCGGGATAGCGTGCCGGCATGACGCGTTGGGGAATCCTGGCCACCGGACACATCGCCGGCCGCTTCGCCGAGGACCTGCGGCTGGTGCCGGGCGCCGAACTGGTCGCGGTCGGCTCGCGTACGCCGGAGAGCGCCGAACTGTTCGCGGCCCGGCACGGCGCCCCCCGGGCGTACGGCTCCTGGACGGAACTGGCCGCGGACCCGGACCTGGACGTGATCTATGTGGCCACCCCGCACGCCGCCCACCATGAGGCGACCATGACCTGCCTCGCCGCCGGCCGGGCGGTGCTGGTGGAGAAGCCCTGCACGCTCGACCTGGCGACCAGCACTGAGCTGGTGGAGACCGCCCGGGCCCGCGGGGTCTTCCTGATGGAGGCCATGTGGATGCGGGCCAACCCGCTCATCCTCCGCGTGGTGGAGCTGATCGCGGACGGGGCGATCGGCGAGGTGACCAGCGTGCGGGCGGACTTCGGGGCGGCCGGGCCGTTCCCGCCCGAGCACCGCATGCGGGCCCGGACGCTGGGCGGCGGGGCGCTGCTCGACCTCGGCGTGTACCCGCTGAGCCTGGCGCACCTGCTGCTCGGGGTGCCGCAGCACGTGCGGGCCTGGGCGAAGATCACCCCGGAGGGCGTGGACGCGAACACCGGCATCGTCCTCGGCTGGGACTCCGGCGCGGTGGCGACGCTGAGCTGCGGCATGGTCGGCGCGACGGCGATCACCGCGTCGATCACCGGCACCACCGGCCGGATCGACCTGCCCGAGCCGTTCTACCGACCCGGCTCGGCGGTGCTGCACCGCCTCGGGGCCGAACCGGAGACCATCCCGGCCGACCTGACCGGCGGCGGCTACCAGCACGAGGCCGCCGAGGTGCAGCGCTGCCTGGCCGCCGGGCTGACCGAGAGCCCGCTGGTCCCGCACGTCGCGACGCTGGAGGTGATGGCGCTGCTGGACGACATCCGGGAGCGGATCGGGGTCGACTACGCCTGAGGGGCCCCCTGCCGTGGCAGGAGGCCCCTCGAACGGACGGTCGGTGTCAGAAGAGCGGCCGGACCACCAGGTAGGCGAGGCAGGCGATCGCCGCGGCGGCCGGGAACGTGATGATCCAGGCGATCACGATGTTGCCGGCGACGTTCCAGCGGACCGCGGAGATGCGCTTGGTCGCGCCCACACCCATGATCGCCGAGGTGATCGTGTGGGTGGTGGAGATCGGTGCCTTCAGCACCAGGGCGTTGAAGTAGAGCACCGCGCTGGCCACCGTCTCGGCGGCGAAGCCCTCCGGCGGGCCCAGGTCGATGATCTTGCGGCCGAGGGTGCGGATGATCCGCCACCCACCGGAGTACGTGCCGAGCGCCAGCATGGTCGCCGAGGTCCAGAAGACCCAGCCGGGGATGTGCGTCTTGTCGTCCTGGAAGTTGCCGGTGTAGAGGGCCAGGACGATGATGCCCATGGTCTTCGCGGCGTCCTGCATGCCGTGGCCGACCGACATGGCCGCCGCCGAGACGGTCTGCGCCCAGCGGAAGCCCCGGTTCAGCTTGCCCGGCTGCCCCTTCCGGAACAGCCAGAGGATGGCCAGCATCAGCAGGTAGCCCAGGGTCAGGCCGACGAGCGGCGACAGCACCATCGGCAGGATGACCTTCTCGCCGATGTTGCCCCACTGCACCACCCCGCCGGTGGCGAGCAGGGTCGCCCCGACCAGGCCGCCGAAGAGGGCGTGCGAGGACGACGAGGGCAGGCCGAAGTACCAGGTGATCAAATTCCAGGCGATCGCCCCGAGCACCCCGGCGAAGACCACCCCGAGACTGCCCACCCCGGTCGGGAGCGTGACCAGGCCGTCGCCGACGGTCTTGGCCACACCGGCGCCGAAGTGCGCGCCGACGAAGTTGCCGACCGCGGCCAGCAGCAGGGCGATCCGGGGGGTCAGCGCCCGGGTCGAGACGCTGGTGGCGATGGCGTTCGCCGCGTCATGGAAGCCGTTCGTGTAGTCGAACGCCATGGCGGCCACGATCACCGCCAGCACGGCGATGAGTTCGGGACTCACAGGATCAGGACTCCTTGACCGTGATGGTCTCGACGGTGTTCGCCACGTGCTCGAAGGCGTCGCAGGCGGCCTCCAGCTCGTCGGCGACCTCCTTCATCTTCAGCACGGTGAGGGCGTCGTACTCGCCGGAGAAGAGCCGGACCAGCAGCATCCGGTACGCCTGGTCGCCGTCGTTCTCGAGGCGGTTGCACTCGATCCAGTAGTCCTCGAGGTTCTTCATCGACTTCAGTCGGGGCATCGCCTCGGCGGTCAGCTTGGCCTGCTGGTCGAGGACGTTCACCAGCTCGTGCAGCTCGCGCGGCAGCGCGGGGAGCTTGGTGAGGCCATACAGGTAGAGCAGGTTGCCGACGGCCTCCAGGTGGTCCATCACGTCGTCGAGCAGCGAGCCCAGACGGTAGATGTCCTCCCGGTCGAACGGGGTGATGAAGGTAGAGTTGATCTTCTTGTACAGCTCGTGGGTGATCTGGTCGCTGTCGTGCTCAACCTCGGTGAGCCGCTCGCTCACCGACTGGATGTCGACGTCGGGCAGGCCCAGCTCGTTGAGCAGCTCGGTGCCCTTCACCAAATTGTGCGCGGCCCTGGTGAAAAGCTCGTAGAAGGCGCCCTCGGTGGGACGGAAGGAAAACTTCACAGCACGGACCTCGTCGTGTCGGTGGAAGGGTGGCCGC